>DGUD01000192.1:0-26259 GCA_002393865.1 Treponema sp. UBA4319
CCCGACGTCGAGTTCATCCTGGACATCGGCGGGCAGGACATGAAGTGCCTGCGCATGAAGGACGGCGCTATCGTCTCCGTGCAGCTTAACGAGGCCTGCTCGTCCGGTTGCGGCAGCTTCCTTGACAACTTTGCCCACACGATGGGCATGGACGTGCGGGAATTCTCTAGGATTGCCCTGCTTGCCCCGAAGCCGGTTGATCTGGGCACCCGCTGCACGGTGTTCATGAACAGCCGCGTCAAGCAGGCGCAGAAGGAGGGCGCGTCCGTCGCCGACATCTCGGCCGGTCTCTCGTATTCTGTCATAAAGAACGCACTCTTCAAGGTCATAAAGCTGCGCAAGGCGAGCGACATCGGCTCCAAGGTCGTGGTGCAGGGCGGCACCTTCAACAACGATGCCGTGCTGCGCGCCTTTGAGAAGATTGCGGGCGTGCAGGTATTCCGCCCGAATGTGGCGGGGCTGATGGGCGCATACGGCTCGGCGCTCATCGCGCAGGATCAGTGGGAGGATCTGCGCCGCCCCAAGCCCGGCGACCCTGACCAGACGCCTAAATTCGTCAGGAGCGGCATTGCGACGCCGGATCAGCTGGAATCCTTCTCCGTGAGCCTTGAGCTGCGACGCTGCGGCAAGTGCCCCAACAACTGCCTGCTGACGATAAACACCTTCGGCGCGGGGGCGGCGGGCAGCCCCGTGCGCAAATTTGTGACCGGCAACCGCTGCGAGCGCGGCGCGGAGCTGGGCGGAGAGGCCTCCGTGGTGGATGCGAGCAGCAAGGAGAACACGGGCGTGGAGGGCGACGGCGCCGAGCTGCCGAACCTCTTCGACTGGAAGTACAAACGGCTCTTCCACTATGTGCCGCTGCGGCCGGAGGATGCGCCGCTGGGCGACGTCGGCATTCCGCGCGTGCTCAATATGTACGAGAATTACCCGCTGTGGTTCACCTTCTTTACCAAGCTCGGTTTCCGTGTGCGGCTGTCCCCCCGCTCCGGCCGCGCCGTCTACGAGAAGGGGCTTGAGACCATCCCGTCGGAATCCGTCTGCTATCCCGGCAAAATCTCCCACGGGCACGTGGAGAGCCTGCTGCAGTCCGGTTGCAAATTCATCTTCTACCCCTGCGCCCCTTACGAGCGGCAGGAGGACGAAGGCGCGGGCAACCACTATAACTGCCCCATCGTCACCAGCTACCCGGAGGTGCTGCGCAACAACATCGACGCGCTGCGGCAGGATCCGTCGGTGCTCTTCATGAACCCCTTCCTTCCCATCTACGACAAGCAGCGCCTCGGCGAGCGCCTCTACGAGGAGCTGTCCAAGCATTTTCCGCTGACGATGGAGCAGGTATCCGCTGCCCTTGACGCCGCATGGCAGGAGCAGGATGCCTTCAGGAAGGACGTCCAGATGAAGGGCGAGGAGGCGCTGGAGGAAATCATCACGCGCGGCGTGAACGGCATTGTGCTCGCGGGTCGCCCCTACCACCTTGACCCGGAAATCAACCACGGTATCCCGGAGCTGATACACGGGCTGGGGCTTGCCGTCTTTACGGAGGATTCCGTGGCGCACCTCGGCAGCATAGAGCGGCCACTGCGCATCATGGACCAGTGGACCTACCACAACCGCCTGTACCGCGCCGCCTCCTTTGTGAGCGGCATGCCGAACCTTGAGCTTGTGCAGCTGACTTCCTTCGGCTGCGGGCTTGACGCGGTGACCGCAGACCAGGTGGACGAGATTCTCCGCGCCAAATCCCGCATGTATACCCTCATCAAGATTGACGAGGGCAGCAACCTGGGGGCGGTGCGCATCCGTATCCGCTCGCTCATCGCGGCAGTGAAGGCACGGGAGCGCAGGAACCGCAGGCTGCCGGTAAAGTCGTCTGCGTACCGCAGGCAGGTATTCAGCAAGGAGATGCGCTACACGCACACTATCCTTGCGCCGCAGATGAGCCCCATCCACTTCCGCATCCTCCAGCAGGCCTTCCGGGCGGCGGGCTACAATTTTGTCATCCTTGATGCCGTCGATCCGGCCGCCGTTGAGACAGGCTTAAAATATGTGAACAACGACGCCTGCTACCCGTCCATCCTTGTGGCCGGGCAGATGATTGCGGCGCTTCAGAGCGGCAAGTACGACCTGAACAAGGTGAGCCTGATGATAACCCAGACCGGCGGTGGCTGCCGTGCCACGAACTACATCGGCTTTATCCGCCGCGCCCTTGCGGATGCCGGGCTGTCCCATATTCCTGTCATCTCCCTGAGCGCGCAGGGCTTCGAGCAGAATCCTGGTTTTAAGATAACATTCAAACTGCTTGACGCGGCGCTCAAGGCTGTCATCATCGGCGATCTGCTCATGCGCTGCCTGTACCGGGTGCGCCCCTACGAGGCC
Organism: Treponema sp. UBA4319; assembly: GCA_002393865.1. Taxonomy (GTDB): domain Bacteria; phylum Spirochaetota; class Spirochaetia; order Treponematales; family Treponemataceae; genus Treponema_D. The sequence goes on from DGUD01000192.1 coordinate 2,374, forward strand.
GAGCCGGGCAGCGCCGACCGCCTTCTGGAGAAATGGAGCACGGTGGCGGAGCGCGCCATGGGGCACATGGGCGTGTTCCGCTACCACCAGATTATCAGGGGCATCGTGCGGGACTTTGACAGGCTGCCGCTGCTGCCGGTCAAGAAGCCCCGTGTCGGCGTCGTGGGTGAGATTCTGGTGAAATTCCACCCGACGGCGAACAATCAGATAGTGGAGACCATAGAGCGGGAGGGCGCGGAATGCGTCATGCCGGATCTTGCGGACTTCCTCTTCTACTCGTTCAGCACGGGCATCTTCCGCCACGAGGAGCTGGCATTCCCCAAGAAGACGGAACGCAACGCGCGGCTCTTCGTGTGGCTGCTGGAGCGCTACCGCACGTGCATGAAGCGCTGCCTGCGGAAAAGTCGCCGCTTTGAGGCACCAACTTTGATTTACAAATTGATGAAAGGTGTCGATGATATAGTACAGACGGGCAATATCATGGGCGAAGGATGGTTCCTTACCGCCGAGATGGTGGAGCTTATCAGGGACGGCGTGAGCAGCATCGCCTGCGTGCAGCCGTTCGCGTGCCTGCCGAACCACGTGACCGGCAAAGGCATGATAAAGGAGCTCCGCAGGCGCTATCCCGACGCGAACATTGCCGCCATCGATTATGACCCCGGCTCAAGCGAGGTGAACCAGCTGAACCGCCTGAAGCTGCTGCTGAGCAATGCCCCGGTGGGCAGGCACCCGGACGAGGGCGCCGACGGCATGATTCACGTGCCGGGGGGCGGGGTAGTGGAGCCTGAGCTGCGGCATGCCGAAGGCGGCATGGCGTTCGGTGACACGGAGCCGGTGAACGCGAGTGATATGCCGGTGGCCGACTAGCTGCTGCCCGTCCGTCTGTTTTTTAGGGGAACGCCGGAACGTCCCTGAGCGCATTGCTCCGGATGTTCCTTCCCCTGCGTGCCGGTCGCACCGGAGTGCCCTGTCAAGAGGCGCTAGTTCTGGAGGTCAGAGATAGCTATGATTCAGTTCCGCATGGAAAGCAAGAAGATGTTCCCCGCCGGCAGCCTGTTTGCCGTCATTGCGATGCTTGTCGCCGCCGTCCCCGCGCGCGCGGACTACTGCCGCCTGGGCATACCCGATTCAAGGACTATCCGCGAGAGGGTTATCGGGACGTGGCTTGAGGCTCCCGTCGCGGATGTCCGCGCCCGCCAGCCTGAGCTGATGCACGATGACGCCGGGAACACCTTTCAGATACGCGCGGAGGAATCCGGCAAGGAGCTCGCGATTATCATTGCGCCCGGCGCAGACGACGGTAGTTTCCCGGCGGACGCGCCCGGCAGCTGGGTGCTGTTCCGCGAGAACGCGCGGAGCGGCAAGGCGCTGCGCCTCCAGCTCTATTTCAACAAGGACGCGGACGTTCATGCCGAATTCCGCAACGGGGACAACAAGACCTTCTGCGACATGATAGTGTTCGGCTGTTACGCTGCCCGTTCTGTTCCCGTCGGCGTCTCATTCCGGAGCCTGTACCTGCTCTCCTTCGACGAGGTGGTGGACATGACGTCCGCGACGCTCCCGTGGGGCAAGGTGACCGCGGAGCCGGGGCAGTACGAGCACGTGCTGCAGATGGTGGACATCATGCGCCTGTGGCAGCCGCAGACCGTCTTTACCGACGATGCCTGCTACAACGAGAACGGCGAGCTGTATTCCATACGGCTCAACGAGCCGCTTGCCGCCGCCGCAGACGTGGATGACTACGCCGCGGATGGCGGGGAAGAGGAGAATGTCTACATCAAGGATCCCGCGCAGCGGGCCGCCCAGAACGCCGCTCCGTCCGGGACTTCCGGAAAGCTTATGATGAGCAACGCCGGCTTTGTGAAGTGGGTCGCCGACGGTATCATCGAGCCTGCCACCGGCAGCCGCACCAAGGTCTCCGAGATGAAGAGCCCCACGGTGAACTACAACAGCCTCGGCAAGAACGGCGTCACCTCTCAGGGCTGGAACATATCCTTTACGCTTGACTGGTGCCGCAACCTTGCGGTGGAGGCGCTGAACGCGCGTTCCAGCCGCCGTACCTACCAGTACAAGATGGGCAGCAAGGACGAGACCGGCGTCGATGTGGATATCAAGCCCTTTGTGGCCGATATCTCCGGCGGCAAAATCGTGCGCACCACCGGCTACACCAAGGACACCGGCTATTCCCTGCGCGAGCTGAAGGCGCTGCTCTACGTGCTCGCCGTCACGGAGCCGCGCTACATCTACTTCGGGGCGATAAAGCAGTATTCCTCAGAGACCGCGGACGGCGGCACCGGGCGGAAGGGCAGCAACCTGGACTTCGTGTTCAACAGCTGCGTCGTCTTTATGCCGTATTTTGACGACGACGGGCGCTTTGACTGCCGCGTGTTCTCCAGCGGTACCGAAAGCGACCTTGACAGCTTTGTCGCCTCGCAGAAGAACTCCTACGTCCATCTGGAGCGCGTCAAGTCAAGCGAATTCTTTGCTCCCCGCTGAGAGACTGCAAAGGAGCTGGTATGTATGGTGGAATAAAAGCCGTTGCTTTTGACATCGACGGGACACTCTACCCTTCGTGGCGCCTCTATGTCCGCGTCGCGGGGCATTTTGTCCGCCACCTTTCGTTCTTTATCAGCTATAACAAAGTCCGCAATATCCTGCACCGCACGGCGCCCCTCGCCGATTTCTTCGAGTACCAGGCGCGCCTGCTCGCGGAGGAGATGCAGGTTTCCCCGGAATTCGCAAAGGACAAAATCAACGACATCTGCTACGACGGGCTCAAGCCCTACTTTTTCAAGGTAAAGCCCTATCCTGATGTCTACGCGACCTTCTGCGCCTTCAAGTCGGCGGGGCTCAAGCTGGGCATACTCTCGGACTTCCCGCCGGAGCAGAAGGGGCGGCTGTGGGGGCTGCGCTCCCTCTGCGACGTCTGCATCGGCTCCGAGGAATCCGGGGCGCTCAAGCCCTCCATCTACCCCTTCGGCATCCTCGCAAAGAAGCTCGGCGTAAAGCCGGAGGAAATCCTCTATGTGGGGAACAGCGTAAAGTATGACGTGCGCGGCGCCAATAACTACGGCATGAAGAGCGCCTATCTGCTCAAAGGCCTGCGGCGACTGTGCAATATCAGGCTCCGGGAGGCCGACATCTCTTTCCGCAGCTACAAGGAGCTGCAGAACATCGTGCTGCGCTAGCGTGCGTGCCCTGCTGCGGGGCTCTGTCCGCTACGATGTTTTTTTTCAGTTGAAATTCAGTTTATCCATCCTCATGCTGCCACCGTGCCGCCGCAGGGGCGGAACTTGCGCCGAAAATACGCAGTTCCTGCAAGTTATGGTAGATATAATTCTATAAATGTGCTATACTTATAGATATTTTTGGGTGGGTAAAAAAAAGTGGGAACGCTTGCTTGTATCATTATCTCTGTTATCTTATCGGGAGCATTGTCTGCTGTCTTGAGGCAAATCGACAAGAACGCCAGCTCCATGGAAAAAATAAAGCGCTATGCGGAGACCCGCAAGGCGGAATTCGATAAGTATTTTGATGAGCGCGGGCAGAATTTAAGCCGGCTTTCAGCAGAGCTCGACACGAAGAACATCGCTGTCAAGGCGGCGGTCAAGCGTCTTGACCAGCAGTACGCCGAATTCACGGAGCGCGCCTCAGAGCTGCAGGCGCCGCTTGATGCCGTGAACGGCATAAACGATAAAATCGCCTCCTATGACAAAGCGCTCTCCAGCCTGATGGACATGACTGCCGCCGTGGAGCAGAACCTTGAGCGCGTAAAGAACGAGGCCGACATCATCGACAAATTCAACACGCGGCTTGACAAGCAGGAAAAGACGCTCTCCCTCATGGAGAAGAAGATTCCGGAGACTATCCGCAAATTCGCCGACAAGAACATCGAGCAGCTGAACCTCGTCAAAACCGACCTGCTTGACCAGTATGCCGCGCGCGCCGAGGAAATCGGCGAGACTACCCAGCGCTATCTTGGCGAGAACAAGACCATCATGGAGAAAATCCAGTCGGATATCCGTGCCGCCTATGACAATGCCGCGGAGCAGGCGCGCCAGCTTGAGGACACCGCGTTCAAGGAGCTGCAGGCGCGCTCGGAGGAGCGCCGCTCAAAGACGCTTGACGAGCTGGACAGCCAGTCCCGGCAGCTGGAAGCTCTGATTTCAGGCAAAATTCAGACCGCGCAGAAGAACATCATCGAGCGCACCAAGGCATTCGATTCCTCCTTTGCCGAGCAGAACAAGAAATTTGCCGACCAGTTCGACCAGAAAATCGGCAGCCTCTCTTCCTATGTGGAGAACAAGACCGGCGAGCTCATGCAGGATCTTGAGGACAAGGCGAACCACCTGAACGATGCCATCGCGGAGCGCATCGGCGTCATGGACTCCACCTTTGCGGACAAGACCCGCGTCCTGACGGAGACCTTTGACGAGCGCGCCTCCGAGATGAGCGCATCCTTTGAGGACGTGACAGGAAAAATGCGGGACGACATAGACGACAGGACGAACGCCCTGCTCAGCCGCTTCAATGAGACCTCTGCGAACATCGCGACGTCTATCAAGGCCGCTGAAGATGATTTGCAGTCCCGCTTTGCTGCCACCACGGACACAATCGAGAATTCCATGAGCAACACGGCGGATGCCCTGCAGGCGCAGTTCGAGGGGCGGAAGGCCGCGCTTGAGAATTCCATGAAGGACACCTTTGATTCGCTGACCGCCGCACTCCACGGCAAGACCGGCGAGCTGCAGAATCTCTTTGAGGAGCGGACGGCAAAGCTTGGCAGCGAGCTGCAGGCCGTCACCGACTCCCTGAACAACGCATGGCAGAGCGACAACGCCGAGATTCAGGGCCGATTTGACGAGGTCGTCGCCCGGCTGGAGCAAGATTTCAGCGGCCGCACGCAGGGGCTTGAGGACGACCTTGCCCAGAAGACGGCCACGCTGTCCGAGGCCATCAAGCAGCGGACTGCGAACCTTGTGAGCCTCTTCAACGAAAAGTCATCGGCGCTGGATGCCGATGTCCGCAAGCGTCTTGCCGGGCTGAACGAGTCTGTCAGCAACGACACGACGGCGCTGGAGGAGCTGCTGAAGAAAAAGGTGAACGACCTGAACGCGAAAGTTTCTTCTATTGATACGCAGATAAAGAACAAGACCGGTTCCCTTGAGAAGACTGTGGTGCAGGAGCTGACCGAGATGACCGACCATGTGCGCAAGCAGACTGACGCGGTTATCGCCGATTACAACGAGGCTTCCCGGCAGTACGGCACAGAGGTTGAGAGCCGCATCGCGGCGCTCCGCGCTGACCTGGACAGTCGCTTTGGCGGCATCTCTGAGGAAATCGGCGGACGCGCAGACGGTGTGCATGCGGAGCTGTCCCGGCGCATGGACGACATCGACGGTGCCCTGAGCAGCAGGATAGCGGAGCTTGACAGCGGGGCTACGAGCCGCATGGACAGCATTTCCAGCGATATGGAGCAGAGAATAGCCGGGCTTGGCGAAGACGTGCACAAGCGCATCGGCGATATCGACAATGCAGTGGTACAGCAGCTTTCTGCGCTCTCCGACGGCACCGGCCAGAAAATCGCTTCCCTGAGCGATGAGCTGGGCGCTCGCATCGATGGGCTTGCCAGCGATTCCGGCAGCAAAATCGCTTCCCTTGCCGGTGAGCTGGGCGCTCGTATCGACAGCCTTGCCAGCGATTCCGACAGCAAAATCACTTCCCTTGCCGACGGCGTCAAAAGCCGCATGGACGGCATTGAGGCTGATGCCCTCAATCGGCTCGCTTCCGTCTCCGAGACGCTGGGCGGCCGGATAGACAGCCTTGCCGGCGATGCCGGACAGAGAATCGACTCCCTTGCCGGTGAGCTGGGCGCTCGTATCGACAGCCTTGCCAGCGATTCCGACAGCAAAATCACTTCCCTTGCCGACGGCGTCAAAAGCCGCATGGACGATATTGAGACTGACGCCCGCGATAGGCTCGCTTCCGTCTCCGAGACGCTGGGCAGCAGCATCGGCAGCCTTGCCAGCGAGGCCGGCCAGAAGATTTCCGGGCTTTCCGATGATTTGTACGGACGTATAGAAGCGCTTACAAGCGATTCCGACAGCAGAATCACTTCCCTTGCCGACAGCGTGAACAGCCGCATGGAGCGCATCGACGCCGATGCTTCCCGCGGAATCGACGCTTTCTCCGCCGAGATGCGCGGCAAGCTTGACAGCCTTGACGCTGAGCTGGCGCAGCGGATTGCTGCCGCTTCCGATACCGCAGACAGCCGCCTCGCGCAGGTTGACGATACCATCGCCGAGCTGACCGACAGAATCAGGAGCGAGACCGGTGCCCTTGAGTCTACGGTGAACGCCACGCTTGAGAGCACGACGCAGGATGTCCGCACCCGTATGCAGGAGGCCATCGACCGCTACAATGAGTCCGCCGCCAATTATACGAAGGAGGTCGAGACCCGCACGTTCAACCTGCACAGCGAGCTTGATGAGCACCTGAACGGACTGGAGCAGGCAATCGGCGACAAAACCGGCGCCATGCACGACGAGCTGGAGCAGAAGCTGCAGGAGCTTGCCTCAGGGGCAGAGCAGCAGCTTTCCGATGTATCTGGGGCGCTCGGCCAGCGCATTGATGCGCTTTCCGCCGATATGGGCGGCCGCATAGACACGGTGAACGAATCGCTCGGTGGCCGCATCGGCACGGTCTCCGCCGACATGGGCGAGCGTATCAATACGCTTTCCGCCGAGCTGGGAGCCCGCGTAGACGATGTGGACGGCTCTCTCAGCCAGAAGCTCAGCGCCGTCGCATCCGGTGCGGCAGAGCAGCTTTCCGCGCTGTCCGAAGAGATGGACGACAAGATACAGAACGTTGACGGCAGCCTGAATGAGCGCCTTGATAGCATGTCAGGGGCGCTCGGCGGGCGTATCGGCGATATTGACGGCGAGCTGTCGCAGCGCATAGACACGGTGAACGAATCGCTCGGCAGCCGCATCGATGCGGTCGCTGCCGACATGGACAATCGTATCAATACGCTTTCCGCCGATACCGGCAGCCGTATCGATGCGGTCGCCGCCGGCATGGACAATCGCATCAGTACGCTTTCTGCCGATACCGGCAGCCGCATAGAAAGCCTGGGCACGGAACTTGGCGACAGAATCGCCTCGCTCGCTACGGATACCGCACAGAAGATTGCCGCTACGGGCGGGCAGATTGATTCCTTTGCCGCAGACATGCGCCGCCAGCTTGACGAGCTTTCCGGCGAGCTCCGGAGCCGTACCGACGGCTACAACGAGGAGCTGGCGTCCCAGACGGATCGCCTGCACAGCGAGCTTGAGCAGCGGAGCGCCTCCCTGCTGCAGGAAATCGCGGACAAGGCGAGCGGTGCTTCCCAGTCCGTCGCCGCGCAGATTGACGGCATCCACCGCTCCATGGAGGATATCGGCTCCACGGTCGCCAAAAAACTGGGCAAAGTTGCCGATGACGTAAGAAAACGCACCGATGCTGCCATAGAGAAGTACAACAAGGAAGCTTCCGGCTATGCGGACAGCATTGACGCGAGCACGGATGAGCTCCGCCGGACGCTCGCGGAGAAAATCGAGGCCTTCAAGCAGGAGATTGCCGATAAGACAGAGGCAATCGACACTGAAATTAAAGAGAACGTCAACGCCATCACGGTCAAGGTTGATTTTGCCAAGGCTGACATAAAGAACCAGACCGAGGCGATTGAGAAATCCGTGGACGCGCAGCTTGAGAACATGAAGAACGACGTCGCTGCCCGTACCTCCGAGGCTGTAGAGAAGTACCGCAAGAATGCCGCCGTGTACATAAAGAACATCGAGGACTACACGAGCAATATGCAGGATACGCTCAAAGAGAAGAAGGACGACCTTGAGAAGCGCGTCGCCGATTTCTCCAACGAAATCAACGCCGTCATCACGGAAAAAACCACCGCGCTCAACGACGCATTCAACTCCCGCACGAACGATATCAGCACTGACCTGAACGGAAAGATTTCGGCGCTGAGCGGCTCCCTTACCACAAAGACGCAGGATTTGGACGCCAGCCTGAACGGCAGGATTTCCGACCTTACGCAGTCGATGGAAGAACAGACACGCTCGCTTGACGAAAAGCTTGCCCTGCTCAAAGATAGCCTTGACTCAAGGACGGCATCCCTTGACTCTGATATCAGCGGGCGCTACGAAAAACTGTCTGATACTCTGCATGAAAAAATCGATACGCTTGACAGCTCGCTCAGCAGCTCTATCTCTGAGCTGGAATCGTCGCTTGCGGACAGTACCGGGCGGCTGGGGAGCTCCATCGCCGCTTTGGACAGCGACCTCAATCAGAAGACCGGTACGCTTGGTGGCGACATAGAGAAACGCTTTGCCGCCCTGAGCGACGAGCTTGCTGAGCAGACGAGGGGCATCGACGCGGACATCAACAGCCGCGCCGCCGAGCTGAACGAGCTGCTGGAGCAGCGCAGCGGCGAGCTTGACGACAACATGACGGCCCGCATCGAAGGACTTTCCGACGATTACAACAGCAGGGCACGGGGTATCGAGGAGCAGATAAACGGACTCGTCGATTCCCTTGCGGAGCAAGTCGAGAAGCGCACGCAAAGCCTTGACGGCGGCGTGAGCGCAAAAATCGTCGAGCTGAGCAGCCGCCTTGATTCCGAGTCCCAGCGGCTCGGCGACTCTATCGACAGCAGGATAGCCTCTCTTTCCGACTCGCTGCACGGAAAAGTCGATCAGCTTGACGACGAGGTCTCTTCTATAAATGAGCGCTATGCCGATATTTCTTCCGAGCTGCATGAGAAATTTGACGGTCTGGCGGAAGAGCTTTCCGCAGCTACCGGCAGGATGGAGGAGAGCATCAGCACGGAGATTTCCGGCAGGACGGAATCGCTGGGCAATGCCATTGATTCCTCTGTCGCAGAGCTTTCTGCCCGTCTGGACGAGAAGCTTGATGCGCTTGACGGCGACTTCCTTAGCCGCTCCGAGAAAATCGCAGCGGAGCAGGATGCCCGGATTCAGCAGCTTACCGATGCCTTCCACGAAAAGTCTCAGGGGCTTGACGACGAGATTAACGGCATTGTCGATACGCTTACGCAGAAAGTCGCGCAGAGCACGCAGGACTTCAACGGAGATGTCAGCGCAAAGATTCTGGAGCTGTCAAACGATTTCACTGCGAAGGCGAACGCGATTGATGCCAATATCAGCGAGATGACCGCGGCGCTGAGCCGTGCGCTTGAGGAAAAGACCGGCGCTGTCGGCGATGACCTTGACAGCCGCATAGCGTCTCTGAGCGCTGCCCTTGACGAGCGGACAACGGCGCTTGACAACGAGGTGAACGGCAAGTACGAGGAGCTTTCTTCCGAGCTGAACGCCCGCATCGATTCCCTTGCAGACGCCGTGGAGGCGCGCGCCTCATCGATTGATTCCGGCGTTGACGAAAAGATTGCCATGCTGCATGATTCCGTGGAAAAACAGACGCGCGGCATCGACGATAATGTCGGCAGCCGGCTTGACGCGCTCAATGCCCTTGTGGAGGACCGCACGAATTCGATTTCCGCCGCAATGGAGCAGCGGACAGAAAGCCTTGACAAAGAGGTGAACGGCCGCATTGATGCGCTGCAGGAAACCGTTACGCAGCGCACCAAGTCGATAGACGATACCGTGATGAAGAACATCTCCGACCTGTACAAAAAGGCGAATACTATCCGGGATGACATGAAGACAAAGACGAGCCAGCTTGAGGAGGCGGTGAACAAGAAGCTCATCTCCATCGCGACCGAGGTAAAGGCCAAGTCCGAGGATGCAATCAACAAGTACTGGAACACCTGCAACACGTACACGCGGGATATCGAAGACCGCACGGCTTCCCTGCGGAATGCGCTGGAAGAGCGCACTTCCTTGCTCAACAAAGAGATGGATGAGAAGACCCGCTTGCTGGATGCCGCTATGAAGCAGCGTTCCAATGCTCTTGACGAGGATATCACCAAAAAGCTCATGGAGCTGGGCAACAAGGCAAAGGCAATCAACGCGGAGATTCACGGCAAAACGTCCGAACTTCAGAAATCCGTGACCAAGCAGCTTGACGAGATGACCAGCGACGTAAAGAAGCAGACGACCGCCGCTATAGAAAAGTACCGCAACACGACGCTGACGTACACGCAGAACATCGAGGATCGTACCTCTACGCTCAGAAAGGCGCTGGAAAAACGGACTTCCGCGCTGGAGAAGGAGATTAACGAAAAGACGACGCTGCTTGAGACCGCGCTGAACCATCAGCTTGCCGAAGTAAAGGACAAGACCGCGGCAATCAACAGGGCGATGGCCGCAAAGTCTGCGGAATTCCAGGATGCCCTGCAGAAAGAGCTGGTCGATCTGACGAACAATGTGACCAAGCAGACTGCCGCCGCCATCGAGCAGTACAAGAATACGGCTACGTCGTACACAAAGGATGTCGAGTCCCGCACGGCGGAGCTCCATGCCGCGCTGGAAGACAGGACGTCGATGCTGCACAAGGAGATTGTGGACAAGACCGGTGCCCTTGAGCATGCGCTCAACGACAAGACCGACGCGCTCGCCATCGTGCTCAAAGACAGGACTGGCGTGCTTTCCTCCGAGTCCACCAAGCGCATAGATGCAATCAACGCGGATATGCTCAGCAGGACGGGGCTCATTGCCGAGGAGCTGAACAAGCGCACGAATTCCCTTTCCGCGGATGTCGAGAGCCGCACCAAGAAAATCGCCGACGATCTTGAGACTCGCACCGCTTCGCTTGCCGCTGATTTGGTAGGGCGCACGGACGGTCTTGCCGCAGACTTCGCAAAGAAGACCGCGGAGCTTTCTGCCGACATGGAGAGCCGTACCGATGCACTCTCCAAGGAATTCGGCAAGCGCAGCGATTCGCTTTCGGCAGAGATTAAGGATAAGACTGATGCGCTTTCCGTTGAGCTCAAGAACCTGACGGGCGAGCTTGAGGGCACGCTCGCGCGCAAGACCGAGGCGCTTGCCGCTGACACGGACGGCAAGGTTGCGGCTATTTCCAAGGAAATCACAAAACGCACGGAAGGGCTCGCCGCAGAGCTTGAGAAGAAGACAAAGGAGCTCAATTCCCATTTTGACAACCAGACAAAGAACATCGTCTCCGACTTTACCAAAAAGGCGGGCGATATTGTTTCCGATGTCAAGAAACGCGCATCTGATTTTGAGACTGCGGTCACTACCCGGAATTCCGACATAACGACGCGGCTCACAAAGAAAGTTGACGAGCTTGCCGAAGAGCTTGAGGGCAAGGTAAAGGCCTTTGAGGACACGCTGGACGAAAAGACGTCCACTATCGAGCGGGACTTCATCACCCGGCTCGGCAGCCTGAAGGATACCCTTGACGCTTCTTATGCGGATGCAAAGCGGACTGCCGACGAGCTGAGCGTGGACACGAACGGCAATACGAAGCAGCTTGCTGAGATTCAGGACGTGTTCAATGCCCGCACTGAGGAAATGCAGCGCCGCTACGAGAGCCTGTATGAGAATGCGCTTGCCCGCGCGGAGCAGCAGGAGAATGCTGCCTATGAGAAGTACCAGGCCATCAGCAGCAGCAATCTGGACAAGTATAAGAACGACCTCCAGAAGCATGTGGATGACATGCAGTCAAAGGTCACGACCTCGCTCCTGGAGCTTGAGCAGCAGTCCAAGGATATCCGGGCTGCGGTAGAGGCTTCCATCGCAAAGATGGAGGAAGAGTACCGCCAGTCCGAGGAGACCTCGCATGCTACTGCAGCCCGCATAAACGAGGAGACAAAGACGAGTACCGAGCGCCTTGAGTCGTTCAGCGCCGCCATGAAAAGCCAGCTGGATCAGTTTGACGCCAAGCTGGTGCAGTCAATGCAGGCTGTCGCCGCCGACTACGACGCCCGCCAGTCAAAATTCCTGACGGGGCTGGACAAGCAGCTTGACAGCTACAAAAAGGAGATGGAGTACCGCTTCAAGAAGCTCTCCACGGCCGGGGAGGACGTTGACAATCTGGAGCAGACGCTGCGCGCCCTGCTTGAGAAATCCCAGAAGAAGGTCGTCGGCGACTTTGAGAAATTCAGCGGCGACATGGCAAAGCAGCAGTCAGACTTTGAGACCTCTCTCAAGACAAAAGAGCAGAAGCTCAAGGACGACCTTGCCACGCTCAAAGACAATATCGAGGAGCTGAAGAAAAAGTCTTACGTGAACACGAGCACCAAGCTCAAGGCCTTTGAGGATTCCTTTGCCGTTGACCTCAAGAAGCGGGAGGAGGAGCTTTCCCTTCAGCTGGTCTCCTGGAAGAACGACTTTGACAAGCGCCTGTCAACCTTTACCGACGAGTACGCGAAAAACCGCCGCGACCTTGAGGTGAAGTATATCGAAGACTTGAAGAAACGCCTGATTGAGGTTCAGACCAAGACGAACGAGCAGGAGCAGAAATTCCAGACGACGCTCCAGAGCAACCAGGCCGCAATTCAGGATCAGGTGAACAGCGTGGATCAGCGCCTGCACGACTTTATCGAGCGCTACAAGGCTGAGCTCAAGAACACGACGGAGCAGGCCGATGCCTACCTGAAGCAGGAGTACGAGCGCCACAACCGCATGGTCGAGGAGCAGCTGAACAAGAACCAGCGTTCCTTTGAGGATCATCTTGGCGAGCTCCAGCGTACCTTTGAGGACAAGCAGACGACGAACGCCGCCGCAATGGATGCCGCCCTGCAGGAATTCAATTCATGGCGCCAGCGGCTATCGCAGCAGTTCGATGTCTCCAAAGACCAGTTCGAGGAGCAGTTTGCTGAATTCAGCAAGAAGGCCGTGCAGAAGATGGACAGCGTCTCCGTGCAGGTGAACGGCGACCGCAGCCAGATTCAGGACAACATCGACAAGCTTGCGCTGCGGACTGCGGAGGCGCTCAAGTCCTACGAAAAGCAGTCTGCCCAGATTATCGAGCAACTGCGCTCCCAGTTTGACAGCATGCTTGCACGCACAAAGTCCATGGTTGACGAGCAGACATCCCAGACGAATGCCGACATGAAGAAGCTGAAGAAGGACTTTGCCGACATGACCGACCGGGATAAGGATGCGTACCGCAAGATGATTGAGCGGCTCAACACGGATACGAACGAGCTGCAGGTCAAGATTGACGGCATCAACAAGAGCATGGCGAATTTCACGACGCAGACCGGTCTCTTTGACAGGGCGAACGAGCTGAAGGATCAGCTTGGCAGCTCTATCGACGAGCTCCGCGACAAAATCAAGGAAATCGCCTCGTATGAGGACAAAATCGACAGCATAAACAAGCAGCTCGCGCAGGTTGAGCGGATGAATTCCGATGTTGACCGGAAGATTGCGAATTACAATTCTCAGAGCGCCACGATAGAGCGCCTTGACGAGAAATTCTCACGCCTGATGAACCTGAGCAATTCAATGGACGAGAAAATCGCGAATCTGACGACGACAAGCGACGATCTGGTGCACATGCAGTCAATGGTGCGCAATTTCCAGAATACGCTGGAGGAGATTCAGAACCGCTACGACCGCATTGAGACAAAGGGACAGACGATTGAGAATGTCGCCAAGACCGTCGACAACACGGTGGATAAGATTGACAAGCTTGAGAAACGGCTTGGCAAGTGCGACGCGCAGGTCGAGAAGCTGCCCAAGGAAATCAAGCGGATGCAGGAGAACGTGGATTCCATCATCCACAGCAGCGGCAGAATCTCGGATGCGGTGGACAAGCTTGCCTCGCTGCAGCAGGTCATCGACGACACCGAAAAGCGCATAGAGGAAGTGAATGCTTCACGCGAGGAAATCGAATCGATTATGGATCGCGTCAACGAGGTCTCTTCCAATGCGGAGGAGCAGCTGCGCACGCTCCAGACTGTGGCAAAGGCGAGCAGCGCCAAAAAGACCAGCTCTTCGCGCTCTCGCTCAAGCGGCTCTGGTGGCGGTGCGACTACCCCTCAGGTCAAAGAGGCTGTCCGTAACCTGAAGGTACAGAAAGGCTGGTCAAACAAAGAGATTGCCAAGATGCTCGATATTACGGAAAGCGAAGTCGCACTTATTCTGGAGCTTGCTGACGCGAGCGACGACGAAGACTAGGCGGGATGCGCCAGAGCGCGCGCAGACGGCTTGCCTTTACGCGTGCTCCGGTGCGGGAATGGCGGCTGTCTGCCGTTGCAGCAGGCAGCTGCAGTATGCCTTTACGGCGTCGTCGCTGCCGACTTCGCCGAGCTTTTCGTTCGTCTTTGCCTTTACAAAGACCTGCTCTTGCTGTACGTTGAGAATCCGTGCTATGGAGGCGATGACCGCATTCCTCCACGGCAGGAATTTGGGGCGCTCCAGCTCCACCACGCAGTCCATGTTCACCAGCTCCCAGCCCGCCGCGCGGACATCCGCCCACACTTTCCGGAGGAGCGCGGCCGAATCAGCGTCCTTCCACTGTGCGTCCTCCGGCGGAAAATAAGAGCCGATATCACCGAGACCGCTTGCGCCGAGCAGTGCGTCTGTCACCGCATGGAGCAGCACGTCTCCGTCTGAATGTCCCAGCTCGCCCTTTTCCGCGGGTATCTCAACCCCGCCCAGCATGAATTTTCTGCCGGGTACAAGCCGGTGCAAATCCGTACCGAGCCCGATATGCATCATGCTGCCCATAACGTCCTCTCTGTAGGTTATTTTTTTGTTGCGGCGGTCTCCCGCTACGATGTGGACTTTTCTGCCGCCGGTAAACCGGGGGAATGTATCCCAGATTTCTGTGTCGTCCGTGTATTCCTGCTGCTGCCCTGCGGCCGCCTGATGGCAGCGGAGGAGGGGAGCAAAGAGAAAGCCCTGCGGCGTCTGCACGGCGGCAATCCTGCTGCGGCACAAATGCCGCTCGATGGTATTGTCCTCCGTGCATTCCTTTTGTGTGTCGATTGCAGGAACAGCCGGCACCGCAGCGCCGTATTCCTGCGCGGCGCTGATGGTGGCGCCGATGACCGCCTGGCTTACGAAGGGGCGCGCCGCGTCGTGTATCAGGACGAGCGCCGTGTCCGCAGTTTTTGCAGGCAGCGTCTGCTGCGCGTATTGCAGTGCGCGGTACACCGATTGCTGCCGGGTAGCGCCGCCTTCCACAAAGCGCAGCTGCGTCCGCGCGAGCAGCGGCTCCATGCTGGCATCGCAGCGGAGCGCGGCTTCAGCTTCCTGCTGGCCGCCCTGCGGAACGGTGACAAGCATCAGCTCGAAAGGTGCCGCCGTCAGGAATGCCGCTGCCGCCTGCGAGAGCACCGTGCCGGAGCCGAGCGCAAGGTATTCCTTCTTTTTGCCCAGACCCATCCGCGAGGATGAGCCTGCTGCCGCAAGGATAAGGATGAGGGGGACACTATCAGTCTTCATCATCCATGTCGTCGTCGTTGTCTGAGGAATCGTCGTCCTCGTCGTCGTTGTCATCCTTGTCGTTGCTGTCCATCTCGTCATCGAATTCGTCCTCGTCGTCGTCTTCGATGAAGGCAGGCTTTTTCTCCGTCTTGATGCCGAGCGGCTCAAGCTTTGCATGGAGCATGGCCTCCACTTCCTTTGAGGTCTTGCCCATGGCATCGGCGATTTCGTCTTCGAGCAGCTTCTTTGCGTTGTCGTAGAGCTTGCGTTCCAGAATCGGCAGTTCTTTTACCTTGGAGCGGTGGTAGAGGCAGCGGACGATGGATGCGATGTCCTCGATGGTGCCTTTCTTGAGCAGGTCGAGGTTCATCTGGTAGCGGAGCTTCCAGTCTGATGTGGGGGGCTCAAATTCTTCCCCTATCATATCGAGTGCTTTCAGGGCTTCTTCTTTTGAGACAATTGAGCGGATGCCGAGGTCTTTTGTCCTGTCAACCGGCACCATCACGAACATATCTGAGACTTCAAGATAAATCCGGTAATAGTAGATTAACTTACCCTGAAAATCCTTCTTGAAGATTTCGGTGATTTTTCCGACACCTTGGCTCGGGTAGACAATTTTTTGATTTACAGAAAATTCCGTTTTGGGTTTTGCCATAGTACCCTAGTATAGCACAAAACATAGAAAAATTCAATTAATAAAAGAGTTTGCGCAGGGTTTCAGTATGGATTAAGCTTTGCTTCCGCCGGAAAGACAGAAGCGCTGCTGAGCTCTGCGGGCTCCGGCACTGCCGCTACATCCTGTGGCAGTGCCGCCCGGAATGGCGCTTAGCCTGCGGGGAAGAGCTTGCGGAAGTCGACGAGCACAAGAGAGCTGTCGCGTGCGGAATCTATGTCCGTAAGCTTGTTCCTTGTGCGGTAGAAGCCGATGAGCGGTTCCGTCTGCTCGCGGTAGACCTGCAGGCGGTTCGTGATGCTCTCAAGCTTGTCGTCGTCGCGGGTGTACAGCTCGCCGCCGCACTTGTCGCAGACGCCCTCAGCCTTCGGGGGATGGAACTTGACGTTGTAGTTTGTGCCGCACTGCTTGCAGACGCGGCGGTTGCTCAGGCGGGCGATGATGAGATCGTTGTTTACCTCAAAATTGACGACCTTGACATCCGGGCAGATTTTCTCCAGCGCTTCCGCCTGTGGAATGGTGCGGGGGAAGCCGTCAAGGATAAAGCCTTTCTTGCAGTCGTCCTGCTTGATGCGGTCTTCGACGAGCGCGCAGGTGATGTCATCGCTGACCAGACCGCCTGCATCGATAATCGCCTTTACTTTTACGCCGAGCGGGGTCTGGTTCTTGATTGCCGCGCGGAAAATGTCTCCCGTAGAGATGTGCGGAATGCCGTACTCTTCAGCGACCTGCGCTGCCAGCGTGCCTTTGCCTGCCCCGGGGGGACCCAAAAAAATAAAATTCATAAAACTGTAGCTCCTTTTGTGTTTTTCCTCTCTGCGTTCTTGAGGGGCAGCCCGGAAGCCGGATACGCTCCGGAGCCACCTCTTCCTTCTATTGTATACGTACTTTGTGGAATCTGCAAGTGGCTTTGTTGCAGTATCAGGGGCTTGGGCGGGAGAGAAGCAGGAGCGCATGGCAGCTGTGCCACGTAAAGAGCGTTTTCTTTGCCGCCTCCGCGAGCACTTGGGCGATGCGCTGGGATTCGTCCGCGCCGAGCGCCTCCGCCATCTTTGCGCCGTAGGCGGAGCTGCTTGTGCTGAACCAGCGCGCAATCTCTGCGTCCGTAATCCGGCGTTTTTCCACAAGCATGCGGCTTTCCATGCTGACGGAAAGCCCTGCTTCCTCAAAGAGGCGCTTCATCGCCTCCGCGTCCCATGCAAAGAGGGGATTTTCCCGGTCAGCAAAGAATTCCTTTTCCGCCAGCGCCATTTTGTCCAGCGTTGCGCCCATGCCTTCCGGCGCAAAGTCCCTGACGAGCGCGCTTATGTGCTGCCCCCCGCCCGGAATGCGCTGCGACAGCACTATCAGGGCGCCCGGCGCGAGCAGGGGCTGCGCATCCTTTGCCGGGACGTCCTCCTCGCTGAATGCGATGTCCCGTCCCGTTTTTTTGCTGCCCCAAAAAGCGTCTGCAAAAGCTGCCGCCGCCGCGCGTATGTCCTGCACGGAGGCGCAGCAGTCGCGCAAGAAGAGGCGGTCAAAGGGAATATCCCCGAAGCTGGCGAGCGTCCTGCGGAAGCTGCCGCCGGCAAAGGGGCTGCCGCCGCTTTCTATGGGGGCAAGCAGGGGTTTGTCCAGTGTGCCGAGCGTGGAGGCGTACTGGCTCAGCAACTCTATGCCGCCCCGCGTGCGGCATGCGCCGCAGGTGATTCCTTCCGGGGTTTTGCGCATGATATCAAAGAGCAGGAGCGCGTCGTCCGCGTTCCATACGAGCGAGCGGTGGTGCCGCACAAGCCCCGCCGCGTCCGTCATTGCGTTGCGGATGGAAAGCAGTGTCTCCGCGCGGTTGCTATCGAGCCGGGCGCGCCACGAGCGGTCTGCCCTGTCCAGCGCGGAGTCCTTCTGCCTGCTGCCGGGGCTGAACGTCAGGTTCTCGTCTTTCTTTATGCTGCCGCCCTTAAAATGCGCGTTCATCCACCATTCGCCGATGGGGTTTTCCGGCTTGAAAATGCTGCCGGTGCCGGGATGCTTGTCCGCGGACTCGTTGTACGTGGTGGCGCTGCTGCCCGGCTGCCCTTCCAGCAGGGCTGCAATCTGCAGCTCCCGGCGGGAAAGCACGTCTTCCCGGATTTTGGCCTCGTATCCTTGCGTGGACGGCGTGTAGAAAACCCTCCCGACGAGGGCGTCCGGCAGGTACTGCTGGGCAACCCAGTGGTCGCGGTAGGCATGCGGGTACAGGTAGCCTGCGCCGTGCCCGAAGCCCTCCGCATCGCGGCTGGCGTCCTTGAGGTGGTTCGGTACGTCGCTGTCCTCTTTTTCTACGGAAGCCAGCGCGTCAAAGAAAGCCATGGAGCTGTTGGATTTTGGTGCGGTGGCAAGGTAGAGCGCCGCATGGGCAAGAAAATAGCGCCCTTCCGGCATACCGACGCGGTCAAAAGCTTCTGCGCAGCTCTCCACCACGCTGATTGCGTGCGGGTCTGCGAGCCCGGTGTCCTCACAGGCGCTGATGAGCATGCGGCGGAAAATAAAGTCGGGGTCTTCCCCCGCCTTTACCATGCGCGCGAGCCAGTAGCATGCGGCGTCGGGGTCGCGTCCCCGCAGGCTCTTTATGAATGCGGATATGATGTCGTAGTGGTAGTCGCCGTCCCGGTCGTAGAGCACGACCTTCTTCTGGATGGATTCCTCCGCGGCCTCCCGGCTGATGTAGATAGTGCTTCCGTAAGAGGGTACAGGCGGCGCCGCGTCCGGCTCCCAGCGCTCAGGGGTGGTCTCCACGGCAAGCTCCAGCGCGTTGAGCAGCGAGCGGGCATCGCCGTTTGCCGTATCGACCAGATGCTCCAGCGCTCCCTTCTCGAATTCCACCTTCCAGTGCCCGTAGCCGCGCTCCGTGTCGTGCAGCGCCTGGGCGGCGGCCTTCAGCAGGTCGTCTTTGCCCAGCGGGCGCAGCTGGAATACGCGGCTCCTGCTGACCAGCGCCTTGTTCACCTCAAAGAAGGGGTTCTCGGTCGTCGCGCCGATGAGGATGATTGTGCCGTTCTCCACCCACGGGAGCAGGGCGTCCTGCTGGCTTTTGTTCCAGCGGTGCACCTCGTCCACAAAGAGTATGGTCTTGCGGGCGTACAGGCGGCGCTGGTCTTCCGCATCTGCGATTGCCTTGCGGATATCCGCGACGCCGGTAAGCACGGCGTTCAGCGTGATGAAATTTGATTTTGTGTGGTTCGCGATGACGCGGGCAAGCGTCGTCTTGCCGGAGCCGGGCGGCCCGTAGAAGATGACGGAGCTAAGCTGGTCTGCGGCGATGGCGCGCCGCAGCAGCCTGCCTTTGCCTACGATATGATCCTGCCCGATGTACTCGTCCAGCGTCCGGGGGCGCATACGGGCGGCAAGCGGCTCATGCTGCCTGCCTTCTGAGAAGAGCTCAGTTTCCGCTGCTGGTGCCATCCTGGTTCCACTGGTTGGCCTTTTCCCCGCTGCGGTAGATGGCGTAGAGGCCGTTCTTCTGGTACTGGGTCGATGTCCCGGCCGGAGCCTGGCAGACGTAGATGGTCGTGGCCGCGTAGTTCTTTGTGGAGTCCACGACATAGATGAGCGGAATCTCCGTCGTCTTGATGTTCGCGAAGCCGTCCTCGTGCGCTATGTCCTGAACCAGGGCGCCCTCCGAGATGTTCCCCTCCGGCAGCATCCAGAGCCCGTTGTCCGTGCCGAGCAGCAGGTAGTCCTTGCAGAGCGCGATGCTGTGGATGTAGCCGAATTTGCTGGAGCCGGTCAGCACGGTACCGTTTATGCCCTTGTGCTCCGTTATGGAATAGCCGCCGGCGCTCGTCACCTGCTGGGTGAAGTTCCCGATGACACCGTTGTAATCGGCTTCGGTTTTTGCCGACCAGGAGCCGCCCGTGCAGTCGTAGTCGATGGTGTAGCTGTCGTCAAGGCGCATGACCCCGTAGCTGTCGCTCGACCATTTTGACGCCGCGAGCACCTGGATAGAGCTGCTTGACAGCGGGCGTACCCAGAGCGCGTAGTATGATGCGTCCGGCAATGAGAGCCGCTGCCATTTTGCGAATCCGTCGCTGCTGGCGTCCCGCTGGTAGAGGTAGCCCTTATGCGCCGCCGCAAGGTAGAGCTTGCCGCTGCACTCGGCGATGGATGTGATGTTGCCGTTTATGCCGCCGATAAGCCGCACCTCGTTGATGATGTCGCCGTAGAGGTTGTCGTGGCAGCCTGCCAGCAGCGGCAGCGCCAGCAGGAATGCAGCCGTGCAGGCTGCGAGGATTCTTGTTTTGTATGTAGCGTGCTTCTTCATGCCGGATACTCCCTTAGAAGTAATATTTTACAGAGGCTTCGATTTCTACGTAGTGCCCCATGATATTCGTATCGGAGCTACCCCAGAGCTGGCCGAACTGCGGCATAAATTTGTAGGCGACGTTGCCTCCTGCCGCCCAGCTCTCGTTGATTCGGTAGTATACACCGGCTTCCGGGCGTACGACAAGCCCCGGCCAGTATTTTTCGCTGTTGTAGGTCTCCCATGCCGCTCCCACGCCGATTGTCAGCGGGAATTCAAAGGAGCCGAAGGCCGGCTGGAACGTTGCGGTCAGCATGACGGGGATGTGGCTGAATATGTTCCCCCCTATGGTCGGGTTGAATCCGAAGCCGATGTCCCCGCCGACGGCAAAGTATTTTGTCAGGAAGTAGTGGTAGCCGATGGAGAGGAGACCGCCAATCTGCATCTTGCCGTCGGCGGTGAACCATGGGTTCCCGAAACTGAGCGGGATGTTCCCCGCGATGCCCACCTTGAGGAACTGGTCGCCTTTGCGAGTCCTGTAATGGGTATAGGAGACCGGGTCGTTCTCCTCGTGCTTCCGCTGCTCCTCGTCGTAGTAGTCCTCGTCATCGCCGCCGTAATAGTCGTCCTCTTCGTCCTCATCGGCGTAGTCGTCATCGTAGTAATCGTCGGAGCTGTCCTCGTATTCGCTGTCCGCGCTGCTGTCGCTGTCGGCGTTGTTGAAGACGCTGCTGGAGAATGTCTGCGCGTACGGTGCCGTGCAGCACAGAATCATCAGTCCGAGTACCGGTAAAATACGTTTCATATAACCTCGTTTGGAAGACAGCGCATAATCCTGGCGGATTGTCCGCTGTCAGCTTTGATTTGTGAGCCCGTTCCAAAAGCCGCCCGCTTTTAAAACTGCCTCATCTGCTGTTCCGTAGTATTCCATAGGGAATAAAGCACAGCCGGGAGCCTCCGTGTTTCCGGGCGCTCTGTCCGAAGCATTGCTACGTGCGTTCTTCCGAGGGAGCCTCTCAAGCTATCGCGCCTGGAGACGAGAGCGGTTCGGAAACCGAAGTCCCCGGACTGCCCTGCTGTTCCTCACCCTCCGTGCCGGGGGCGCACTATATAGCAATTAATTGAAAAATCTTATATAGTATGCACATCTGAAAGCAGCGGATTTGCGGTGCCGTCAGTCTTCACGATGATACCGTTTTTTTGCTTTGAATTCAACAGATTTCGCTCCTTTGTTTCAGGACAGGCTCCTTTTCTTATAAAAAGGAACGACGGGGCGGGAGGTTACAAGATGAGTGCAGTTATTATTGACGGAAAAGCCGTCGCCGCGGAGGTAAAGTCGGATGTGGCGGAGAAGGTTGCCCGGCTCAAGGAGCGCGGCATTGTCCCGTGCCTTGCGGTTATCCTTGTGGGCACGGATCCGGCGAGCGTGAGCTATGTGACCGGCAAGCGGAAGGCGCTTGCGGAGGCAGGCATGCAGGACAGGAGCATAGAGCTTCCGGCTGAGACGACGGAAACGGAGCTGCTTTCTCTTATCCGCACGCTCAACGAGGACAGCAGCGTGCACGGCATCCTTGTGCAGCTGCCGCTCCCCAAGGGAATCGACGAGGAGAAGGTGACGGAGGCGATTGACCCCCGCAAGGACGTGGACGGTTTCCATCCATATAATGTGGGCATGCTCGCCAGCGGCGGCACCTGCTTCCTGCCGTGCACGCCGCACGGTATCTGCGTGCTGCTCTCCAAGATGCACGTGCGCACGGACGGTGCCCGTGCCGTCGTGGTGGGGCGCTCCAACATCGTGGGCAAGCCGATGGCGCTGCTGCTTTTGCGCCGCGAGTACAATGCCACCGTGACCGTGTGCCACACGGGCACGCGCGACCTTGCCTCCTACACGCGGGAGGCGGACATCCTCATCGTCGCCTCCGGGCATCCGGGGACAATCACCGCGGACATGGTAAAACCGGGTGCCGCGGTCATAGACGTGGGGGTGAACCGCATCCCCGATGCCAGCCGCAAGTCCGGATTCCGCTTGGTCGGGGATGTCGATTTTGACGGCGTAAAGGAGGTGGCGGGCTGCATCACTCCGGTTCCGGGCGGCGTCGGGCCGATGACGATTGCCATGCTCATCAGCAATACGCTGGAGGCCGCCGAGCGCCAGAACGGTATCAGGTGAGCTATGGTCGATATCCAGAACACGCCTGACACGCGGGAGATTCCCCTGCAGAAGGTCGGCATAAAGGGGCTCCGCTATCCGGTGCAGGTGCTGGACAAGGCGCACGGCACGCAGCAGACGACGGCGGAGGTGAGCCTCTTCGTGAACCTTCCGCATGATTACAAGGGCACCCACATGTCGCGCTTTATCGAGACCTTCCACCGGCACCGCTCGTCTCTGGGGATGAAGCAGTTCCTTGCCATGCTGGAGGAAATCAGGGGCGCGCTGGACGCGGAGCGGGCGTTCGGCAGCATGTGCTTTCCGTTCTTTATGGAGAAATGCGCCCCCGTCTCCCGTGAGCAGAGCATCATGAGCTACACCTGCACCTACGAAGGCGAGGTGACGGGCGGGCGGCAGCGCTTTTTCCTGAAGATTGAGGTTCCCGTGACCACGGTCTGCCCCTGCTCAAAGGCAATCAGCGATTACGGGGCGCACAACCAGCGCGGCATCGTGACGGTGACGCTGCAGAACACGAGCCTGTTCTGGATAGAGGACATCATCGCCATGGTGGAATCCTGCGCTTCCGGCGGGCTCTACAGCCTGCTCAAGCGCCCCGACGAGAAATTCGTGACGGAGCACGCCTACGACAACCCCCGATTCGTGGAGGATGTGGTGCGCGAGGTCTATCTGGGGCTGCGGAATTTCAAAGGCTGCGACCGCCCGTTCTCATGGTTCCGGGTGGAATGCGAGAATTTTGAGAGCATACACAACCACAATGCCTACGCCTGCACGGAATTTGAAGGAGACCAAGCGTGACTTATTTCTTTGAGACCTATGGATGCGAGATGAACCTTGCGGAGTCCGCCTCGGTGGAGCAGCTTTTTATCGCGCGGGGCTGGACAAAGGCCTCCGACGTGCAGCTTGCGGATATGGTCGTGATTAATACGTGCTCCGTGCGGGCAACGGCAGAGACGCGCATCTACGGGCGGCTCGGATTCTATGCGGGGCTGAAGCGTGTCCGCGCAGGGGAGCCTGACGCCAAGACCCGCAGCATGGAGACCGCCGCCGAGTGGGTGGCGGAGCACGGCGCCTCTCCGCTGACCGTCGTCGTCATGGGGTGCATGGCGGAGCGCCTGCTCCGGACGCTGAAGAAGGATTTCCCTGTGGTGGACTACGTGGTCGGCACTTATGCGAAGAAGCACTTCAGAGATATCATCTCCGCGGTGGAGAGCCGCGAGGAGCCGCTCGACCTGGACGACGATCCTGTCTACTCCTTTGCCCCGACTTCCTACGAGGAGGGTGCTTTTTCAACATTTGTTCCAATTATGCACGGATGCAACAATTTTTGCACGTACTGTATCGTGCCCTACGTGCGCGGCAGGGAGGTCTCCCGTCCTGAGGAGGAAATCCTGCGGGAAATCGACTACCTGTC
>DGUD01000192.1:26339-27899 GCA_002393865.1 Treponema sp. UBA4319
GAGATCATGCTGCTGGGGCAGAACGTCAACTCCTACCGCAGCGCCGACGTGACCTTCCCGGCGCTGCTCAGGCATATCAGCGGGCGCATCGGGGAGAGCGGCTCCCCTATCCGCTGGATACGCTTTGAGTCCAGCAACCCCAAGGATTTCTCCGACGAGCTGATAGACACCATTGCCGCCGACGAGCGCATCTGCCGCGGGCTGCACATCGCGGTGCAGCACGGTTCCTCCCGCATACTCAAGGCGATGAACCGCCGCTACACGCGGGAGTCCTACCTTGCGCTCGTGCAGCGGCTCCGCAGCCGCATTCCGGACGTGGAGCTGAGCACGGACATCATGCTGGGCTTTCCCGGAGAGAGCGAGGAGGACTTTGCCGAGGCCGTGAGCCTGATGCGGCAGGTGGAGTACGAGTCGGCGTTCATGTACTACTTCAATCCCCGCGAGGGCACCCCGGCCGCGACGATGGACGCTCAGGTTCCTCTGGAAGTAAAGAAGGCGCGCCTGCAGCGCATCATCGACATGCAGCTGGAAATCACGTCCCGCGTGATGGCGCGGCGGGTAGGGCGGACGGTGCCGGTGCTTGCCGACATCGTGAGCCGCGACAGCCGCGACGAGCTGCTGGGCAAAACATCGCAGAACGAGCGCGTCGCCTTCAGGGGCAAGCCCTCGCTGCTCGGCAGCTTTGTGGACGTGCATCTGGACAGCCTGAACGGCAACACCTTCCGCGGCACGATTGTCAGCTGAGCGGCTCCCGTCCCGCCGCACGCAACGGTGGCAGCGGCGGGCTCATCCAGAGCCAGATTGGATACGCGGTCTGGCTCAAATATGAATACTTCTATGCAGTTTTATTTTTTCTGTTGCTATCACTTATCCCCATTAGAAGATTCGGTACGTATAAATCTTCGTCCAGATTGTTCCAGTGAATCCCCAATCCTCCGCCGCTCAATTCATAATCATCTAATTCTTCTGCGCTTGCCTTAGAGAGGCGGGGAAAGAAAATAAGTGGCAGAGAAAGCTGTCTGCCGTCTATAAGGAGGAGCCATAAATTCTCGCTATCTGCCCAAACCTTTTGCGCCTTGGCATTATCCAAAGAAAAATCCATTCCATGCCTCCTTTATTTTCAGGATATTTTTATCGATTATAACAGAAATCTCCTTAAGCTCTTTTGCCGTAAAGCCTATATTCTCAGCCAAAGAACAAGAATCGTTTATCCAAAACTTCGCAAGAGAGCCAGTTTTCCGTACATGGATATGACATGGCTCCAACGGATTCCCTTCATTGGAGAAAAAGAAAAATCTGTAACCATTCTCATTCAAGACGGTCGGCATGTTTGTATTATAACATAACATCAGTGCCTTTTGTAAAAATTCTGGCGACGAAAAAAGTCTGCCGGAAAAGACTTGTGCCGGGAATCGGCCGTTGCCTTCCGCCCCGGCAAACGTGAGCCCCGCCTTTGCGCCAGGGCTTCAGCATGAGATGTATTTTATCTGAATACGGACGCGGTATTGGTAAATCATGTAAACTGTTTTAAGATGAATTTCTTTTTTATGCTACAAAAGC
>DGUD01000205.1:0-379 GCA_002393865.1 Treponema sp. UBA4319
TATCTTTCATTTTCCTCTCTTTTCTGCTATCATAGTGCGCATGAGAAGATTTCAGACATGTACCTGCGTTTTGCTTCTGTCGGCGGCACTTGCCGCGCCTGTTTCTGCAAAGGGCTTTTTCAGCAAGCTCTTCGGGAAAAGCAGCACCACTGCGGCCGGCAGTGTCGGCGCTGACCGGGAGCAGCTGATGCTCGTGTCGGCCGAGGATATGGACAAGGCCGCGACGGAGCAGTACGCGCAGATTATCAAGGAAGCCGGGGCAGCGGGAACGCTGAACACGGACAAGGCTGTCTACGACCGTGTGCAGGCTGTGGCAAAAAAACTGATAGCCCGGACTGGCGCCTTCCGCGAGGATGCGCTGAAATGGGACTGGCAGGGG
>DGUD01000205.1:434-7892 GCA_002393865.1 Treponema sp. UBA4319
AAATGGGACTGGCAGGTGAACGTTATAAAGGAAGACACTGTGAACGCGTGGTGTATGCCGGGCGGGAAGATTGTCGTGTACACGGGGATTATCGATGCCCTCCAGCTGACTGACGGGGAGCTGGCGGCGGTTATGGGACACGAGATTTCCCACGCGCTCAAGGAGCACTGCCGCGAGCAGGCAAGCAAGCAGTACATCCAGCAGACGGGCATTTCCGTCGTTACCCAGGTAGCAGGCCTGAGCGAGACCGGGCAGGCTGTGCTCGCGCTCGGAGTCCAGTACGGGATTACGCTGCCTTTTAGCCGCGAGTGCGAGACCGAGGCCGACAATATGGGCACGGAGCTGATGGCGCGGGCGGGTTACGACCCCCACGACGCCATCTCTGTCTGGGAAAAGATGAACAAGCTCGGCAGCAGCCCCCTGCCAGAAATTCTTTCCACCCATCCTTCGAACGAAAGCCGCATCAAGAACCTGACGGGTATCGCAGAGAAGGTTGACCCGCTCTACAAAGAGGCGAAGCGATAGGGGTTCCTACGGGGGAAGTCCTTCCGGGCAGCGTCTTTTATGCGGAAGGCAGTCCGGTGGCGCTGTCAGGAAGCTTCTGCGTTCCGGACAGCGCTAGTCCTCGCCCCCAGCGATGTCGCCAAGACGGTAGGGCGTCATCTGGTAGACATAATAATTGAGCCAGTTTGAGTAGAACAGGTGCGCCGTGCTGCGCCACGTGGAATAGACCGGCTTGGAAGGGTCGTCATCCGTAAAGTAATGTTCGGGGAGGTGCGGTGAGAGCCCCTTGTCCTTGTCCCTGAAGTATTCCTTTGCCAGCGTGTCGGGGTCGTATTCGAGATGTCCCGTCATAAAGATGGAGCGGTTGTCAAGGGACTTTGCGAGTGTCATGCCCGTCAGCTCGGAATCAGCGAGCAGGGCGAGCCGGGGGTGGGCGCGCACGTCCCCGGCATCGATTTTTGTGTAGCGGGATGTCGGCACGGGGAAAAAGTCGTCAAAGCCGCGCAGCAGCGGCTCGGTGGGCGCGATGAGCCGGGAGTAGTAGATGCCGGAGAGCTTGCGGGAGACCTCGTGCTTGGGGATGCCGTACAGGTGGTAAAGCCCTGCCATCGCGCCCCAGCAGATGTAGAGCGTGCTGAATACGTTGCGGTGGGCATAGTCCATGATGCGGCACAGCTCCTCCCAGTAGTCCACCTGCTCAAAGGGCAGCTGCTCCACAGGCGCGCCGGTGATAATCATGCCGTCGAATTTCTTGCCGAAGATGTCGTCGGAGGAAAGATAGAAGCGGCTCAGATGCGCGGAGGATGTGTTCTTGGAGACATGACCCGCTATCTGCACGAGCGAGACGTTTATCTGCAGCGGCGTGTTGGAGAGCATCCTGAACAGCTGCGTCTCGGTCACTTCTTTGGTGGGCATCAGGTTGACGATGGCAATTTCCAGCGGGCGGATATCCTGGGACGCAGCGCGCTCGCCGGTCATGACAAAAATGTTCTCCCGTTCCAGCGTCGAGTATGCAGGCAAATCCGAATCAATCCTAATGGGCACCGTTTCCTCCTGCGGGCGCCGCTGCCAGAAAGCAGCCGGAGGCGCCCGTGTTACCAGACCGTCCGGAAAGCCGAGCTTCGCGCCGGTCTTGCATAATAGACTTGTCCGGAAACTGGGGTTCCGGACGGCTCTATTATAGCAAAACACACACAAATATGCTATACTCGCCACATGAGCACGAACACTGACCGCAAAGCTGCGGTAAAAAAGCTGCGAACCCTCGTCCTGACGCCGAAAGCGGACGTAGAGGAATTCCGCACGAGGATAGAAGACACGTTCAGCACGATTTTTCTCCCAAACAACGTGGAGCGGGAAGAGAGGGACATCGGCGGCGTCCGCTGCGACCTGCTTGTGCCGGAGCTGTATTCCGCGCAGCGGGTCATGCTGTACGTGCATGGCGGCTCCTTTGCGGGCGGCTCCCGCGCCAGCTACCGCAATTTCTGCTCGTCGCTGGCAAATTCCTGCTCATGCCGCGTCGTGGTGCCGGAATTCAAGCTGCCGCCCACCCATCCCTTTCCGGCGTCCATCGACAATGTGATGGCGGTTTTTCAGGCGCTCTACGAGGAGGCGCAGGATTCCGGCGGGGGGGGACGGGATTCCGGCGGGAGGCTATCTGATTCCGGCGGGGGGGTATCTGATTCCGGCGGCGCGGGGCAGAATTCCGGATCCGAGCCGCGGAAAATCATCCTTGCCGCAGACGGCAGCGGCGCCAGCATTGCCCTTGCGGTCTTCCTCAGGCTGGAGCAGCAGCAGCGCCCCTGTGTCGGCAACATCGTGCTCTTTTCCCCGTGGCTGGACGTGGCCTCGGATTGCCCGCAGATAAAGGGGCGCCACGTGCACGACGAGGTTATCTCCGGGAACGATATGCACCGCGCGGTGGACTTGTACACCTACGCGTCGAACTTTACGAATCCACTAGTCTCGCCGCTCAGGGCGTCCGGGGAGGATTTTGAGGGCTGCCCGCCGGTCTACATCCAGCTTGGCGCCGGGGAGATGCTCTATGACCAGAGCGAGACGTTCCGCCAGAAGCTTGTGGGGGCGGGCGTGTCCGTCATCATGGATATCTGGCCGGACATGATGTATATGTTCCAGATGGCGGACGAATTCCTGCCGGAATCGCACCTTGCCGTGGAGAAGCTGGGCAAATTCATAAACCGGCGGGACGATACCGAGGACGAGGCGACGCGGCGGGAGCGCGAGGAAATCCTGCGCAAGAACAATATCGTCCGGGAGTAGCGGATGGAGCTGCTTTCCCCTGCGGGCAGCGCGGACAAGCTCCGCTACTGCTGGACATACGGCGCCGACGCCGCCTACATAGGGCTCAAGAATTTCTCGCTGCGCGTAAAGGCGGATAATTTTTACGGGGAGGAATACCAGAAAGTCCGCGCGCTGAAGGAGCGCTTTCCCGGAAAAAAGCTGTATTGCGCGCTCAACATATCGTTCCACAACGGGGAAATCGACCGCTTCCTTGCGGATATCCCCTACTTCCGCCTTTATCCTATAGACGCGTTTATCGTACAGGATCTGGGCATCGTCCCCATCCTGCAGCGGGAATTTCCCGGTACGGCGCTGCACCTTTCCACGCAGGCAAGCTGCATGAACCGGGAGGCCGTCAAGGTCTACAAATCGCTCGGTTTCAGCCGCATCGTGATGGGGCGCGAGGCGTCGCTCCGGGAGATAGGAGAAATCAAGGATGCCGTGCCGGATATGGAGATTGAGTGCTTTGTGCACGGCGCGATGTGCATCGCCTATGCGGGGCGCTGCCTGATGAGCGCGTACCTGAACGGGCGGAGCGCGCAGGAAGGTTTCTGCTCGCACACCTGCCGCTGGGACTACGATGTGCTCGCCAACGAGGAGGCCGTTCAGGCCGCGGCGCGCGCGGTGGCCCAGAGCGGCGCGCTGGCGCTGCGGGAGCACAAGCGCCCCGACGAATATTTCCCCGTCTATGAGGGCGACAACTTTACCGCCGTGCTCTCGTCCAAGGATTTGTGCATGATAGACCACCTTGCCCAGCTGAAGTCGGCCGGTGTGGACTCGCTCAAAATCGAGGGGCGCATGAAAAGCGTCTACTACGTGGCAATCGTCACCAGCGCATACCGCAAGGCGCTGGACGCGCTGGAAGGCACCATCAGCGCGGAGGAGGCGGCGCCGTTCAGGGAGGAGCTCTTCAACGTGAGCCACCGACCCTTCTCCACAGGATTTTACTTTGGCAGGGAGGAAGCCGACAAAACGGCAAGCGGTGCGAGCGACAGCCCGTGGCAGCTGGCGGCGCAGGTGGGAGAGCCGTACAGCGACGAAGCGAGGGACGCCGTGCTCGCAAAGGGCAGGGAGCTGAAGGAGCGGCGGCAGGCGGCATTCGATGCGCTGGTACCGGCGGCTCAGGCCGCGTGGCGGCGGCGGGAAGCCGCGTTGCCCGACAAATACCTGCCGCCCGTGGAAAACCGTGCCGGCTGGAGGATGTACCCCGTGGAAGCGCTCAACATGATAGGGCAGGACAGCACGCTGGAGCTCATCACGCCGGAGCGCGGCGCGCAGAGGCTGGGCAGGGAAGACTTCCTGCTCGTGAACCCGAACACCGGGGAGGTATACCGCTGGGTCTGCGCGGATCATCCCTGTGTCATCTATACGCGCATTGTGTGCCCGGATGGCTCGCTGCTGCGGGCACAGGCCGGGGAGGAGACGGCATGACAGAGACATTCGAGACGAACACCACGGAAACCGATCCGCAGAAGCTCATTGACACGTTCTTCGTGCAGTTTCCGGAGAACTATACGCCTGATGAGGAGGAGGAAATCCGCCGCGCATGGGCATGGCTCATCCAGAAGACCGGCTCCCTCCAGCGCAAGTGCGGCAAACCCTACTACCTGCATCCGCTGCGCGTCGCCTGCGTGCTTGCGGGGAGCCGGCTCGGCGCGGATGCCGTCATCGCAGGTTTCTTCCATAATATATTGGAGGTCGATGGCGGCTGCCTGCCGGACATCGAGGCGCAGTTCGGCAAGGACGTGGCGGCAATCTGCAGCGGTACGGCGCGGCTGACCGGGCTCAAGACCGAGAGCCGCACCATGCAGGAGGCGGATTCCGTCCGCAAAATGCTTTTTGCCCTGACCGATGACATCCGCATCATACTCGTAAAGCTGGCAGACCGCCTTGACCGCATGCGGAACCTGCGCAACGTCAGCGAGGAAGCCCAGCGCGCGGTCGCAAAGGAAGTCATCGACATCTGGAGTCCGCTTGCGGGGCGGCTCGGCATGAACGACGTAAAGAACGAGATGGAGGATTTGAGCCTGAAATACTCCAACCCGGAGGCATTCCAGCAGATAAAGGCCATCGTCGCGCAGAAAAAAGGGGAGCGCGACGGCTACCTGCAGGCGGCGGTCAAAAAAATCTATTCCGCCACTGAAAAGGCTGGCATCCACGTGAACATCACGAGCCGCGCAAAGCATTTCTATTCGATTTACCAGAAAATGCGCAAGCGCAACAAGGAGCCGGGGGAGCTCTACGACCTGTTGGCGCTGCGCGTCATCTGCGCCACCGAGCAGGAATGCTATACGCTTGTAGGAATCGTGCACAGCCTGTGGAAGCCGATGGACGGCCGCTTCAAGGACTACATCGCCATGCCCAAGGCGAACGGCTACCAGTCGCTGCACACCACCGTCATCTGCGAGGGAAAACCTCTTGAGATCCAGATACGGACGGAAGCCATGCACAACATTGCGGAGCATGGCGTCGCCTCTCACTGGCTCTATAAGAAGGGCACGAACCACGATATGGTAAAGGCCGATGACCTTGGCCTCATCAACCAGCTCAAGGAGCTGCGCGACGAGCATCTGAGCGACGAGAATTTCTTCAAGAAGCTCAAGGACGAGCTGCTGGGCGACGAGATATACGTTTTTACGCCCAAGGGCGACGTAAAGCGGCTGCCCGCGGGCGCGAACGCCATAGACTTTGCCTACGCCATCCATTCTGCGGTGGGCGAGAAAATCGTGGGCGCAAAGGCTGACGGCAAAATCATCCCGCTGACAGCGCCGCTCAGCAACACGCAGATTATAGAGGTGCTCACGAACCCGCAGGCGCATCCCACTCAGGGGCAGCTGGCGGCGGTCAAGACCTCAAAGGCCCGGCAGCGTATCCACGCGTGGCTTACGGAGAACGACCCCACGTTCATAGACAGGGAGGCGCAGGAAAAACGCGAGGCGGAGATTGCCGCGAACACGCTCTATTCCAGACAGGTGGCGGAGCGGCGTGCCGCAGAGAAAAAGAAGCGGCCACTGAAAGAGGAGAAGACCGACTATACCGGCAAGATACGCATAGATGACACCACCAATTTCTTTGTGACCATCGCGCGCTGCTGCAATCCTGCGCCCGGTGACCCCATCGTGGGCTATGTGTCGCGCAAGCGCGGCATCACTGTCCATGCGGCAACCTGCCTGACATTCCAGCGCATCCCGGACATAGAGCGGCGCAGCATCCCCGTGGAATGGGACACCGGCGAAAGCAAAAAAAACAGCCGCCAGAAAGAAAAGGAAGCCGCCCGTACGGAAAAACTCAAGGAGCGCTCCAAGCAGAAGAATCTGGAGAAGACCCGCTTTCCCCGCCAGCGCTAGGCGCCCTGCCACACGCCGTACACGTCGCGCAGCTGTCCGGACAAGTCCCGGTGGATGCGCGTGTCCGAGAAGCCCGCCGCGCGGAACAGGCGCTCCGTCGCCTCCGCGTTGTATTCCCCTGCCTCTATCACAAGCACCCCTCCGGAACGCAGATGCTGTGCGGCCTGCGGCACCAGAGCGCGCATGAGCCCGAGTCCGTCTCCTTCCTGCGTCGGGCAGCCATGCTCATCTACGTCGCCGTCAAGCGCGAGCACCGGCTCGCCGCGCCCGTCCTGCAGCAGGACCGCGACTTCCTGCGCGGGGATATACGGCGGGTTTGCCACGATGATATCAAAACTTGCGCTGACGGCAGCAAAAAGGTTGCTGCGGACAATCGTTACCCTGTCCTGCAAGGCGGGGGGCACAAGCGAGCGCAGGTTCTGCCGTGCCACGGCAAGCGCGTCCTCGCTGATATCGGCGAGCGTTAGTCCGGGCGGCACAATGCCCCCGTCGGCGCAGGCGCGCAGGATGCTCAGCCCCACGCAGCCGCTGCCCGTGCACATGTCGCACAACGTCAGCGCGCTCGCGGAAGCGTGTTTTTCCTGTATGGCATGGATGGCGTTCTCCACGAGCAGCTCGGTATCTGGTTTGGGGATGAGCACGGCGCGGCTGACCGCAAAATCGTAGCCGAAGAATTCCTTGTGCCCGGTGATATAGGCGACCGGCAGCCCTGTCCGGCGCGCGGTTACACTATCGCGGAAGCGGCGCTCCTGGGCATCGGTAAGCAGCGTCTCTCGATGGAACAGGAGGAATGTTTTGTCGCAGCCCAGAATGCTGCGGAGCATACAATCTGCGTCAAGCTCCGGCGTAGGGCTCAGCTGCAGTTGCTCCCGGCCCCAGCGCCGCGCGGTGGCGATGTCCATCGCGGCGGTTACTTCTCGCCCAGCTCGCTCACGTCGCGCAGCTGCTCTTCCTTTGCGTAGACGTTGAGCGCGTCCAGCATGTCGTCCATGCCGCCCATCATAAAGCCCGGCAGGTTGTGCACCGTCAGATTGATACGGTGGTCGGTCACGCGGTCTTGCGGAAAATTGTAGGTGCGGATTTTCTCGCTGCGCGCGCCCGTTCCGACCATGCTTTTGCGGGCATCCGCGCGCTCGGTCTGCTTCTTGGTCTCCTCAAGGTCAAAGAGCCGTGCGCGCAGCACGCGGAATGCCTTTGCCTTGTTCTTCACCTGTGATTTTTCGTCCTGCTGGATGACGACGATGCCCGTGGGGATATGCGTCAGGCGGACTGCGGAATCCGTGGTGTTGACGCACTGGCCGCCCGG
>DGUD01000186.1 GCA_002393865.1 Treponema sp. UBA4319
TCAAAAGCGTGGCGGGCAGGCCGCTCAGCGCGTCACCGCATCCAGCGCAATCTTCATCATCGTGGTGAATGTCGTCTGGCGCTCTTCCGCGCTCGTCTGCCCGCCGAGCAGGATGTGGTCGCTCACGGTAAGCACGGCGAGCGCCCTGCGGCGGAATTTCGCGGCGAGCGTATACAGCTCCGCGGCCTCCATCTCTATGCCCAGCGCGCCGTACTGCGCCCAGAGCTTCCAGTTGGCCTTGTCGTCGTAGAACATGTCGCTGGAGACGCAGAGCCCAACCTTGGGCTCCACGCCGAGCGAGCGGGCGGCCTCATGGGCGTTCTGCAGCAGGCCGAAGTCCGCGACAGGGGCAAAATGCATGCCGCCGAAGCGCATGGTGTTCAGCCCGGAATCCGAGCAGGCGCCTTCCGCAAGGATGACGTCCCGCAGCGCGATGTCCGGCTGCACGGCGCCGCAGGTGCCCACGCGCACAGCCTTCTGCACGTTGTAGAACTGGAAAAGCTCCGTCACATAGATGGAGAGCGACGGCTGCCCCATCCCCGTACCCTGCACGGAGACGCGACTGCCCTTGTACGTGCCCGTAAAGCCGTACATGCCGCGGACCTCGTTATAGCACACGGCATCCTCAAGGAAATGCTCGGCGATGAATTTTGCGCGCAGCGGATCCCCTGGGAGCAGCACTGCGTCGGCGATTGCACCTTCCGGTGCGTTGATATGCGTACTCATACAAAAAGTATAGCAGAGAAATCGCGGGAAGTCCATGCGGGAACGCATCAAATCAACGCACCCCGCAGCAAACTACGGGGTATGAAGCCTTTAGAGAAGAGAATCCACTTGTATAAAAACATCTGTATGCAAAGCAACGGGGGGTCACTGCATCCGCAGCTCACGTTCTTAAAAGGCATTGCAGTCAGGGGCACATCCCCTTATCTCGCCCCAAGGGCGGGGGGATACACCCCTTCCGCGCGAATCAGGACTCCTTCCTGAAAACAACACCTGCGCTCCCGGAGACATGCTCCGCGCAGCCGCGGAAAATGCAGATTCCCCTTTTTTTTTCTTCAAGACTGCATTATAATAGACCTGAGGGGAAAGCTACGGGCTTTCCTCGCAGGTCTTGCATTTTTTCAGGCCGGAGCCCTGCAGAAATGCGTTTTTAAGGCAGCTGATTCGGGAACCGGGCTTTCCGGACAGCTCTGCTATCGAGCATGTTTCAAAAGTCTTTACTTCTGGAACAGCTTTTATACTATACTACAGGGAAAGCTTCCGCGACTTTCCCGGAATCCCGGCGTATATGGAGCGCCGGCAGCATTTTTTACAGGAGCAGCGATTACTATGGGACTTATCAAGGCAGCACTCGGAGCATTGAACGGAACGCTGGCAGACCAGTGGAAGGAATTCTTCTATTGTGAGGCCATGCCGAAAGACATCATGATGACGAAGGGGCAGAAGCAGCTCTCAAAGCGCTCGTCCAACACAAAGGGCAACGACAACATCATCTCCAACGGAAGCGGCATCGCGGTCGCCGACGGGCAGTGCATGATTATCGTGGAGCAGGGAAAAATCGTGGAAGTCTGCGCGGAGCCGGGCGAGTTCACCTGGAACAGCTCCACGGAGCCGAGCATTTTCACCGGGAATCTGGGCGAAAGCATCATCGAGACATTCAAGGTGGTGGGCAAGCGCTTTACCTACGGCGGCGACCCCGGCAAAGACCAGCGCATCTACTACATAAACACAAAGGAGCTCATCGACAACAAATTCGGCACGCCGAACCCCATCCCGTTCCGCGTGGTAGACTCCAAAATCGGGCTGGACATCGACGTCTCCGTGCGCTGCTCCGGCGTCTATTCCTACAAAATCGCCGACCCGCTGCTCTTTTACACGAATGTCTGCGGCAACGTGAGCGACAGCTACAGCCGCAACGAGCTGGACAGCCAGCTCAAAACCGAATTCATCAGCGCGCTGCAGCCGGCATTCGGCAGGCTCTCGGAGCTGGAGCTGCGCCCCAACCAGATTGTCACGCACAACAGCGACCTTGAGTCCGCCATGAACGCGGCGCTTTCCGCAAAATGGGGCGAGCTGCGCGGCCTCAAAGTGGTAAGCATCGCGCTCGGCTCGGTCACGCTGCCGGACGCCGACGCGGAGATGATAAAGCAGGCGCAGCGCAACGCCATCATGCGCGACCCCACCATGGCCGCCGCGACGCTCGTGGGCGCACAGGCAGACGCGATGAAGACCGCTGCAGGCAACAGCAACGGCGCGATGGCCGGCTTTATGGGCATGGGCATGGCGGCTGGCGCGGGCGGCATGAACGCCCAGAACCTCTTTGCGATGGGGCAGCAGGCAGCCGCCCAGAACGCTGCGGCGCAAACGCCGAAGCCCGCGCCGGCCGGCAGCTGGACGTGCTCCTGCGGCACGGCAAACACCGGTAAATTCTGCCAGAACTGCGGGGCAAAGAAGCCGGAAGCAACTGCGCCGGGCACATGGAAATGCGGCGCATGCGGCACGGTGGCGAGCGGCAAATTCTGCCCCGAATGCGGCGCTCCCCGGCCGGACGACGGCAGCTGGACGTGCTCCTGCGGCACCGTGAACACCGGCAAATTCTGCCAGAACTGCGGGGCAAAGAGGAGCTGACGAGTGGCATCCCTACAGGAATACAAGTGCCCGTGCTGCGGAGGCGCCATCAGCTTTGACAGCACGCTGCAAAAGATGAAATGCCCCTACTGTGACACGGAATTCGACGTGGCATCCTTCCAGGCCTACGACGAATCCCTCGACCAGCAGCAGCCGGACAACATGCAGTGGCAGACGGACACGCAGAGCCAGCTGAGCGAGGAAGAGACGCAGGGGCTACGCTCCTACGTCTGCGACTCCTGCGGAGGGGAAATCGTCTGCGACGAGAACACCGCGGCAACGTCATGCCCCTTCTGCGGCAACCCGGTCGTCATGATGGGGCAGCTTGCCGGCACGCTCAGGCCGGATTACGTGATTCCCTTCAAGCTGGACAAAGAAGCGGCAAAGCGGGCGCTGTCCGAGCACTACAAGGGCAAGCGTCTGCTTCCCAAGGTCTTCAAGGATCAGAACCACATCGAGGAGATAAAGGGCATCTACATTCCCTACTGGCTCTTCGACGCGGACGCGGACGCGGACATCAGGTACCGTGCCACAAAAATACGCTCGTGGAGCACCGCAGATTATGACTACACCGAGACGAGCTTCTATGCCGTCTCAAGGAGCGGCTCGATAGGCTTTGAGCGCGTCCCGGTCGACGGTGACTCAAAGATTCCCAACGATCTGACGGAATCCCTTGAGCCATACGACTATTCCGAGGCAACGGATTTCCGGACTGCATACCTCGCAGGCTACTTTGCGGACAAGTACGACGTGGATGCGGGGCAAAGCGTCTCGCGCGCGAACGAGCGGATAAAGAGAAGCACGGAGCAGGCTTTCGCGTCCACCGTCACGGGCTATTCCACGGTATCGGCAGAATCCTCAAGCATCCGCCTGCGGGACGGAAAGGAAAAGTACGCGCTGCTTCCGGCATGGATACTGTGCACAAAATGGAACGGCAAGAACTACCTGTTCGCCATGAACGGGCAGACGGGAAAGATGGTCGGGGATCTGCCCGTGGACAAGGGCGCCTACGCAAAGTGGCTGTTCGGCCTGACGGCGCTCATCGGCGCGGTGGTATTTGCGGGCAGCTATCTGCTGTGGATGCTGTAGGAGGGGACTAGATGAAACACAAGCTGCTCACGCGCCTGCTGCCGATGATCCTCGTGCTTGCGGCGGCGCTCCGGACACCCTTACAGGCGGCTATGCCCCGCCTCGTGGACGACGCAGGGCTGCTCAGCCCGTCAGAAGAAGGGGCGCTGCTGCGCACGCTGGACGAAATCAGCGAACGGCAGGATATCGACATCGTCATCGTAACCGTGCATGATACCGGCGGCAAAACGCCGGAAGCCTTTGCGGACGATTTCATCGACTACAACGGCTACCGGAAAGACAACATAGTCCTCCTGATCAGCATGGCGGAGCGGGACTGGTACATATCGACGACAGGAGAGGGCATACGGGTCGTCACCGATGCCGGGCGCAACTACATCGCAAAGGCATTCCTGCCCAGCCTGTCGGAAGGCTGGTACGGGCAGGCGTTCAGCATATTCGCGGAAAGCTGCGACCGCTTCATCACGCAGGCGCGGGAAGGCGCGCCCTACGACGTGGGCAATATGCCGCGCGAGCCTTTCAACACGGGCGCGCATCTGCTGATTGCGCTCGCAGCGGGCTTTGTGCTGTCGCTCATCATCACCGGCGGCATGAAGAGAAAGCTCACGTCCGTGCGATTCCAGCAGGGAGCGGAAAGCTACATGCGCAGCGGCAGCATGCAGCTGACGCAAAAGAGCGACACCTTCCTCTATGTCCACGTGGACAAGCATGCGCACCCCAGGCCGACAAACACCGGCGGCTCAAGCACCCATACCTCATCATCCGGCACCGTCCACGGCGGGGGCGGCGGCAAATTCTAGGAGAAGCTGTCCCTTCCCGTCCGGAGAAGCGCCGCCCGGCGGACAAGCCCGTCCGCCGGGATTCCTCACAAGCAGAGCACCCCGAAGGCCGCGCCCGCAAGCACGACGAACACGGGGTGGATTTTTTTGAAGCGGAACAGCACCACGACCGCCACAAGATAGAAGGCGACAGACTTCCAGCGCAGCAGCCCCGCGATGCCCCCGCCCGCCGAGAAGGAGCCGATATCCAGCAGCGCGATGCGGAACACGTTCACCATCGCCACCAGCACCATGCCGCCGGTAGCAGGCCGCAAGCCGTCAAAGGCATGCTGCACGAGGGGGCGGTTCTGGAAACCGGACAAGAACCTGCTGATGAGCAGGATGATGACGATGGCGGGCAATATCTCACCCACGGTGGTCACGATGCCGCCGCCTGGCCCGAACAGCTCGGTGCCGATGTATGTCGCCAGATTGATGCCTATCGGCCCCGGCGTGCTCTCGCTGATGGCGAGCATGCTGTAGAATTTCTCCATGGAGATGAACGCATACTTTTCCACGAGCACCTGCTGCATGAACGAGGCCGCGACCAGCCCGCCGCCCACGGCAAAGAGCCCCACATAAAAAAAGATACCGAAAAGGTGCAGCAGACCAAAGAAACCGCTCATTGCCTGCCCCCTGCGGATGCCCCGCCTTCAGAAGGGGGCTTTTTTCCGCCGCCCATGCAGCCGATAGCGATTCCAGCGGCGGCGGAGACAAGGATGACCAGCACCGACGGGACGCTGAAGAAAAAAATAGCGCAGAACGAGGCAGCATAAAAAATGATGCCCCACCACTTTTTTATCGATTTCTTTGCGAAGTTGTACACGGCATAGGTGAGCAGAGCCGTCACCGCCACGTTTATGCCGCCGAGCGCCTTCTGCACCCACACGATGCTCTCGAAATTCGATATGAATTCGGCGATGATGGTGATGATGATGATTGACGGCGAGACGATGCCCGCGGTGGCGGCGAGCACCCCCGGAACCCCGCGGAGACGGTAACCGACAAACGTCGATACGTTCACGGCGATAACGCCCGGCGTCACCTGGGACACCGCGTAGTAGTCCAGCAGGTCTTCGCCGGTCGTCCACTTCTTTTTGTCCGCAAGCTCACGCTCAAGGACGGGAAGCATCGCATAGCCGCCCCCGAACGTGACCGACCCAATCTTGAAAAACGTCACATATAGTTCCAGCAAAATTTTCAGCATGGGACTATTCTAGTCCATTTTCAGATTCTTTGCTACCGGGCAGCGGGACAAATCCGATACCCTGCATGAGATACCGCGCGTGCCGCAGCATCAGGCGGCCCATCAGGAAGCGGCGGGCGGCTCCTCCCTTTTGCCGGCATTGCGGCCGTAGGTCAGGGAAAGCTCCCGCAGGCGCCGCGCACCGGCGGCATCCAGCAAAGCGTCGTCCATACGCCACGACCAGTTTGTCCCGGTGGTGGAAGGCATGTTCATGCGTCCTTCGGTACCGACGGCATACACATCCTGCAGCGGGACGACGCAGGTATCCGCGACGGAGGCAAAAGCCGCACGCACGAGCGCCGCCGTCAGCACATCAGCGCCGGAACCTTCCGGCAGCCCCAGGTAGCGGCGGGCATTCTCGCGGCACGTCTCCGTGCAGGACGTAAAGAAGCCGCGCGTCGTGTCATTGTCATGCGTGCCGGTGTACGCCACAAGGTTCCCCGTGGCAAAGTTGTGGGGCAAATCCTTTATCGCGGCGCTCTCCTCCGACCATTCGCCGTCGTTGAAGGCGAACTGGAGGATTTTCATGCCGGGGAAGCCGCAGCCGTCGCGGAGCTCCTCCACCTCCGGGGTGATGACGCCCAGATCCTCCGCGATAATCGGGAGCTCGCCAAGGCGGCGCTTTATGGTATCGAACAAATCCTTTCCGGGGCCTTTCACCCACTGCCCCTTGATGGCGTTGGGCGCGCCGAACGGCACCTGCCAGTACGCCTCAAAGCCGCGGAAATGGTCTATGCGCACGATATCAACCAGCGTGAGCATGTGGCGGATTCTGTCAACCCACCACGAATAGCCGTCCTGCCGCATCGCATCCCAGTCATAGAGGGGATTGCCCCACAGCTGCCCCGTCGCGGAAAAATAATCCGGTGGAACACCCGCACAGGTTTTCTGCTGCAGCGTCTCCTGGTCATACTGGAAAAACCTGCGGTTCGCCCATACGTCAGCGGAATCCCCCGCCACAAAGATAGGTATATCCCCGACAATCCGGATGCCGAGCCCGTTCACATAGGCTTTCAGCTGCTGCCACTGCACGGAGAAAAAGAACTGAATCACCTTTATCTGCTCGATATCCTGCACGTGCGCGGCATCCCACGCGGACACCGCGGCGGGATCATGGGAAGCGAGCTCCTTTGGCCAGAAGCGGTTCCACATGCTGTCCGCCCCCTCAACGCCTTTCCGCATGGCCTCGGCATCGTAGTGCTTCTTTATGCTGGTATAGTCCGCAAAGGCATCAAGCCATGCCGCGTTGTCGTTCTTGAAGGCCTCGTAGGCGACCCTGTCCTGCTCCCCGGAGTGGGCAAGGAAATATGCGGCGCACGTATAGAGGACAGGAATCTTCCACCACACCACGGAACCGAAATCGATTTTGCCGCTGCTTCTGATATAAGATTCGGGCACGATGTCTCCGGCCGCCGCCCAGCCACGCTCCACGAGCATGTCCAGATCGACGAGGAGCGGATTCCCCGCAAAAGTAGAGAAGCTCGCGTAAGGGCTGTCCCCGTAGCCGGTCGGCCCCAGCGGCAGCACCTGCCACAAGGTCTGCCCCGCCTCATGCAGCCAGTCCGCAAAACGGTATGCCGCTTTGCCGAGCGTCCCGATTCCCGGAGTACCGGGCAGGGAAGTAATGTGCAGCAGAACGCCGCTTTTCCTTTCACTCATATCTTGCATCCTCCGTCGTCCCCACTCTGTATGGGAACAATCCCCCCGCATTGCGCCGCATCCCGGCAATCCCCAAGGAAGCCAAAGGGAAAGGCTCCAGAAAGCAGCTCACCGCAAGAGCCATACCCGGAGAACAGAGCCGTTTCCCGGAGCCTAGGCTCTTGCGGTGCATTCCGTCCGCTTCCAAAAGCCCGCCCGGGCTTTTGGAACAGGCGCTCTTACTCTGTCGGCCGCTTCTTGAGGCTGGCGCTGTCTATGACGGCCTGCCCCCTACCGGTCTTCTGCTCCATCATGGCGCGGACCTTGAGCGGGAGACCGAGCAGCGTGATAAAGCCGTCAGCATCCTTGTGGTCATAGAGGTCGCCGGTGGCAAAGCTCGCGATGCTCTCGTTGTACAGGCTGTACGGAGAAGCGCTTCCGGCGCCGCGCATAGAGCCCTTGTAGAGGCGCAGGTTCACCCAGCCCGTCACATTCTCCTCAATCTTGTCCTGGAAGGCCATGATGCCCTCCATCAGGCTCGTAAACCACTTGCCGTCGTAGATAAGCTCGCTCTCGCGCAGGCTCACCATCTGCTTGAAGTGATAGGTATCGCGGTCAAGGCAGAGGTGGTCAAGCTGCTCATGGGCATACATAAGTATCGTGCCGCCGGGAGTCTCGTATACACCGCGGCTCTTCATGCCGACCACGCGGTTCTCCACAAGGTCAACGATGCCGATACCGTTGCGACCGCCGATTTTGTTCAGCTCCTCCATTATCTCAAGCGGGCTCATCTTCTTGCCGTTCACGGCAACAGCCTCGCCCGCCACAAATTCAATCTTGACATACTCGCCGTCGGCGGCGGCATCCTCAGGAAGCTTTGTCTCCTTGAGCATGTTCGCGAACTTCGGCTCGTTCTCCGTTTCCTCAAGCTCAAGCCCCTCATGGCTGATGTGCCAGATGTTCTCGTCGCATGAATATGAATGATCCTTTTTCATCGGGACGGGAATCTTCCTGTCCTCAAGGTACTTCATCTCGTCCTCGCGGCTCTGGAGCGTCCATTTGGGGTCGCGCCATGCGGCAATCACCTGCAGGTCGGGGGCAAAGGCCTTCATGGCAAGCTCAAAACGAACCTGGTCGTTTCCCTTGCCCGTGGCGCCGTGGCAGATGGCGACGGCCTTTTCCTGGCGGGCATACTCGACGAGGATTTTCCCGATGAGGGGGCGGGCGGTGGAAGTACCCAGCAGATACTCGTCCTCATAGACACATCCGCCCTTGACGGCCGGCCACACATAGTCCTTGATGTATTCCTCGCGGGCATCCACGACATAGCACGCAGCGGCACCGGTGGCAAGCGCGCGGGACTTGATGGCCTCCCAGTCGTCCCCCTGCCCCAGGTCTATGCAGACCGCGATGACATCGTAGTCATAGTTCTCCTTGAGCCACGGAATGATTACCGTCGTGTCCAAGCCGCCGGAATACGCCAGAACAACCTTGTCTTTCCCAGAACTCGTACCCATACAAACAAACCTCTGATAATGTAATTTTATGCAATAATTATACAACTTCGCTCATATTTATGCAACAGAAAAGGGCGGAAAAGCAAAAGAATAGTTTAGGATCCGCTCCAGATGCCGCATTCCGCACGCTCCGCTTCCTACCATTTTACCCAGGCGGCCTGCACGGTAAAGCGGCGCTGGCGTTCCGGGAGCGGCATGGCGGCAGGCAGACCGGCCGTCTCGCGGCGGAAGGAACCGAAACGGGAATCGCAGCAGGTGCAGCAGGAGCTCACCTGAATCCTGTCCGCCGGCACGCCCATGGCATCCAGCACGGCAAGGTTTGCCCGCGCAAGGGAAAGCGCATAGCCAGAGCCGGCAGCGCCCCGCACACAGTCCGGCGTAAATTCCGCGCGGAAATACGACGCCCGTTCCTCGTCAATTGTATAGCAACAGCTGTGGATGTGCGGCCCCATCACCACGCAGAATTTGCGGCGGTCGGCACCATACTTTTGCTCGGCAAGCTCTATGGCGGAGCGCACGATACCGGTTCCCTTCCAGCCGGAATGCAACACCCCGAACACGCGGGCGTCCGGCTCGTAGAGGAACAGCGGCATACAATCGGCCACGGTCACCACCGGCAGCAAGGCACGGTTCCGGGTGATGATGCCGTCGCCTCGGCAGCCGGCAAGCTCCCGCGCGGAATCCACCGCGAACACCGTACGGGAATGCACCAGCTCCACCGCCGCCACCTGGCGACCTTCCGCAAGGGCGGCAAGAAAGGCATCCCGGCGCTCATTGCGCTCGTCCCAGCGGAAGCGCATGCTCCCGGCAGCCCTCAGGCTCATCCCCCAGCGCGGCGCGCCGTCCAGCGGGAGCCCTCCGATGCAGAACTCGCCGCCCAAAAAGTCCTTATTTTCCGTCATCGGACTGCTCAAGCTGCTCAACGTCCTTCAGCACCTCGAATATGTGCTGGAAACTGCCGTTGCATTCCTTCAGCAGCGCGGTAAAATCACATTCCTGGTTCCGGATGCGGTGCAGATTCGTGATGGCGCAGTATTTGCCCACGAATTTCTCGGACGTAAAGCCGGTCAGCAGGCTTATCAGCCGCATGGTCATCCGGTCAAAATCGCGGTTGATGGCAGAGACATCCTTGTCAATCTCCTTCATCACCTGCGCGATTCTGTGCATCGCGTTGGACGTACGGGGCTGCCCGTCCGCGTACTTCATGAATTCCATGCCGTATTCGCCGCTCGCGGAAAGCTTGTTGGCAAGCTCCTCCAGCAGGCCGTTCACCCGCACGAATTCATCGATGGCGACGCCCAGCTCGCGCTGGTTGTCCTTGTAGGCAAATTCTCCCTCCAGCATGGATGTCTTGAACAGGCGCATATACGGGGCATAGCGGTGCTTCATGAACGCATAGACCAGCCCCAGCGAAAGCTCCCTGCGGAACGCGATGCCGTCCCAGAGCTTCTCCCAAGGACGGAAGGGGAACATCGGGAAACCGCCCAGCTTGAAATACCTGCCGAGCTTTTCCTTGAGCTGCTCCTTCTTGCGGTCGCACTCGCGCTGCTTCAGGCGGCGGGCAAGAATCCGCTTCCAGCGGTCGGTGTAGCGCTCGAACCAGTCCTCCCCTCCCCCGGACATGCTCACGGAGAAGAGCGCGTTGCCGTATACCAGTTTCGCCAGTTTCTCCATCGGGACGCTGTTGATGCACATCTCCACGATAGGAATCTGCTGCTGCGCGACGGAGATGAATTTCTTGTCGGCATCGACCTTCTCGTCCATGCTCTCCAGGCCGACCTCGCTGAACTGCTGCTCGGCATAGAGGCGGAAGGCATCGATGACGACGTCGTCAATAGGCGTGTAGCTGCATGCGACGCTCGCAAGTTTGCTGAATTCCGCCTCGGCCGCCGAAAACGGGCAGACGCGGACGCCTTCCTCGGAGACGGTGAATTTCGTCGTCAAATCCCCGATCGGCGCCTTTGCCAGCAGATTGAGCCAGTTGATACTCCGCGCATATTTATACATATCCTGCTGCTTGTCAAAAGGAATCGAGGAGATTATCTGCAGCATGGTATCCTGCAGCATGCTCTGCCGGTCGCGGGAAATCTCCTCGGAAAGCGGGAACTGGTAGGGGTCGGACTCCTCCTCGATACGCTGCTCCACGTCCGGCATGATGATGTGGGCAAGCTCCACATAGAAGGCGCCGGGATCCTTGCCGAAATCAGCGAGATAGGGGCGGAAAAAGTCCGCGACGCGCTTGAGCTCGGCAAGCTTCTCGTAAAAACCGTTGTACAAAAGTTTCTGGCGGAACACGATGAGCAGCGGGTAACGGCTCTCGACCTCATGGGCGATGGAATTGAGGAGATGCTTGTTGAGAACCTCCTCGGCGGGCATATTGGTGATAAGGGACTGCACCCAGATGATGAATTTGCTGAACAGCGGCTGGTTTTTCAGGCGGGACTCAAATTCAGCCTTCGCGCTGGAACCGGCGACGACATCAGCCTTCGCCTTTGCCTCGCCGCCGCTTTTTCCTCCCTTCTTCTGGTTCTGGGACGCACGGCTCAGGATATCCTTGCGTTCGTCCCTGCTTATCCCCTCCACAAGAGTCTCAAAAGTAGAAGAGTCTTTCATCTCACCCATACTATTTTCCTATCCGCACGGCACTTTTTTCTGATTCAGGACACCCTCC
Source organism: Treponema sp. UBA4319 (assembly GCA_002393865.1). Lineage (GTDB taxonomy): Bacteria > Spirochaetota > Spirochaetia > Treponematales > Treponemataceae > Treponema_D. The sequence continues at coordinate 11,611 of DGUD01000186.1, forward strand.
GCATGCCGTCTGCACGGCGATGCCCGCCAGTCCCGCCCGCGTTCCCCGGCGGAACCGGAATGCCGCGGGGCAGCATGCAAGACCGTATCCACAAGCGGCACGGAAAGCCTCCGCATGCAAAACCGCCTCTTTCTTATTTTACTAAAAATAAGAATAAAGTAAAGGGAAAAAGCGAAAAATACGCCGATTCGATAAAAAATTTAAAAAAATTATTTTTTGCCCGCAAAGCTACTTGACATTTTTTTTCTTCCGGTGTATATTCGTATCACATTGCGAGAGCGGTGATATTCCCCGATTGTGTAATGGTAGCACCTCAGATTCTGGTTCTGATTGTGGGGGTTCGAATCCTCCTTGGGGAAATAGGTGCTGGCAGGAAGCCAGCATTTTTTTTCCGGTTTGCCGGGCAATATCAGGTCCCTTCGTCTATCGGTTTAGGACGAGAGATTCTCAATCTCTAAAGATGGGTTCGACTCCCGTAGGGACCGTCCGCAAAAGGATTCCGCAAGGAATCCTTTTTTTCTGCCGCAAGCAGGGAACAGAGGCTGTCCCACCTATATTTCTGTTGTAAATTCTTTCATTTACCTATAAAATGGAGCCATGAGAAGACAAGGAATACTGCTCGCGGCGCTGCTTTTCTGCCGTATTGCGTCCGCCGAGGACTCTTTTTTCGATAATTACGTCTACCAGAACTGGAATGCATTCGGAACGCTGAACGGCACGAGCACGACGGACGTATTCCAGACAAAAGACGGCTACATCAACATCGGGACCTACGAAGGGCTCGCCCGCTTTGACGGCGTGACCTTCACCACGCACAAGCGCTCAAAAAACAACGACCTCGCATTTGTCTCCGTGCGCGCAATCCTTGAGGACTCCCAGGGGAACCTCTGGCTCGGCTCAAACGACGAGGGCCTGCAGAAGATATCGAAGGAAGGAAAGAAGCTCTTTACCACGCAGAACGGTCTGCCGAACAACTCCATCCGGGCACTGGCGGAGGACCACAAAGGCAATGTCTGGGTCGGCACGGCGGCAGGCGTCGTCTACATCACGCCGCAGGGACGCATGATAAACGCGCAGTTCGAGGCAGGAACCATCTCAAAGGGCATCATCGCGACGTCGCTCTACTGCGACGACGGGGGAACCATGTGGCTGCTGACAGCGAACGAGCGGGGGCTCTTCCACTTTGACGACGGGATTTTCCGCACGCGCCGAGAGCTGGACGTCTACGGCAACTACCTTGCCACCGCAATCTGCCAGGACAAAGAGGGAGCCTTCTGGGCAGGGCTCAGCGACATAGGGTTGCTGAGGATACACGACGGCAAGCTGGAGAAGGTACAAAGCGGCACCATCCTTGACAGCGTGGCCACGACATGCGCCTTTGTCGCGGACGACGGGACAGTCTGGTTCGGCACGGAGAAGGGGCTCGTCGTCTACCGCAAGGGACGCTTCCACGAATACAGCGGGAGCAGCCTCGACAGCGCAAAGATAAACAAGATTATCAGCGACCGCGAGGGCAACATCTGGATAGCCACCGACAGGAACGGCATCGGCAAGCTCACGCTCGGCAAATTCAAGATTATGAAGCTCGGCGTGGCAGTCAACAGCATCGCGGAAGATCGCCACGGCACCGTATGGGCGGGGACGGATACCGGCGTCCGCTGCTACCGCGACGACAGCGAAGTACAGGACGCCATCACCTCATTCACGGAGGGGCTCAGAGTCCGCGACGTGTACGCCGCCAGAGACGGCAGCCTGCTGGTCAGCTGCTACTCGGCGCCCGCGCTGCTGCATTACAGCGACGGCACGATAAAAAGCTGGACGAAGGACAGCGGGCTGGCAGGGAACAAGGTCCGTGTCGCCATAGAGACAAGGAGCGGCGACATCTACGCCGGCACCACCACAGGGCTGAGCATCATCCATGCCGACGGCAGCATACGGAATTTCAAGCAGGCCGACGGGCTTGAGAACGAATATATCATGACGCTCTATCAGGACACGACCGACACCATCTGGATAGGTACCGACGGCGGCGGCATCTACCTGATGAAGGACGAGCAGATTATCGCCCATCTTACTTCGGAAGAAGGCCTCGCGGGGAACGTCATTTTCAAGATTACGCAGGAGCTGGACGGCGCAATCTGGATATGCAGCGGCAGCGGCATCACGCGCTGCCCCGCGCTCGACAGCGTGAGCGGAATTCCGTCGGCATTCCAGAACATCAACTCTGACAACGGCATAGAGACCGACTCCGTGTTCCAGCTGACGCCCGACAGCACGAACAACCTCTGGATGACCAGCAACCACGGCATATCATCGGCGCCGTTCATGGACATGCTGGACATGGCGGACGGCAAGCGGGACAGCATCAGCGTCAAATTCTACAGCAAGAACGACGGTCTTGACTCGGCCGGCCCCACGTCCACGGCAAAAAGCATGACCGACAGGTACGGGCGGGTCTGGTTCGCCATGGTGGACGGCATCGCAATCTACGACCCGGAGAAAAACCAGGAGAGTGCAGTGATGCCGCTCGTCAGGATAGAGAGTGTCACCGTGGACAACGAGCTGCTCATAGACAACAAGCTCTTTTCCTCCCCGCAGGAAGAGATTATCCTGAAACCGGGGACAAAGCGCGTGGACATACAATTCTCCGGCATCAGCTTCGATGCCCCTGAGCGGATACGCTTTACCCACAAGCTCACGAATTTCGAGGACGAATTCAGCGAGCCCAGCACATCGAGAACCATGTCCTACACGAACCTCACCCCTGGCAAGCACACCTTTCTCCTGAACGCCATCAACGGCGACGGCTTCTATTCGACGCAGGCGGAGACGGTGCTCTTTGTGCAGAAGCCCTATATCTACCAGATACCGGCCTTCTGGATTGCTCTGGCGGCGCTGCTCTTCGGCGGCATATTCCTTACCGTGTACCACAAAGAGCAGCGGATGAAGCGCGAGAACCTGCGGCTTGAGCAGATGGTGCAGCTGCGGACATCGCAGCTCAAGACGGAAAAAGAAAAATCTGACCAGCTCCTCCGGGCCATCCTCCCGGAAGAAATCGCGAACGAGCTGAAGGACGAGGTGCATTCCATCGGTCAGAACTTTGACGACGTGACGATACTTTTCTCGGATATCGTGGGCTTTACGAGCACGTCGAGCGGACACAGCGCGGAGGAAATCGTCGGGGCGCTCAACGACCTGTTCAGCCTTTTTGACGTGCGAGCGCAGAAATACGGCGTGGAGAAAATCAAGACCATCGGGGACGCATACATGGCAACATGCGGGCTTCCTACCCCGAACAAGCGCCACGCGGAGGTCATGGCTGCGTTCGCAAAGGGTATGCTGGAAGACCTTGCCCAGTACAATAAGACCGCCAGCATCCCCTTCAATATCCGCATCGGGCTGAACTGCGGTCCCGTCACGGCGGGAGTCATCGGCAAGACGAAATTCATCTATGATGTCTGGGGGAACACCGTGAACGTGGCCAGCCGCATGGAGACAGCGGCAAATCCCGGTGGCATCAGGGTATCCGAGATGGCGTACCAGCACCTCAAGGACAGCGGGCTCACATTCAGCGCGCCGATTGAATGCAACATAAAAGGAAAAGGTCTCATGACGACCTATGACATACTGTAATTTTTGGAGGATTGCTACTATGAAGAAGACTATATTCCTTGCGCTGGCAGGCGCTGCGCTGCTGATAAGCGCCTGCAAAGAGCAGCCGCTGCAGCAGGATGAGGTAAAAGTCGGCCTGCTCCATTCCCTGAGCGGGACAATGGCAATGAGCGAGACGCCCGTAAAGGATTCCGAGCTGCTCGCCATACGGGAAATAAACGAGGCGGGCGGCATACTCGGCAAGAAGATAAAGGCCGTGGAGGAAGACGGCGCGAGCGACCCCGCCACATTCGCGGAAAAGGCGCGTAAGCTGCTTGAGGAGGACAAAGTCGCCACGGTGTTCGGCTGCTGGACATCAGCCTCCCGCAAGGCGGTAAAGCCGGTGTTCGAGGAAGACTACGGACTTTTGTGGTACCCCGTCCAGTACGAAGGAATGGAGGCCAGCCCCAACATCATGTACATGGGAGCCGCACCGAACCAGCAGGTCATTCCGGCGGTGGACTACTGCGCGGAGCATTTCGGCAAAAAGATGTACCTGCTCGGAAGCGACTATATTTTTCCCCGGACCGCAAACAGAATCATCAAGGCGCAGCTCGCGGCGCTTGACGGGGAATGCGCAGGCGAGACCTATGTCCCCATGGGATTCCTTGATTTCTCTTCGATCATCGAGGAGATAAAAAAAGAGAAGCCGGACGTCATCATCAATTCGCTCAACGGAGACTCAAACACGCACTTTTTCCGCCAGCTCAGCAAAGCGGGCATAGGCTCAGAGACAATCCCGGTGATGAGCTTTTCCATCGCGGAGGAAGAAGTGAGCAAGATAGGCGTCGATAACCTGGAGGGGCACCTCGTCGCATGGAACTACTACGAGACGACAGAGACCGCAAAGAACGCGCAATTCGTCTCCGACTACAAATCCGCCTACGGAAGCAACCGGGTGACCGGAGACCCCATCGAAGCCGGCTACATCGCGGTCTACATGTGGGCGGCCGCCTGCGAGAAAGCGGGGACATTCGACGTCGAGGCAGTGCGTATGGCCGCAAAGGGGCTCAGCTTTACCGCCCCGGAAGGAACCGTCACCATTGACGGCGCCAACCAGCACCTGTACAAGCAGGTGCGCATCGGAAAAATAAACGGAAATGGTCTGATCGATGAAATATGGGCGACCCCCGGAGCAGTCAAGCCGGATCCGTACCTGAGTACCTACGAGTGGGCACGGGGGCTCTAAAAAGAAGGGGGAACAAAGTTCCCCCTTCTTAATTGACGCATGGCGGGCTCGAACCGCCGACCCACTGCTTAGAAGGCAGTT
>DGUD01000147.1:0-2838 GCA_002393865.1 Treponema sp. UBA4319
TCATGCTGAAGCCCTGCCGCTTTCCATGCGTGTATAAGTGAGAATATCATAAGACGATTAAATTTTATTGTTTTGCAATAAATTTATATTGACTTCCGAACAAAAAAGTCTTATACTGCCTTGTCAGGAGGATCAAGGAATGAAAAAATTCGGAATTCTGCTCAAGGCGGTCGTCATCGTGCTTGCCCTGATGGGGGCGGCATTCTTCACGGCCTTCCTGCTCTACGCACGGACCTACGACACCCACGTGGCCGAGCTTATCAACGATGCCCTGCCCTTCCACCTGCTCATCGCCACCTGCTGCTATGCGGAGCTCGTGCTGTTCTGGGGGGTCGCGGGGCAGATTGGGCGGGACAATTCTTTTTCGCCGGAGAACCGGCGTGCCTTCCGCCGCATGGCGCTGGTCGCCCTGGTCTTTGCAGCGGATTTTTCCGGCATGCTCATCTTTTTTGCGGCACGGGGCAGGCTCATCGTCATCCGCCTCATCTACCTTGCGGGCATGGGGATGCTGAGCCTTATCTTTGCCGCCATCTGCGAGACCCTTTCCCGGCTCATCTACCACGCCTGGCTCGTCAAGCACGAGAACGACCTGACCATATAGGAGGCGCACATGGCAATCATCGTGAACCTTGATGTGATGCTTGCCCGCCGCAAGATGAAGGTGGGAGAGCTGGCGGAAAAAGTGGGCATTACGCTCGCGAACATATCCATCCTGAAGAACGGCAAGGCAAAGGCGGTCAGGATGGAGACGCTGGACAAAATCTGCGCAACGCTGGACTGCCAGCCCGGCGACCTGCTGGAATACCGGGTCGAGCCCGCAAGCGGGACTGAAGGCGACTAGCCCTGTCCGGGGAACATCCGGCTTCCCGGAGCTGCCAAAGGAATCGCAAAGAAGCGGTGTCCCCGGGAATTTTCCTGTTGAGAAGGAGACAAAGAAAATGGAAACAAAGGAATACGCAGAAGAACCTGGGCAGACGCTCCGGGACACATCCGCTGCCCCCGCGGACATGCGGGCAGCGGGCGAAAGCGAGGAAAGCAAAAGGAATCGGATAGATACATGCAGGAAGCTTGCGCCAGCAGCGCTCGTGTTCGCGCTGCTCTGCACGCTGCTCCTCTACAAGAACGGGGCGTCGGTGGCGGTACCGCTCTTTGTGCTTGCCGCAGGAGCCTTTATCCTGCGCATGATGGCGCTTGCGGGGAAGTCCCGGCCAAAACGCGGCACCTGGTTCTGCCTGGCAATCATGCTGCTGCTCGCCGTGTCGGACTGCCTTACAGACAATGCCTTTATCATCGCCTGCAACAATGCGGCAATCTTCCTTGTGCTGCTGACGGTGCTGCTGCACAACTACTGCGACGACACGCGCTGGGCGTTCGGCACGTATTTTGCCGCCATGCTCCGCTGCGTAGGCGGGAGCCTTGGCTGCGTAAACGACGCCGCCCGCGATCTTCTCTGCTGGGGAAAGGCCTCTTCCAAGGGGAACAAGCAGCTGCTCTCCGCGCTTGCGGGGGCTGCGCTCTCCGCGCCGCTGCTTGCGGCCGTCATCGCGCTGCTCTGCTCTGCGGACGGCGGCTACGCGGCGCAACTGGGGCGGCTCGCGGAGCACATCCGCGTGGGCGCTGCCGTCAGGATATTCCTGTTCTTTGCGGCGGCATTCCTCGGCGCCTACTGCAGCACCCGCTTTCTCTGGCAGCACCGCATCTCCTGCACGGCAAAGGAGCGCAGGCAGTTCCCGTCAGCGGCGGCGTGCACGTCGCTCTTCCTCTTCTGTATTGTCTATGTGAGCTTCACATGCAGCCAGTTCACTACGCCGCCGGGAGCGGCCGTCCGCCCGGCAGCGTATGCGCGGGAAGGCTTTTTCCAGCTGCTGGCGGTCAGCATCATAAACGTGCTCATCGTGCAGACAATGCTCGCGCATACAAAAAACAATGCCGCGCTCAAGGTGCTGCTCTCCGTGTTCTGCACGTGCACCTACCTCATGATAGCATCCGCCGCCATGCGCATGATCCGCTATATCAGCTACTACGGAGCGCTCACGTTCCTGCGCGTGGTGGTGCTCTGGGCGCTCGCCGTGCTGGCATTGCTGCTGAGCGGGCAGGTGATCCAGATATTCCGGAGCCGGTTCCCGCTGTTCCGCTACGGTTTTACCGTGGTGTGCGTGTGCTACGCCGCGCTCTCGCTCGCCCGCCCCGATTACTGGATAGCATCCTACAATCTTGCGCACATCGAACGGAACAGCGGAAGCCTGCTGCACCCGGAGCTGGGGGAGCTCCGGCAGCTCGCAGCCGACACATCCTGCGACGCTGCCCCCGCGTTCAGACGCGCCGGATACCTGTCCGTGCAAGGCTACAACACGAAGTTTGACTACACGCAGATACTCAGGGAAAAGCTGGAAGGAAAAGCGCTCTCCCCGCGCACATGGAATTTCTCACGGGCGCAGGCACGGAAACTGACAGAAAGCGCCGATTAAGTCCAGCCGCACACGACCGCCCGGAAACAAGCACTTTCCCGGGCAGGCCTCTGCTTCCGCGCGAATCAGGACTCGCGCACCCAGACGCGCATCTCGCCCGGAGCGCGGTTATCCCATGCATAATAGGGAATCCAGGTGAGCGTCACGTCTTCCTCCTCCGCGGCGGCGACCGTCGCCGAGACATCCCGGTACAAGGCTCCGGAACCCCACCCGTCCTGCCGGACACGTTTGCCGGGGCAGGAGAGCACCGTCACGCCGCCGAGCAAATCTTTGCGCCACGTCACGGTGAAGGGGGCGTTGCGGCTCATGCTCAGGCAGTGCAGGGCACTGCCGTTGTCAGCCTCCTCCAGACAATAGACGATGGGGCCGC
>DGUD01000147.1:2906-7404 GCA_002393865.1 Treponema sp. UBA4319
CAGCTTTCCGGCATCTTCCCGCACGAGCGGATGAGCCTGCAGCACGCGCACCGGCAGCTCCATGCAGAGCTGGATGCAGTCGCCGTCACTGAACGTGCGCTCTATAAAGAAGTATCCGTCGCGCACCTCCGCGCGCAAGGGCGTGCCATTCAGCAGGAGCGTGCATGCGGCGGCAGAGCGCGGGCGGCGCAGCGCATAGCTAAACGAAAGCGGCTCCTTCATGCGGAACGTCGCCTGAACATTGCCCTCCCACGGCCAGCCGCCGGCAAGCTCCACAGAGACAGTGCTGCCGCCAAGGCTGACATCGTAGCTCCCCGCGACAAACAGATGCGTGGCAAGCAGCGGCTTTCCGTCCGCGGCGCCCACCGTATGCACATAGCTTCCAAGCGACGAGACCAAGCGCGCAAAGTTGGGTGGGCAGCACGCGCAGCCAAACCATTTCTGGCGCACACTTTTTACGTGCGTGTACGGATGCGCGAATCTCGTCAGCTCAGGAACCACTTCCAGCGGGTTCACGTAGAAGAAGGCCGTTCCGTCAAGGGAAGCGCCGCTGAGCACGCCGTTGTACAGCGCCCGCTCCATGGTATCCGCCGCGGCAGCATCCAGCCCGCTCTGCAGCATCCGGCGAGACAGAAACACCAGCGCTATCTGCGCGCATGTCTCGCCGTACACAAGGTCATTCGGCAAGTCGTAATCGACGGAAAACGATTCCCCGTACGCGCACTGCCCCACATTCCCCGTCACGTACATCTGCCGCGTCGTCACATCTTTGTAGAGCGTGCGGCAGCTTTCAAGCAGACCGGCATCCCCGGTCTCCCGCGCGACATCCGCCATGCCCGAATACAGGTACAGCGCGCGGACGGCATGACCTTCCGCCGTCTTCTGCTCGCGCAGCGGCACGTCAGCCTGATAGTACTTGTGCTCCAGATAGGTGTTCCGCCATGACGGGCCGTTTCCGTGCAGCTTCGTCTCCTCGTCAAAGAACAAGGGGCTCTTTCCCCGCTCGTTTATGAGATAGGCCGCAAAATCAAGGTACTGCTTCTTTCCGGTCGCGTGGAAAAGACGGACGAGCGCCATCTCAAGAATCGGATGGCCGGGATAACCGTGCGCCTGCCCTTCCCCCGGACCAATCGCCCGCGCGGCGCAGTCCACCGCCCGCCCCGCTATATCCAGATAGGCGTTTTTGCCGGTGGCCGCCGCATAGGCGACCGCGCTCTCCACAAGGTGCCCAAGGCAGTACAGCTCATGGTTGTCCTTCAGGTTGGTAAAGCGTTTCTCTATGTCAGTAAGAATATAGAAGGTATCGATGTAGCCGTCATCCATCTGCGCCGAAGCTATCAGGCTGACGGCCTCATCAGCCTGCTTTTCCAGCGCCGCGTCGCTATGCCAGGTCAGCGTGTATGCGACCGCCTCCAGCCACTTGTAGAGATCGCTGTCCTGAAAGACGAAGCCGCTATGAGTCTCGCCGGGGGCAAGGCTTTCTTTGCCGTGCTCCAGCACTTTTGCAGCGAGCCTGAAATTCTGTATGCAGCGGCTCGGCTCAGCCCCCGGAACCAAATCGTTCAGCGCCTGCCACTGATAGGGAATCATCTGCGTGCGGACGGTCTCCATCTTGGGGAGCCAGAACTCATCCGTTATGCGGGAGCTTCCGGGCGGAAGCACCGTCATTATCTTATCCATAGCATATACCTCGATTATAACAACTCTCTGCCCGGAACCCGCCACCGACTCCGGACAGGTCTATTGTAGCATCAATCCCCAGAATACGCCACAGAATTCTATCCCCGCACAGCGAAAGCAATTCTTGCAGGGGCTTTCCCGCGCCCCCGGCAGATTGCAGGCGCAGGCATTTCTCGCATGGCCGCCATAGCCTCATTCCGGCACGGAAGCCCCCCCTGTTTTCAATTTCCCGCCTGCGCCCCCAACCAGGAGCTGCTATTGGTATACCAAAGGCTACGGATCAAGCTCAATATCTTCTATCATCTTACAGATGGGCTTCTGCACGCTATCCGGCAGTGAATCGAGCTTGCGGAGCACCGTATAGTATTTTTTATACAGCAGTTCGTCTATCTGGGCTTCCGACTTCCGCTGCGAGCCGCTGCTCCCGGTCACCAGATACTCCACCGTCGTACCGAGCGAGCGCGCTATTTTGACCGCGTTCTCCGCAATCGGAGCCGTGCATTTCTCCGCAAGATAGTGGTCTATGGTTCCTTTGGGGACACCGCTCAAATCCGCAAGCTCCTTCACGAGCATCCCCCGGTATTTCAGCTCGTTTTTCAAGTTCTCTCTAAAGCCCATGCTGATATGATTAAGCAAAAATGATTATTTTTGCGGACTATTGCACAAACACGTCAATTTATGATATCATTAATCGAACTTGATTATTGCGAACTCAGAATCAACTGATAAGAGGGATGCGTGTGTATAAGGTCGTCGTGTTTGACATGCAGGGGACGCTGATACGGAAGGATGATGTGCTGTCCGAATCGTTGCGGCGCGTCCTCTCCCGGCGCGGGATGGACATGCCCGACGGGCGCGCCATGCGCCTGTACAGGATGCTGCCCCCGTACAGCTTCATCAAGGAATATTATGCGCTCAGCCCTGACGATGCCGGGGCGATAGCCCGCGAGATACTGGCGGAGAAGGCCGGCTGTGCATTTATCCCCAGCCTGTACGGCTACGGCTTTGAGCGGGATGATTCCGCCTGCCCTTACCCCGTGCCCGTGCTGCATGATATACGCGAGCTGCCCGCCGCGCTGGAAAAACTGGAGCGGTAGATGGCTGGCCGGATAGAATTGGATGCCACTATGCTGAGAAAGCTTCAGATGGTGGAGCTGGAACTTCTGAAAGAAGTAGACCGGATTTGCACAAAACACGATATACGCTACAACATAATTGCCGGCACCATGCTGGGAGCCATACGGCACAAGGGATTCATTCCTTGGGATGATGATGCCGACGTGGCTATGCTCCGGCCGGATTATGAGCATTTCAGAACCGCATGCGAGACAGAACTGGATTCAGAGAGATTCTATTTTCAGGATCAGAGGAATACTCCGGGCTATCGCTGGGGATATGGAAAAATCCGCATGAGGAACACGCTCTTCCTGAGGGAGCATCAGGAATCCATGCCCTATGAACAAGGAATATTTCTAGATGTATTTCCCATGGACAACATACCTGATAACTATATCTTGCGGGCAATCCATAATTTCCATTGTTTCTGTATACGGAAGATATTCTGGTCTCAGATAGGAAAAGATGCGGACAAGAGCCGCCTGAAGCGCGCGGTGTACGCGCTTCTGTCCAGAATCCCCGAAAAATCAATAAAAGCTTATTATTGGGATTTCATAAAAAGAGGCAACAGAAAAGAGACAAAAAACGTCCGTATGCTGATGTTCCCCTCTCCGACGCTCGATTTCGGCTACCTCAGGGAATGGTATCAGGAACGATCTCTGTATGACTTTGAGGGCTTGCAGCTGCCCGGTGCCACGGATTATGACGCATATCTTACGCGCTGTTATGGTAATTACATGGTGCTTCCTCCTGAGGAGAAGCGAAAGGCTCATCCTGTAAGCGACATAAAAATTCCTGATTTAGGTGCGTAAATGCAATCAGAGAATTTCGTCGTCAGGATAGAAAATCAGCCGGGAATATATACGAATCATGAGAAGAGCAAATGAAAATGACAGCCGTTCAGTCATGGACTTTTTGCAAACACATCTGGATGACTGTGTTTATATCTATGTAGATGTCATGTACTACGGGCTGAAAAAAAACTCTCCCATAAAGGTCTGGATAGATACTTTGCCTGCAAGCATTGTCATCATGCAGTATTGCGACTGTTTCCAGCTGTGCGGAACATTGGGAGAGGATTGCAAAGCTGATGTGGTAAAACTGATACGGACATACAATCCCCATATGCTGTACGGAGAAGAAAACCTTGTGCGGCAAGTACAATCGTGCCTCGGAAACGCTGCCCGTTACGAGTTTACTTCCGGTGCGGTCTACGAATTCCTTTCATACCGGAAATGTCCCGGCGATGGCATTGTCCCCCTCTCAACGGCTGATATGCGGCAGGCTGCAGCACTCATGTGCATGGACAAGGGCTTTTGCTCCAATTATGACATTGAGGGACTTGCCCGTCAGCTGAGCGGGCGGCTGGAAACAAAAATGGGGCGCAATTTCGGGATATGGCGGGATGGTACGCTGATAGGGCATATAGCGACATTTGCCGAGTGCAGGGGACTGGCGGTGACAAGCGGTCTCATAGTTCATCCCGCCTACAGAGACAAGCCATACGGAACAATGCTGGAAAGTTTTTTAGTGAATATGTTGTTTCAAGAAGGATTTAAAATCTTTACCTTCGTGAATGACCCCCGCAGGATACGACTCCTTAAGGCAATGAGGCAGCGCTTGTGCGGCAGATATGCGAAAGCGGTGCTGGTAAAATGAGAATACACCACTTCGGCTTCATTACAGATAATTTACGGGGGGG
>DGUD01000147.1:7461-16750 GCA_002393865.1 Treponema sp. UBA4319
CGGGGGGGGGGGTATATTTACACTACTTGGATTCGTTCCTGACGGAGATGTAGTATTTGACAGAGAACGTAAGATTCAGGTTCTGTTTATGAAAAAACAAGGGATACGAATAGAGCTTGTAGTGCCGGACGGCGAGGAATCGCCCTTCTACCCCTTGCTCGGGAAATATAAGAATTCATTTTATCATATATGTTATGAGACTGAGGATATACGGAAGGAAATGATAATGCTAAGAGGAAAAGGCTTTGTACAGACAACGCGCATACAGCCTGCCCCTGCCATAGGTGGCAGGAATGTCGTTTTTCTTCTGAACCCGCAGATTGGTCTGATAGAGCTTTTGGAGACAAAAAAATGAAGGAGCTTGAATGGCCATTTGACTGCGCGCTGCTTCTGAGAAAACAAAAAGAATTCAGAAAGCAGCTGCATGCAAGCAGAGATTCCGGCGAATACCAGCAAGTAAAAATCGCGCTCCTCGGAGGGAGCACAACAGCTACCATAAAGGACATACTGGATTTGTTCTTGCTGAACAATGGAATCTCTGCCCATTTTTATGAGTCCGGCTACAACCGCTTCTATGAGGAAGGAGTATTCTCTTGCCCTGCGCTTGACGCTTTTATGCCCGACATTACGGTGATATGCACATCTACCCATAACATTCAGGCTTGGCCAGAGCTGGCGGATTCGGAAGCTGATGCCGCCAGAAAACTTGATGAGGAATACCGGCGTTTTGAAACCATCTGGGAATCCTTGGCATCGCGCTTTGCTTGCTGCGTGATACAGGCAAACATGGAGATACCGGCACAACGGGTTCTGGGCAGCATGGATGCATGGGATTTCAGGGGAAGAGTACATTTTGCAGGAAACCTGAACCAGCTGTTCTACCGCTATGCGGCAAGCCATAGCAATTTTTATATACATGACGTGCATACATTGAGCGCAGAATTCGGCCTGGACAAGTGGCATGATATGAGACAGTGGAACTTGTATAAATGCGCATGTGCTATGGAGGCGGTTCCCGTATATGCATACCAACTGGCCTCAATCATAACAGCTGTCAGGGGAAAAGGACGCAAGGCGATAGTCTTGGATGCCGACAACACCCTGTGGGGCGGTGTGATAGGGGATTCAGGACCAGAAGGTATAGCTTTAGGACAGGAGAGCGCGAAAGGCCAGGCCTTTATGGAATGGCAGCAGTATCTCAAGCGGCTTAAGGATCGAGGTCTCCTGCTTCTTTTAGTCTCAAAGAACGAAAAAAAGAGTGTTCTGGCAGGGCTGTCGCATCCTAACAGTGTGTTGAAAGCTGATGATTTTGCAGCTATGGAGGTCAACTGGGAGAACAAAGTTTCCAACATCCAGCTGCTCGCGCAGAGAATAAACATAAGTCCTGACCAGATGATATTCATCGATGACAATCCTGCAGAGCGGGCTTTGGTACGGGAATCTATTGCCGGGCTTGCAGTCCTTGATGCGGCCTCGCCTGATGCTTTTATGCGGGCTTTGCAGGAAGGACATTATCTGGAGCCGGCAGGGCTTTCGGGCGAGGACACGGAAAGAACCCGGATGTATCTGGAGAATGCAAGACGGAGCGAGTCTCAAAAGCAGTTTGGCGATTATGAAGCATTCCTGCAATCCCTGCGCATGAAGGCAAGCATAGCCCCTTTTGAAAAATTTGACTATGCGCGCATCTGCCAGCTTGCAAATAAGACGAACCAGTTCAACCTGACCGGCAGACGTTTTTCCCCGGCAGAAATAGAGCAGCTTGCATTGAATCCAGACTGGATATGCCTATCAGGCAAGCTGACAGACCGCTTTGGCGACAACGGCATCGTCAGCCTTTTGTTCGCGGAATGTCAGGGAGAGACGGCAAGAATATACAATTTTCTGATGAGCTGCAGGGTATTCGGGCGGGGCATGGAATACGCCATGATGGATTCTTTCGTTGAGAGATGCAAAACAAAAGGAATCAGCAGGATAGAGGGAGAATACATACCTACGGCAAAGAATATGCCTGTGAAGGATTTATATAAAAAGATGGGCTTTTCACCGAAGCACGGTGAGAATGGCGGACAGACATTCTGGGGGCTAGAAGTCGACGGCTATATGCCGCAAAAAAACTATATCGAGGTACGCTGATTTATGGAGAACAATGCGCTTTTTACTGTACGGGGAATACTGCGGGATGTGCTGGAGAACCCAAGTCTAGAGATAGAGGAGTCTACTCTGCTTGCGGATATTCCAGGTCTAGAAAGCATGGCTTACATGACTGCAGTCTCCCTGATAGAGACAGAATACGGGATTCAGTTCGACTTTGATGACATCGCAGCATTCAAGACGGTTGGTGAGCTGCTTGAAAAGATAGGCGGAGAGAAATCATAATGTTGCAAATCTACGATTGCTCACCCAAGGAATTCCTGTCGCTTCTTAAGGGTAAAAAGCTGTTCATCTTTGGGGCAGGAAATGTTGCCGCTCATTTTCATGATGTGTTCTGCCGGGGCTACCCTGTTACAGCCATGATAGACAACAACAGGAGCCTATGGGGAAGTTTTGCCAAAGTGAACGGCCAGAGACCGCCAGTAATAAGCCCCGGAGACTTTGCAAGAAATTTTGCCCCAGAAGAAATCAAGAGGAGCATGCTTTTTATTACCCCCGCCTATCATTCCATGGAGATTGTGCGCCAGCTTGATGTCATGGAGGAGCTGGACGGTCTTGCCTGTTGTCTGGGAATGGCTTTGAAAAACTATCCATGCAAAATGCCGCTTCTTCCGCCCCTTTGCCAGAAAATCGAGCGGAAAATACACTGGTGCTGGTTTGGCAGAAGCCCGCTCCCCCCGCATTTACAGGCCTATATAGATGGATGGAAACGCCTGTGCCCCGACTATGAGATAATCCGCTGGGACGAAAGCAATTACGACGTAAGCAGAAGCCGGTATATGAGGGAGGCATACGAGGCAAAAAAGTGGGGATTTGTGTCGGACTATGCCCGTCTGGATATCGTGTACCGGGAGGGAGGCATATATCTTGACACCGATGTGGAGCTACTCAGACGACCGGATGAACTTCTTCATGATAAGGCTTTTTTTGCTTTCAATTATAACGATGTGATAAACATAGGGACAGGTTTTGGTGCGCAAAAAGGTCATCCCCTCGTAAGGCAGATGCGTGACTATTACGATAATTTTTCCTTCAAACAAAAGGATGGTTCTTACAACACGCGCACCTGCTACTTTTATCAGCATCCGGTCCTAAAGGACTGGGGCTTCAAGATAGAGAACAGCTATCAGAAGGTAAAAGAGGTAGCCGTCTGGCCGTCAAATGTCTTTGTGGTTGAAGGGCAGGCGCAGGACGAATGCACCGTGGGCTTCCATCATGCGGAGCTGAGCTGGGTGACTGCCGGACAAAAATCCAGTTTTAAAGGATTCCGGCGGGAGCTAGAGGAACGGCTCAGGATGCAGGCCGTTAGGGGGGGGGTAAAGCCTTATAATACAACACTTTACAAAAGAAACTCCCGTCATTCCGCCTTGCGTGGGGCTGCGTGATGGAGCCGCTGGAGTACCGCCCGCTTGTCTCCATAATCGTGCCCGTCTACAACATACAAGGGTATGTGCGGAAGTGCATCGAGAGCATACTAACGCAGAGCTACAGGCGGCTGCAGATTGTATTGGTTGATGACGGCTCTACCGACGGAAGCGGGGGAATCTGCGACGAATACGCAGCGCGCGACCGGCGGGTACTAGTCCTCCATTCGGAGAATAGAGGACTAGTTCATGCCAGAAAAACTGGCATGAACTTGTCCACGGGCGACTACATTCTTAATGTGGACGGGGATGACTGGATAGAGCAGGACAGAGTTATTCAGCTTGTAAGACGGCTTCAGGACGAACAGCCGGATATGCTGTATATGGGAGGGTACGTGCAGGACTTCTTGGGCAGGAACGTTACTATCTCGGACGATTTCATAGAGCAGGATTTCTGCGGCGAAAAAGTCGCGGATGTATTCCCGCTGCTGCAGTCTCCGGATTGCGCTTTCAAGAGGACTTTCAGAGGCCTGCTTTGGCAGTGGTGCATGAGGCGGGAGCTCTGCCTGACCGCGCTGAACGTAGATGAGACAATCTCTATGGGGGAAGACCTCCTCGGAGTATGGCTGTGCGTCCTGAAAGCACGCAGCGTAAGGGTTTTCCAGAGCCCGACCTATCATTACGTGCAGCGCCCCAAATCCCTGACATGGGTCTATGACCCCAGAGAGAAGGACAGGATGCGGCTCCTGGAAGCTACGCTGCTGGGAGCTGTTGAGGCGAGCCCGTACGGAAACTCGGCTGTGGTAAAGGCGGCTGCTGTAAAGGCATGTTTTATGGCCTTGGCGCTGAGCGACTTTACCATGATGATGCGGGGGAGCAGCGACTACCTGTTCCCGTTCCCGCAGGTAGGGCGCGGCTCCAGTGTGATTGTGTATGGAGCCGGCAAGGTCGGCTTCCATATATGCAACGCTATAACGCTGTGCGGCGGCTATGACATTGTGATGCTGTGCGACAGGGATACCAGAAAACCAGCTGTGTGCGGGCATAAGGTCATGCCACCTTCAGAACTGCGGGCGGCGGACTACGACTTCATCGTGATTGCCGTCGCCTACGAGAAGATGGCCCGCGAAATAAAGCGGAGCCTCGTCGCTGAAGGGCTGCCAGAAGGAAAGATTGCCCTTATGGACGGCTCCGTGATGGATGAGGCGGCTCTGCGCAGAATTTTTGGGAATCAGGAGGTTAACTGTGTCTGAGGAATTTGACTTTTCGGGTGAAGATGAGATTGTCCTGTATGGGGCAGGAGAGATTGCCTAGGCCGTACTCGCCGTCTCGCGGGAGCTTGGCTTCCATGACAAGCTTGTGGGAATATGCGTCTCGGAGCTCGTCCACGTAAAGAGCGAGATTGACGGGATAAAGACGTGGCGGGCATCTGATTTCCTTCCCCTGCACCCGGGCTGCCTTGTGCTCATTGCCGTCAGGGATATGTATGCGGACGGCATCATAGGCAACATAAGGCGGCTTGGGATAAAGAATTACAGGAGGATTACGCTGCCAGACTGCATCCCTGTCCTTGAGGGCAAGCTGAGGAAGGCTGCGCCGCAAAGATTTTCCGCATTCATGCATTCGATTGACAAAGCAAAGATGAGCGATGAGGACTACGCCATGTTCCTCGGAAAGCAGCTTAAGACCGGGGTGCTGGATTTCGAGGTGAACCTCGCCGACCACTGCAATCTGAACTGCCAGTGCTGCAACCATTTCAGTCCGATAGCGCCCCAAGCGTTCTTGGATCTGCCCCAATATGAGAAGGACATAGCTCGCCTTTCCTCGCTGTACCCGGGCAACAAGGGCACGTTGATGCTTCTGGGCGGGGAGCCACTTTTGTATCCCCGCATAAACGATGCCATAGCCGTTACCCGGAAGTATATGCCTGACATGGCTGTGGATATCGTGACGAACGGGCTCCTACTCAAGAAAATGGATGAGTCCTTCTGGGAATCATGCCGTAAAAATGATATATGCCTGTCGGTAACAAAGTACCCTGTAGCTTTTGATTATAATTCCCTGATTCCATACGCTGAAGAAAGAAATGTAAAAATAAAATTCTCTTATGACAGCATGGTGAACAAAACCACGTACCGGCTGCCTTTCATTGAGAACGGGAACTTGAATTCATACAGGAATTTCGCAAAATGCTACCACGCAAACCGTTGCGTTACGCTCAGAAACGGAAGGCTGTATACATGCCCTATGGCCGCGAACATAGGCCTGTTCAACCGCCACTTCGGAAAGCAGCTCCCTGACGTGCAGTCAAATTCCATCGACATCTATGCGGCATCATCCGCAAAGGAAATAGAGGATTTCCTGAAGACTCCGATACCTTTATGCCGTCATTGCGACATATTCGGGTATGAGTATGAGATTCCGTGGAAAACCAGCTCAGGCAATATCACTGAATGGATGGAGGTAAAGATGCATAAGCTCGTATTGTGGGGCGCGGGTACCCGTGGCCGCCAGTTCTGCGCTGAATTTGGCTATGACAGGATTGAGGTCATAGTCGATACCGATTCCGCTTTGCAGGGGCTTGACTACCGGGGCATAAAAATTATTTCCCCGGAGGAATACTTTAAGGCTTATAGCGCTTATCCTATCCTTGTTACTCCCCGGAACCACGTAAGCCAGATAATACAACGGCTCCATGAGAATGGCGTTCACACAGAGCTTGACTATGACAAGGAATTCAAGTTCGCAGAGGTTTTCATGAAAGCCTTCTCGTTCAGCATGATGGCTCCGCTAAAGAAAAGCGGCTCCTATGCAGTATATGGCTTTTCTCTTCTGGGAATTTTCCTGTACGAAAAGATTCGCGATATGGGGATAAAATGCAGTCTTATCCTTGAAGACAGCAGGGCAAAGTGCCTGCAGAAAAATGTGCGGAACAAGCTGGGCTTTGACTTTTGTACGATGGAAGATGCCATTACCAAGAAATCCGTGCTACTTCTCGCTAAGAATTTAGAAAGCAATGACGAGAAAGCCGCCGCCAGCCTAAAGCGCATTTCTTTCCTTGACTTGTTTTATGAGCGGGAGATGTTCAGGAACCCCGCCATCGGGCAGTTCAAGGACTTGCACAAGGGAAAACGGTGTTTCATCGTGGCGACGGGGCCGAGCCTGAGAATGTCTGACCTTGACATGCTGAAAAAGAACGGCGAGATTTGCATAAGCATGAATTCTATATTTAACGCCTTTGCTGATACGACATGGCGGCCTGACTATTACGTAGTTTCAGACCCTATGGCTCTGGAAACAGACACATGGATGAATAAGATGCTGACCATGGACGCAAAGGCAAAATTTATAGCCGATATCTCATGGCCATTCGGAGAGGTCTCTGTCAAAGATAATATGTTCAAATGGCACTTTATACGAGATACAGAATTGGGTGCGTTTCCGGAAGTTTCCGAAGACTTCTCTCTCGGCAGCCACTACGGGACGACCATAACTTTTGAGGGCGCATTGACCCTTGCTTTTTATCTTGGCTGTAGCGAGATTTACTTGTTAGGAGTTGATTGCAGCGCATACGGGAAAAGGTCGGCTCATTTTAAGGATGATTTTATAGAAGGTCTGGCTTATAGCCTTACCCCGGATTGCGCATCATCGTATGACTGGAATATCATTGCCTACCAGTCTGCCAAGCAATATGCCGATAGCCACGGCATAAAAATCTACAATGCCACGCGAGGCGGAATGCTGGAGGTTTTTGAGCGGGTAGACTTTGACGGACTGTTTTCCTGAGACAAAAATCGGGGGAAGAGCCTGATTCCCGCGGAGCTGCCGCACAAGGAAAGCAAATTTAGCAGGGGCTTTCCCGCGCCCCCGGCAGATTGCAGGCGCAGGCAAAAAAGGCGCATGCCACAGCGCAGCGGGGGGAGATTGAGCCTCCCCGCACAAATAAAAATGCCGGAAATGCAGGGCGGGCACTTGCACAAGGTTTTGGCTTTCGGATATACTGGAAGTACAAACAAAGACGTTTGGTTTGACGCAGTTACTGTGCGTGAAGCCAGGCGTCTTTTTTTATTTCAGCGCATGTAAGGGGGCTTGTTATGAGCACAAGGGCGGTAAAAGGGAACCGGTCGGAAGGGTTCCTGCTCTATACGCGGGCGGAGAATCCCTGCATTCCTCCGCAGGAAAGGAGAAAGCATTTTAAGGAATTCCATCTGGCGCTCGACGAGGACGAGCGGAGGAACCAGGCATCCCGCTGCATGAACTGCGGCGTGCCGATGTGCCAGTCCGCAATACGGCTTGCAGGTATGGTAAGCGGATGCCCGCTGCACAACCTGATTCCGGAGTGGAACGACGCGCTTGCGGAAGGACAGCTTGAGATAGCCGTCCAGCGTCTGCTTGCCACAAGCAGTTTCCCGGAATTTACAGGGCGCGTCTGTCCTGCCCTGTGCGAGAAGGCGTGCAATCTTGGCAGCGAGAACGCCGCCACCACAGGCTACAGGGCATTCCAGCCTGTCACCGTGCACGACAACGAGCTGTTCATCATCGAGAAAGCATTTGCGGAAGGCTACATGCAGCCGCGGATTCCCAAGGTGCGCACGGGCAAAAAAGTCGCAGTGGTAGGCTCCGGACCATCCGGGCTGGCGGTGGCGGACATGCTCAACAGGCGCGGGCATTCCGTTACGGTGTACGAACGGGAAGACCGGGCCGGCGGCCTCCTGATGTACGGCATCCCGAACATGAAGCTCGACAAGGCCGTGATAGAGCGCCGCATCCGCCTGATGGAGGCCGAAGGCGTGCGATTTGAGCTCAATGCGGATGTCGGCAGGGGCGTGGAGGCAAAAAGCCTGGCGGAAGCATACGATGCGGTCGCACTGTGCTGCGGCGCAAAAAAAGCACGGCAGCTCACGGTTCCCGGCAGCGACGCGCAGGGCGTACTCTTTGCGGTGGATTTTCTGTCGGCTGTTACCAGAAGCCTTGTCGGCTCCGGGCTGAAGGACGGCGGCTTTGTCTCGCCACAGGACAAGCACGTCATCATCGTGGGCGGAGGCGATACCGGCAACGACTGCACGGGCACCTGCATCCGGCTGGGAGCGGCGTCAGTAACGCAGCTGGAGATGCTGCCGCGCCCCCCGGAGCAGCGGGCGGCCGACAATCCCTGGCCGCAGTGGCCCAAGGTGCTCAAAACCGACTACGGGCAGCAGGAGGCTATCGAAGCCTTTGGGGCGGATCCCCGCGTGTACCAGACGACCATAAAGGAAATCCGCGTCGCGGACGGCCATGTCTGCGGCGTACAGACGGTACAGGTCGAATTCAAGACGATTGACGGCGCGCGCCGCCTCATAGAGATTCCCGGCAGCGAGCAGGAGCTTCCGTGCGAGCTTATCCTGATAGCGGCGGGATTCACCGGCTGCGAGCCGTACACGGCGGAGGCATTTGGTACCAGCATGGGGCAGCGCGGTACCGTCGCGACGGCGCCGGGGCAGTACCAGACGGACGTAGAAAAAATCTTCTGCGCGGGCGACATGCACCGCGGGCAGTCGCTGGTAGTGTGGGCTATCGCGGAAGGCCGGGAATGCGCCCGCGCGATAGACAGGTTCCTGATGGGATACACGAATATGTAGGGCAGCTCAAAAAGCAAGCGCCCCTGAACCTGACCCATGCAGCGTAACAGCGCCGTCCGGGGGCATGCTGCGTTCCGGACAGCGCCCTTGTGTGCAGGCAGACGAACTGGCGGAAGCAGCGCACGGGGGCGTTGCGGGGGTGTCCCCCGCTGGGTG
>DGUD01000142.1:0-176 GCA_002393865.1 Treponema sp. UBA4319
ATACATCTCATGCTGAAGCCCTAGCTCCAGCACACGGAAATCAGCAGGCCCGCGCGCGCAAAAGCAGCGATGGGCGGCTTTCTTTTTAAGCCAAAATACATATCCGCAAGGCAAGGGGCGCCCGCCGCTCCTTCCGCGCCACCGCGGGTTTTCAGCAGGATTTGACCGGAATCAGA
>DGUD01000142.1:243-4868 GCA_002393865.1 Treponema sp. UBA4319
TCAGATGCCACTCCCGCCGGAATCATATACCATTCCCGCCGGGAGCGGAACACAAAACTGATTTCCATGCTTTCCGGGCAGCTCCATTGCACAGAAACAAAAAAAACGGTATATTTTCTATTGAAGGAATCAAAAGACTTGCGCTCATGCATGGGTCAGAAAGCCAGGTGCTTACGTCGTAAGCGTCCCTGCCTTTCATTTTAATTCCAAACGTATAGGAGTTGTTTCATGACAATCAATGATTTGAAGAACCCCAAGGTGAAGGCCTGGGTCGAAGAGTGTGTCAAGATGTGCGAGCCGGACGAAGTGTACCTCTGCGACGGCTCTAAAGAAGAGTATGACCGCCTCATGCAGAAGTGCGTCAAGGAAGGACTTGCGACACCGCTCAAGAAGAAGGAGAACAGTTTCCTGTTCCGCTCCCTGCCGTCTGACGTTGCCCGTGTCGAAAGCCGCACGTTCATCTCCTCCGTCAAGGAAGAGGATGCCGGCCCCACGAACCACTGGATTGACCCCAAAGAGCTCAAGGCTACCATGAAGGGACTGTACACCGGCTGTATGCACGGCCGCACCATGTACATCATCCCGTTCTGCATGGGTCCGCTCGGCTCTCCCATCTCAAAGAACGGTATCGAGCTCACCGACTCCGAGTACGTTGTCCTGAACATGGATATCATGACCCGCGCAGGCAAGGCTGTCCTTGACATCATCGAGAAGACCGGCGAATTCGTTCCCTGCCTCCACTCTGTCGGCAAGCCGCTGAACAACGGCGAGAAGGACAACGGCATCTGGCCGTGCGCCGATGTCGAGCACAAATACATCACCCAGTTCCCGGAAGAGCGCCTTATCTGGTCTTACGGCTCAGGCTACGGCGGAAACGCGCTGCTCGGCAAGAAGTGCTTCGCGCTCCGCATCGCCACCGTGCTTGCCCGCGACGAAGGCTGGCTCGCAGAGCACATGCTCATCCTCAAGCTCACCAACCCGCAGGGCGAGGTCAAATATGTTACCGGCGCATTCCCGTCAGCATGCGGCAAGACGAACCTTGCCATGCTTATCCCGACCATCCCCGGCTGGAAGGTCGAGACCATCGGCGACGACATCGCATGGATGAAGTTCGGCGAGGACGGCCGCCTCTACGCCATCAACCCGGAGGCAGGCTTCTTCGGCGTCGCGCCGGGAACCTCCGCGGAATCCAACAAGAACGCGCTCGTCTCTGCGGAGAAGAACACGATTTACACCAACTGCGCCCTCACCGAGGACGGAGATGTGTGGTGGGAAGGCATCGGCTACCCGGCAAAGGGCAAGCTGGTTGACTGGAAGGGACAGACCCGCGACGCGCTGCCCAAGGACAAGTCCCCCAAGGGCGAGGAATTCGCGCACCCGAACGCACGCTTCACCGCGCCCGCAAAGCAGTGCCCGTGCATCGCAAAGGAATGGGAGGACCCCAAGGGCGTCCCGATTTCCGCGATTCTCTTCGGCGGCCGCCGCCCGTCTACCGTTCCGCTGGTGCATCAGGCACGCAACTGGAACCACGGCGTCTTCCTCGGCTCCATCGTCGGTTCCGAGATTACCGCAGCCTCAACCATCAATGCGGCTGAGGTCGGCAAAATCCGCCGCGACCCCTTCGCAATCCTGCCGTTCTGCGGCTACAACATGGGCGACTACTTCCAGCACTGGATCAACATCGGCAAGAAGGCTGACCAGGACAAGCTGCCGAAAATCTTCTATGTGAACTGGTTCCGCAAGGACGAGAACAACAAGGATCTGCCGGGCGGATTCATGTGGCCGGGCTACGGCGACAACAGCCGCGTCCTCGCGTGGATTTTTGACCGCTGCGACGGAAAGGACAACTATGTTGACAGCCCCATCGGCTTTATGCCCAAGGAAGGCGCCATCAACACGGACGGTCTCGCCGACTACTACAAGAAGACCCTTCCTGAAATCACCAAGGTTGACGCCGAGGGCTGGAAGAAGGAAATCAAGGACATCCGCGAGAACCACTATCCCAAGTTCGGCAAGCACCTGCCCAAAGAGCTCTCAGACTGCCTCGACGACCTTGAGAAGAGGCTGAACGCGTAGCAAAAGGCGCCGCGAGTTTTCCGGAAGGAAAACTCGTTGAGGGGCTGTCCAATAAGTTCGTTTCGTAGTGGTTATTGAGCTTGTCGAAATGACCACTACGCTATATATGGTGGTTTCGACAGGCTCAACCACCGCATTTTGAACTTTTTAGTCATCCCCGATTTTTTCGCGAAGCGAAAACGGGCGCTATACGACCAAGCGGAAAACCGGTGGGCTGGCCGCAAGGCTAGCGACATACACCACAAGGACAGCGGGGCAGTTTCGGACGGCATGTGCCGCGGCAAGCTGCCCCGCTGCATATTGCGGGCAATCGCCAGAATCCCGCTGTTTTCCGTATGCCCGCGGAAGAGCATATTCCAAAAGCCCGTTGCTTTCGGAACTGCCCCGGCAGAGCTGTTCGGAAACTCCTGTTTTTGAACAGAAACCCTAAAAAACTGCATTTTTGCAAGGCTCCAGCCTGAAAAATGCAAGACCAGCGAGGAAAGCCCATGCTCTCCGAACCGGTCTACTATGATAATAACGCCACTATGGGAGCCCAAATCTTAGCACTCAGCATTTTTGTCGTGATGTTTGTCTTTATCATCACGGAAGTAATCGAACGTCAGTACGTCACCCTTGCGGGGGCGGCGCTGACGATACTACTGGTCTTCGGACTCGGAATGCGCAGCATGGACGCCGTAAAAGAGACGCTCAACGTGCACAGCATCTTTACGAGCGGATTCTGGTACGCGGCGCACGAGCAGTCGGAATCGAGCAGCGGCATAAACTGGGCGACCATCATGTTCATCGCAGGCATGATGGTCATGGTCGAAGGAATGGCGCGGGTCGGCTTCTTCCGCTGGCTCTGCATGCGGCTCGCGAAATTCGTGCGCTACAAGGTACGCTCCATATTCCTTGTCTTCATGCTGATCTCTTTTGTGCTCGCCATGTTCATAGACAGCATCACCGTCATCCTCTTCCTTGCGGCAGTCACAGTGGAGCTGTCGCAGCTGCTCAAATTCAACCCCGTGCCGATGATTCTGTCGGAAGTCTTCTGCGCCAACCTGGGCGGCAGCGCCACCATGTGCGGCGACCCGCCGAACATCATCATCGGCACGTCGCTCGGCTACACATTCGGGGACTTTATCGCGAATACCGGCGTCATGGCAGCAATCTCGCTCGTCTTTACCATCGCGTTCCTGTATTTCTCATACCGCAAGGAGCTGGGCACGGAGCGGGCCGACATCGACACCAGCGCCCTGCCCTCCCCTGAATCCGCCATCACGGACAAAAAAGGCTTTGTCATCAGCACGCTCATTTTCCTTACCGCCGTCGTGCTGCTCGTGACGCACGCGATGACCGGCCTGACCGTCGCGACCATCGGCATCGGCATCGCGCTGCTGACGCTGCTGACGGCGCCGGCGCACTGCGCGGAAATCCTGCGCAAGGTCGATTACAAGACCATTCTCTTCTTCATCGGGCTCTTTGTCGTCATCGGCGGGCTGGAGCAGACCGGCATACTCACCATCATCGCGGGCGTCATCAGCACGCTCAGCTCCGGCAACGCATACCTGATGATTGCCATCATCATCTGGATGTCGGCGATTGCGAGCGCCTTCATCGACAACATACCCTTTGCCGCGACCATGCTGCCCGTCATCCAGACGCTCTCGCAGACAACGGGCATAGCGCTGCCCACGCTCGCATGGGCGCTCTCCGTCGGCACGGACATCGGCGGCAGCGCCACGCCTATCGGCGCGTCGGCAAACGTCGTCGGCACTTCCGTGGCGGCAAAGGCGGGGCACCCTGTTGACTGGGGCACCTACTGCCGCCGCGCCGTTCCGGCCACCGTGATAGTCATGGCAATCTGCACGGTGTACATCTTCATCACATACCTGTAAGGAGGCTCCCCCGATGAAAAAGCAACTGATAGTATCCATAGGGCGCGAATACGGCTCCGGCGGGCACAAAATCGCAAAGCTCATCGCAGAGCGGCTCGATCTTCCGCTGTACAACAGGAACATACTGGAGGAAGTCGCCGGCATCAAGAACGTCGATACGAATTCGCTCGCAAAATACGACGAGAGCCCCCGCAAGCTCTTCTTCAGCCGCACCGTCCGGGGATATTCGAACTCCCCGGAAGAAAACGTCGCCGAGCTGCAGTTCAACCTGCTCCGCTCCAAATTTGCGGACGAGGACTCCTTTGTCATAGTCGGACGCTGCGCGGACGAGCTGTTCTACGGCCACAAGTACCTTGTGACGGTATTCATCACCGGCGACGAGGACGACAAAATCCGGCGCATCATGGAGAGCCGCGGCTTCAGCGAGAAGCAGGCCAGAAAGACGATGGAGCGGCACGACAAGACCCGCCGTGCCTACCACGACTACTTCTGCAGGCACGGCAAGTGGGGCGAGACCGGCACCTACGACCTCTGCCTCAACTCATCGCGCCTGAGCATAGAAGCCTGCGCGGACATCATCTGCGCCTACATCCAGAAGCGGCTGGAAGCATAGCCTCCCCGCACACAGCAGGGCTTCAGCATGAAAACAAAAATGCGCTCCCAGCGGAA
>DGUD01000142.1:4956-21322 GCA_002393865.1 Treponema sp. UBA4319
GTTTTTCCGCTTCCGCGCATTTTTTATGTTGAATCCTTGGCTTTTGTAGCATAAAAAAAGAAAACTATTTTAAAACAGTTTACATGATTTACCAGTACCGCGTCCGTCTTCAGATAAAATATATCTCTTGCTGAAGCCCTGCCGCACACAGGACACGCGCCCCCGGCAGCAGCATCCAGCATCTGCCGGGGGCTTGCTTTTTTTGCTCGCCCCTTTTGCACCAGAACTATTTATTTTCAGAAAATACCTTGACAGACAAGGTATTGTATATTACTATATATTCAAAAGGAGGCGGTAAGGATGCTGAACTTTTCGGACATCTTGCGGGGCCTGACAGATAGCATCATCCTTGCGCAACTTGCAGAAGGAGACAGCTATGGCTATCAAATCAACAAGTCCATAAACGCCCTGAGCGAGGGGGAGTGCGAGCTGAAGGAAGCGACGCTCTACACGTCGTTCCGGCGGCTGGAAGAAAAGCAGCTCATCAGCTCCTACTGGGGCGATGAGAATTCCGGCGCCCGCAGAAGATACTATGCGATAACGGACAAAGGCAGGGACATCCTGCTGGAGAACCAGCAGGACTGGGCGCGTATCCAGCGTATCGTAGACAAACTGATAGGAACCGCGGGCATGTTCAGGCTCACGAGCTGAGCCCGCGCAGGCGGTGCCCGCAGCCGCGCCCGCAGAGCGACGGAGCAGCGGCATAAAATCCAGACCACAGAAGACAGAGCAAGTTTCAGAAGCCCACTACTTCTGGAGCTGCGCCGACAGACAAGCTGCTGAGCAGCAAGGAGATTGCAAGACCATGAACAGCAAAATCAAGAACTACGTTGACGTGCTTTTTAACGATGTGCCCAAGACACGCAAGGCCGCGGAGCTGAAGGAGGAAATCCTCTCCACGCTCAACGAGCATTTTGAGGCGCATCTGGCGGAAGGCAAATCAGAGAACCAGGCATATACGGATGCGCTCGCGGATATGGGCAACATAGACGAGCTCTTAGAAAGCCTTGCCCCTGAGCGCGAGCTGAAGCCGAAAATCGACGATTACCGCCGCAGAAAGGCGCGGAACACCTCGATTGCGGTCATGCTCTACATCGGCGGCGTCATCCTGCTGTGCGCGCTTCCCGGCATCAGCGACATCTTCGGCGTGTGGGACGAGGACAAGGCGGGGATTACGGGATTCATCCTCATGATGTGCTGCGTGGCGGCGGCGACCGGCCTGCTCATCTACACGCGGATGAGCGTCCCGCAGGATGTGGAGCCGTACATCGTAAGCAAAAAATCAGGCTTCGACACCAGCACGGAGCAAGGGCGCCACTGGGCGGCATATTCCAAGCTCTACTGGATGGTCGTGACCATCATCTATCTTTCCGTCAGCTTTACCACAATGGCGTGGCACATCACGTGGATTATCTGGCTGATAGCAAGCGCCGCGTGGCAGGCGATACTGCTCTTCACCGGCGGAAAGGACGAATCCGAGGACTAAGGAGGCACGCATGAAACGGAACTACATCCTCGGCATAATCTGGACGGCGGTGGCGCTCGCGCTCACCCTGATGCTGCTGCGCGGGCTCTCCGGCGGCTTCCCCGGACACTGGGATGCCCCCCTCTTCCTCTTCGGCTCCGGCGACGAAACGGAGGCAGGCAGCGCGACGCGGACAAACCGCTTTCCCGCAGAGGACATCAGCTACGTCAAAGCGGAGCTGATATCGGTTGCGGTGGTAGCGGATGTCTCTGACGACGGCATGTTCCACATGGACTTTACGGACAAGGCAGAAGAGCGCTGCACGGTCTCGCTCAGCGGGGGCAGCCTTTCCGTAAAGGAAAAGAAGCGCACGCGGAAGGAACTGAACAGGCTTGGTCTGAAAGGCGCCGTCTGCATCAGCATTCCCGCCGCTTACAGCGGGCGGCTCAACATCGACAGCGTGTCCGGCTCCATCCGGATGAACGGACTGCAGGCGCAATCCGCGGACGTGGAGTCCGTCAGCGGCTCCATCTCCATCAGCGGCTGCACCATCGGGCGGCTTTCCGTGGAGTCGGTGAGCGGCAGCATCCACGCGGACGGCAGCTACGAGGCGGTTTCCGCGCAGTCGGTCTCCGGCAGCATCAAGATGGAATGCACTGAGGCGCTAAAAGACAAATGCACGCTGGAGTCAGTGAGCGGCTCCATCTCGCTGGGGCTGCCGCGCGGCATGGGCTACACGCTTGAATACGAGAGCATGAGCGGAAGCTTCAGGGACGAGATTACCGGCACCAGCGGCAAAAAACACGGAAGCTCGCAGAACGGCGGCGGAGTGCCAATCTCAATCTCCACCATGAGCGGCTCCATAAAGGTACGGGAAGCAGGCAAATGACAGGCACAGAAAGCAGCAGCAAAGGCAAGGCGCACGGCTATGTGAAGCTGGCGCTGGTCTTCGCGGGGATTCTCATCCTCTACCTTGCCGGTCAGGGGATATGCACCGCAGCCTCGCAGGCACTATCGCTGCAGGCGGCGCCCCTGTACCTCACAAACTCGCTTGCATTCGGCGCGCTGACCATCCTCGCATACAAAAAGCTCTTCCACGGGACGCCGTCGTGGTGCACGTGCGCGCGGGGGCTGATTGTCTCCGCAGTATTCTCCGCTGCGGCAATCGCCTTTCTGGACGCCTTCTACGCGCTGCACTTCTGCCGCGCATTCCCGTCAAACGCCGTCACGCAGCTGCTCATGGCTGCGGCGGCGGGCATCGGCGAGGAAGTGCTTTTCCGCGGCTTCCTCTTCGACTATATCAGCAAGGAGGCGTCGCTGCTCCGGGGTCTCATCGTCATCAGCGTAGTCTTCGGCTGCGCGCATCTGCTGAACGCCATATCCGGGCAGACGGTCACCGCGCTCTACATCTTCAACTGCATGACCGCCGGGTTCTTCCTCTGCGTGCTGTACTACGAATACGGGCTTGTTCCCGCGCTCATATACCACATCAGCTGGAACGCCATCTTCAACGGCGGCAACACGGTGGAGTCCAAGCCGCTCACGGGAATCATCCTCGTGATTGCGGGTCTTGCGATTTTGCTCATAGAAGAGAAGATAAAGCGGCGTCCGTCCGCCATCACGGACACAAAGGAGCAGATACGATGAACAAATTGCTTATCATAAGCGGCGGCATTGCCCTGTTTTCCGGCATAGCGGCGGCAAAATCACAGAGCACGATACGGCAGAACTTCCCCGCGGAAGGAATAAAGTGCATCTCCTCCACGCTCCGCTACGAGGACGTGGAATTCTCCCGCTGCGACGGCGACGAGATTCAGATTGAGATTATCACGACCGCACCAAAGTCCAGACCAGAGGCCCGCACGGAAGGCGGCACCTTTTTCCTCCGCTCACAGGACAAGCGCATGAGCTTCAGGAACGAGCGCTGCACGGTGTATGTGCGCATCCCGGAAACATGCAGCCTTGAGAGCCTTGCGGCGGTGTCGTCCAGCGGGAACATCAGCTGCAGTGCGCTCGCCACCAGCGGACAGTTCTCCGTGCAGGCATCCAGCGGCAACATCTCCTGCCGCGGCATCACCTGCGGCGGCTCTTTCTCCGCCACCGCATCCAGCGGGGATATCTCGCTGGAGGACATACGAGCGGCGGCGGCCACGCTCAGAACCTCCAGTGGCAACATCTCCTGCCGCAGCCTTGCCGGCAGCGGGGCATTCTCCGCCACCGCATCCAGCGGGGATATCCGGCTGCATGCAATCTCCGCGGCAGACATACAGCTGCAGAGCAACAGCGGCAGCATCAAGGCCGAAACACTGACGTCAGAAGGAGCGGTGAGCGCCTGCTCTTCCAGCGGGGATATCAGCATAGAGGCGCTCGATGTAAGCCACGGCAGCATCGACATGAAGAGCAGCAGCGGCAGCATCATGCTCAGCCTTGCGGCACTCCCCGGCAAAGCATCCCGCCTTGCCGCAAACAGCGGGAACATAAGGCTCGTGGTACCCAAAGGCGCCGGCTTCCAGATAGAGGCAGCATCAAAATCAGGCGGCTACCGCGACACGCTGGAAGGCATATCCATCGGGGATATAAAGTCATTCGCCCATTCCTACAACGGAGGCGGCACATCCATACACATCAGCACAAGCTCCGGGAAAATCAGCGTAGCTGACACAGAGTAAGGGAACGAAGGAAGCGCTGGTTACCCCAAGCAGCAATCGGCACAAACGCCACAATGCAGAACGGCGGAAGGGATGCATTCTCCTTCCGCCGTCCTGCATTGTGCGTCTCAGCTTTTACGCCACGCCCGGCTCAGCGCTGGATGCGCCCGCTGCCGTTTCCTCCCGCAAGCTTCTCAACCTCATCGACGCTGACCATGTTGTAGTCGCCCTCAATCGTGTGCTTGAGGCAGCTTGCCGCAACCGCAAAGTCAACCGCTTCCTGCGTCGGCTTGCCGCTCAGCAGCGCGTAAATCAGCCCGCCGCCAAAACTGTCGCCGCCGCCGACGCGGTCAACGATGTACATCTCGTATTCCTTGCTGAAGCAATAATCCTTTCCGTCGTAGAGCAGCGCCGCCCAGTTGTTGCGGTTCGCGTTGATTGACGTGCGGAGCGTAATCGCGACTTTCTTGAAGCCGAACTTGTCCGCCAGTTGCTTGGCGACAGACTTGTAGCCTTCCTTGTTCAGCTTGCCACCGTTGATGTCGGTGTTCTCCGCCTCAATGCCGAAGACGTCCTTTGCATCCTCCTCGTTCGAGATGCAGACATCCACATACTTGCAGATTTCCGTCATCGTCTGCCGCGCCTGCTCGCGCGTCCAGAGTTTTCCGCGGTAGTTCAGATCGCAGCTTACGGTGGCGCCGGCAGCTTTCGCAGCCTTGCACGCCTCTATGCAGACCTGCGGCATGCTGCCGCCGAGCGCCGGGGTAATACCCGTCAGGTGGAACCAAGAGCAGCCCTTGAAAATCGCCGCCCAGTCAAAATCCTCCGGCTTCGCCTCCGCGATGGAAGAATGGGCGCGGTCGTAGATACATTTTGAGCCGCGCTGGCTTGCCCCGCGCTCATTGTAATAGATGCCCACGCGCTCTCCGCCGCGCACAATGTACTCCGTGTTCACACCGTAGCGGCGCAGGCTGTTGATAGCCGCCTGACCAATCTCGTGCTTGGGCAGCTTTGTGACGTAACAGGCCTCCATCCCGTAGTTTGCGAGCGAGACCGCGACGTTCGCCTCCCCGCCGCCAAAGGTAGAGGTCATCTTGTCGACCTGCACAAAACGGAAATAGCCCTCAGGCTCCAGCCGTAGCATAATCTCACCAAACGTAACGACTTTCATCTTTTATCCCCTTATCTCTTTTACAATCGCCGCCGCCTCTTTTGCAAGGCGCTCTATCTCCGCAAAGTTGCCCGTGCTGACCAGGTCTGCCTTTACCATCCAGCTGCCGCCGCAGGCAAGGATTTTGTCGCAGGCAAGGTAATCCCGCACATTCGTGGCGTTGATTCCGCCGGTCGGCATGAATTTTACCATCGTGTACGGCGCGCTCATCGCCTTTATCATCTTGAGCCCGCCCGCATTCTCCGCCGGGAAGAATTTCACCACATCAAGCCCGAATCCGAGCGCCATCTCAAGTTCCGTCGGGGTCATAATGCCCGGCGTCACCGGGTAGCCCTTCCTGACGCAATACTCAACGACCTTGGGGTTCAGCCCCGGCGAGACGATGAACTTTGCGCCCGCCCCGATTGCCCGGTCAACCTGCTCCGTCGTAAGGACAGTGCCTGCCCCCACAAACATATCCGGGAACTGCCTGGCAATCGCGCGGATGGCATCCTCCGCAGCGTCTGTCCTGAATGTGACTTCCGCGCAGGGCAGCCCGCCCTTGATAAGGCTTTCGGCGAGCGGCACAGCGTCGCCCGCTTTGTTCAGCACCACGACGGGAACAATCCCCGTCTGACCGATTTTCTTCAATGTATCGTTCATAGCAACCTCTAGAGTAACATACTAGTATTCCAGTCATTCTATTCTAGCACGTTCTGCCATCCTTGTCATCAAAAAAAACGTTTTTCCGGAAAAATAAACAAAGAGGGCGGAAGCTCCGTCGCGCAAAACCACGTCCTGAGCGTGCCGCCCCGGAAGCCGCATGCCCCGGCAGCCCTGTAGTCAGCGCCGGTCAAGCTTCTTCATCATCATATACTCGGCGAGCATCGTGCCGTCCTTAAGGCGGATAGAATCCGGGCGGATGCCGGTGATGGCAAAGCCCATCTTCTCGTAGAGGGCGCGGGCACGGGTGTTGCCCTCCACAAATTCCAGCTCCAGCTGCAGGACAAAGGGCTTCTCCTCCGCAAGGCGTATCATCTCGCGGAACATCTGCGTCCCGATGCCGAGATTCCAGAATTCCTTGCAGAGCGCGATTGCCACGCCCGCGCGGTGGCGCAGCTTCAAGTTCTGGTTGAAGTGTATGCCGCAGTTCCCCGCGACCTTGCCGTCCACAAGGCAGATAATCATCGCCTCGTCCTCCGAGGCGTTCATCCGCTCAAAAAGCGCCTTCTCGCTCTCGTAGGTATAGCGGTCGCATTCCTCTGGGTAGCGCAGGATAAAATCCGTCTCCCCGGCAGAGATGCGCAGGTAGTCAAGGACGCCCTGGATATCTTCCTCCCGCGGGGAACGAAGCTCTGCGCTGCGGCCGTCTTTCAGCGTAAACTGTCTCGGTGTGATTGTCATGTATCGTATCTCCTTCCTGTACGGACAAGCCTCAAAAAGCATCCTGAGCCCGCCCCCTGAAAAAGCGGCAAACGCACGCAAGCGGCGCCTCTGCGCGGCATCGCGCCTATGCCTTCCTCAAAAGCACTTGTACAGAGCGACCGTCTCCTTGATATGCACAAAGCCGCGTTTCTTGTAGAAGGCAAAGGCAGGGACACAGTCATCGGTCTGCAGGTAGATGGTATGGATGCCCTGCCCCTTCAGCACGCCCTCCAGCGCGGCAAGGAAGGCCGTGCCGACCCCCTGTCCCTGCAAGTCCGGGCGCACGCACAGCTCGTCGATGCAGTACT
The DNA here is from genome assembly GCA_002393865.1 of Treponema sp. UBA4319. Lineage (GTDB taxonomy): Bacteria > Spirochaetota > Spirochaetia > Treponematales > Treponemataceae > Treponema_D. The sequence continues at coordinate 11,953 of DGUD01000142.1, forward strand.
CGGTGCCAGCGCACCAGTGCTTGACCGAGCCGATGCTGAGAGCGGCGAGCTTTGTGGCGGAGGCATCCTCAAAGAAGCCGTAGCACAGGGAATTCGCATTGCCCGCAAGGTCTGTCATGTAGGCGTACAGCTGGCTGCGGTCGCTCCAGTCATCGTTCCATGGCTCCCGCGTGAACACGTCAAAGAAAAAATCCGTCATCAGCGCACGGTGCGAGGCCAAAGAAAGCGGCAGGAGCGTCATACGCCGGCCTCTTTTTTGCGCAGGTTCAGGATTGTGGCATAATGCAGGATGCTGAATGTCTCTGGCAGCGTCGCAAGGTAGGCGCGGTGCTCGCGCTCCCATGCGGCAATCTGCTCAGCGCCCAGCGAGGACGCGCCGATTCCGCGGCAGGCCTTTATGCGACCGTGCCAGCCCTCGCGGCTAAACGTGACGGGGATATCGAATCCGAGCGCATGCTCCAGCTCAAAGTAGGGTTCCGCCCAGTCCGGGAATGTCACGGGGCTGCGCTGCCAGCGGGCGCCGTTCCAGTCGGGATTGTATTTCAGGACGAGCTCCTCCGTCTTTGCGGCAATCTCGCTTTCCGCGGGAAGCCACGCCATAAAAAGGACGGCAAAGTGCCCGCCGCGCTTTAACCAGCGGTGGATTTTGGGCACAATCACCGCCTTGTCAAAATACATAAAGCACTGGCAGGCCGTCACGACGTCAAAAGATGCGGGCGGAAAGGAAAGCTCCTCCGCGGAAGAGACCGTGTAGGCGATTTTCATGCCGGCTTTTTCCGTAAGCCCGCGCGCATAGCGTATCTGGTTCCCGGAGATGTCGGTGCCTGTCCACGTCGCGCCGAAGCGGTACATATTGCGGGGAAGCACGCCGGTGCCGGTTCCGAGGTCAAGCGCCTGCTGCCCCGCGACGCCGATTCCCAGCTCCACAAGCTTGCCGTAGAACTGCGGCGGATAGATGTCGCGGTACTTCGCATAATCGGCAGAAGTCTTTCCGAAGTCAAAAGGCTTGCCGTTGTCGAATTCTTTATTCACTATCTCCATAATCGTTCCCTGTACGGACGGACAACCATGCCCGCTCCAGGCCCCATACCCGGCAACGAAGCTTCCGGGCAGCCGCAAGCAGGCTCGCTCCAAGTGTAGCACAAAGGCAGCGGACGGACAAGCCTACGCCAGCGGTTCCTCCCGGCAGGCGGAAGGCATGCGGCTCCCTGCCTACAGTGACGCAAGAAGCTCGGTGAGCTTCTGATCCATCTCTTTCAATATCGAGGACTTCAGCTTTTCCCGGAAGACGGCGCTCCGTCTTGTGCGCTCCTCCGCCTCAGCGGCATCCGCGTCCTCCCGGAACAGCTCCTGCGGCGGAACGTTGAGGGCATCCGCTATCCGCTCTATGGTGGAAAGCTTCGGGACATTCTTGTAGGTCTCCATCAGCCCGATGTAGCTTGCGGAAGTCTCGCAGTATTCCGCAAGCCGCTCCTGGGAAATATGCTTCTCCTTTCGTATCCGCTTTATATTGTCTATGACCGTACGCTCTAAACTCATTATATCAAATTTGGTATAAAAACACCATGAGTACCATTGACATTTTTAATATAATAAAACTATACTAATATTGATATAACACACACAAAAGGAGACATTCATGCAGCACACCACAGCAAAACGAAGCATCGGGGCAGCCCTCGCCGCCCTGCTCGCCTGCGCGGCATTCCTCTGCGCATGCAGCACGGCCACTGGAGGCGGCTCCAGCTCCAGCAAATCGGGCTCTGGCACTGGGACGGACGTCCTGTCCTGGTACCTTGACGGAGGAACGGACAATCCTGCCGGCATCACAGGCAGGGGCGGAGGGATAAACTTCTCCGACAAGTCAATCACGACGATGCATACCTTTTCCAGCGCGGACAAAGCAAATGCGGCGGCAGAGGCCTTACGGAATCAGTTCGGAAGCTCAGATTCAGCCTCCATCTCCGTGACAGGGAACAAGCTGTATGTGAAAGCCAGGCCGGAGGAAGGCAAGGAGCTGCCGTATCAAAAATCAGACTTCGCAAAGCTATCTTCCTCCGGAAACATCTATCATTTTATAAAGAACAAATATGCGAAAGCCGACGGCAGCAGCGGCCTGACCGGAAAATGGAGAGGAACCCCGGTCCCGGTATCAGCGACGAGTAATATAGAGCTGAAATCCGACGGCACATTCAATCTTTGGTCTGAGAGCGATAATTCCACACTCTGTATGGGCACATGGGAAGCCCGCACCGGGAATTACTTTGACATCCTGAAAGAAAAAGGCTACGACACGAGCTTTTTCTCCGGAGAACAATCGCCTTCCGGCACATACGTCATTGTAAACCTTCGTACCGATAGCGACCTGCCGGAAGGCCAGGCTTTCATCCTCAGCCTCCTGTCCGCAACATGGCCGACGATTATGATATACAAAGACGGGACGCTCTATGACAGCGGCTGCCTCTATCTGCCCAAGTCATTGCCCTGAGCATTCCCGCCCGCCCTGGCACTGCAAGCCTGCCGTGCCGGGGCAAAAAAGCGGCGGCCAGCCGCACGCCTCCCCTCCAGCTAAAAGACCTGCAGCAGCAGGAATACAAGCACCACCGCACCGTAGCAGAAAATCGGCACAAAACCACAGCGCTCCGTTGCCGGGGCAGAAAGCCGCGCATAGAGAAAATAACAGGCCACCCCCACGACGAATGAGAGCGCAAAAAGCGCGATGAGCAGCCTGCATTTTTTGGGGGAGACCGAGCCTTCCTCGTAGAGCACGAGCAGCGCGCACAGCTCGCCGGAAAGCCAGAGCATCATGGCAAGCAGCTCGGACGTCAGCTGGCGGTGCAGGAGGAAACGCCCCACAAGCAGCAGCGCCGCATACAGCGCAAGGCAGCACAGGAGCACCCGGTACAGCGAGAGGGCGCCGCGCCCTTTATCCGCAAAAGCGCCGTGAATCAGCAGCACCATAGAGGCGAGCCCCGTCATTACGACGAGCAGCAGCAGGGGCGAGACACTCAGGATGAATTCCCCTGTCCGGTTGGCATCATACCACCAGCATCCATACAGAATGCTGCATACGAGCATCACGGCATTGCCGGCAAATATGCGCCAGTCGCGCAAAGAAAAATCACGGAATGACATACGCCTATAAGTATACCATGCAAGCGGCGCATCCGCAAGTTTTTAAAAGCGGGTGCGTCCGCCGCAGGAACAATCGGGTCTGTCACAAAAGCAAGCGGCGTCTGAGACAGGCGCATGCGGCTACACGGACAGGCGCAGCAGGACGGAACCATGCGCGGGAACCGCCAGCGAAAGCTCCGCGTCACCGGCGAGCGGGAACAGATCTTTGTGCTCCCACAAATCGCGCACGCGGTATGTCCGCGAGCTGTCCACAAAGGGCACGGTATCAAGCCGCACCGCGACCTCGCCGTCCTCATCGCCCAGATTGAACAGCGCAAGGTTCACCGGAATGCCTTGCGCGGGGCAGCCGCCACCACGGCTCGCCCACACGCACTGCCGCCCGTCGCGCATCACCTGCGCGGCACCGGAAGAAAAGCGCTGCACATCGAGCACCTCCCTGTTGGTCAGCAGCGCCTTTGTGACGTCATCCAGCCGGGGCAAATCGGCGCCAATCATCAGCGGGCTGCGGAATATGCACCACAGCGTCAGCATGGTGCGCTGCTCGTCCGGCGTAAACTGGCAGTCGCGCTCCTCGCCCCAGCCCTTGCAGAGCTTGCCGAGCGGCAGCATATCGCAGTCCGGCCAGCAGCCGCCGCCCACGTGCTTCTGCCAGACCTCGCAGCGGTCAAACATGGCTTTCAGCAGCGGCCATGTATCCCAGAAATCATCGGTGATACGCCACATATTGGCATACTGCTCCAGATGCCACGCCTTCTCTATGATGGCAGGCCCGGGGCTCAGGCTCAGCACCATCGGGCGTCCGGAACGCTCTATGGCGCGGGCAATCATCTCCACTTCCTTCTCCGCCGAATACGGGTCATGGGGATACATGTTCGTGTTGCAGATATCGTCAACCTTCACATAATCCACGCCCCATTCCGCATAGAGCTCAAAGATGCTGTCGTAGTATTCCTGCGCGCCCTGCTTTGAGGCATCCACGCCGTACATGTCGCCGTTCCAGCGGCTGATGGAGAACGGGTTCGCGATACGGTCGGCCGTTATGCCGCAGCGCGTCGGACGGTGCTCCGCCGCACAGAAGCGGGGGATGCCGCGCATGATATGGATGCCGAATTTGAGCCCCAGAGAATGCACGTAGGCGGCAAGCGGGGCAAAGCCCTTGCCCCCCTCGCTGGACGGAAAACGGTTGGGCGCGGGAATCTGGCGGGAATATTCGTCCACGCAGAAACGGCTGAAGGGGATATACTGCTGCGGCAGCTGCGTCCCGGCATCAGGGTCAGACCACTGGATATCAATCACCACGTAGTTCCAGCCGAATTCCTTCAGGTGCTCCGCCATATAGGCGGCATTCGCGCGCACCTGCTCCTCGTTTACCGACGTGTTGTAGTAATCGTAGGAATTCCAGCCCATCGGCGGAAGCGGGGCGACGGCATTCTTTGAGTACGCCATAAAAACTCCTGTTCAGCGCGGCGCCAGAAACGTGCGTTCCCAGCGCCGCCTTTTCCCTTAGTAGGTAAAGGAAACCTTGTTGGAGTCGCCCAGCGGCCCCTGGTACTGCATGGTAAGCATCTTTGAGTCCTCAGAGATATAGTAGAAATCCTGGATATTGCTCACCGTAAAGGAATAGGACTTGCCTGCCCGCAGCTCCGTGCAGTTCGCTTTCTGCCACATTGTCTCCACCACGGGATCCACAAAAGCGCCGCGGTACAGGGACTGGCTGTCCTTCTGGTTGATGATGGTGAGCCAGTTGCCTTTCATGGTGCTGCGGCCGTTCAGGCTGGTGGTGAATTCGGTATAGAACTTGGGAATCCACAGCACGCGGGAAGTCCTGTTGGTGCAGGTAACATGCAGGTCTATCGTCTTGCCCTTCACTTCCGGGCGGATTTCAATCGTAAAGTCCCCTCTTTCCCATGCGGTGGGATCGCCGGTATAGCCTGACTCGGCGGAAGAGGCGCTTCCGTCTGATTCAGAAGAAGCCGGGCCGGATGTTCCGGATGACTGCTGCTTTGATTTGCCGGAACGGGAAGAACTCACGCAGCCGGAAAACACGGCGGCGGCACACAAAAACAAAAGAATCGCGGGAAGTCTCTTCATGGTTTTCTCCATAAAAAATCAGGAATGGCAGGGCTGGTTCCCTGCAGGTATAGTCAAGCCTGTTACAAAAGCCGTCTGCTTTTGAACGCGCTGTATTTTTAAATTACGCGGGCAGGCGCGGGAACAGCGTTCCGTGCCTGCCCGCATACATATATCCGCGGAAGCGGCTACATGCAAAGGTTTACGCCTTTTCTCAGCGTGTGACCAGCTTGAGGGTCTTGCGGTACTCGCTCTTGCGCCAGTCAGGACGGATGGTCATATTCAGATCAGGAGAAAGATCGGCGGGCTTTACGAACATATACTCGCGGTGCGTGGCAGGGCAGTTGAAGCGGACAGTCAGGCCATCAGCCTCGACGCCGATGTGGAAATTCTCGACGTTGTTCTCCGTAAAGGTGAACACGGTCTCGCCTGTGCTTATCAGAGAGAGGACGATAGTGCCGTCAGCCTTGAACGTCCAGTTCCCGTCCCACTCGCCGTCAGACCATGTGCCCTGAATCTGACCGAGGTCAAATGCGAATGCGCCGACGATACCCATCACAGCGACTGCTACCAATGCCAAAAACTTCTTCATAGTGCTACTCCTTGCTAAAAGCAAAATGCGGCGGATGCGGGGAGCGTTCTCCGCAGGCTCCTGCACCAGCCATACGCTTATTATATCCAGTTTTCAGAAAAATAAAAGTATTTTTTTGAAAATTCTGACATTTTCCCTCAACTTTTCTTCTTTTTTTGCCGAACAGCCCTTCCTGCGCCACTTGCCCGCCATGCCGTTTTAAGATACAGTAGACGGCATGAATGCTTCTCAGATTATAGCGGAGGAATCCTGCGGGGAAAAAACGGCGGCCGTCATATTCGACCTTGACGGGACGCTGCTGGACACGCTGGAAGACCTTGCCGGAAGCTGCAACGAGGCGCTCGTGCGCTGCGGCTTTCCGCCCCGGACTATCGACGAGGTACGGCAGTTCGTGGGGAACGGGCTCGGCGTGCTTATGGAAAAGGCTGTTCCCGGCGGCAGGCAGAACCCGCGCTACGAGGAGGCGCTCCAGGAGATGCGCGGATGCTACGCGCGCAACTGGCACAACAAGACAAAACCGTACGACGGCATCCCGGAGCTCATGGCGGCGCTGCGGGAGCAGGGTATCCGCGCCGGCATCGTCTCGAACAAGCCCGATGCCCAGGTAAAGGAGCTGGCCGCGATGTATTTCAGCGGGAGCATCGGCTGCGGCGCGGCCGTCGGCGAGAAAGAGCGGGAGGGGGTACGCCGCAAGCCCTACCCTGACTCCGTGCTCGCCGTGATGGGCATACTCGGCGCGGACAGGCAGCATACGGTCTACGTGGGGGACTCCGACGTGGACATAGCGACCGCACGCAATGCGGGTATCCCCTGCATCAGCGTGTGCTGGGGCTTCAGGAGCCGCAGCTTCCTGCTGGAGCACGGCGCGCAGACAATCGTGCGGCAGCCGCAGGATGTGCTGCGGGAGCTTTCCCGCCTGCTGCCCCGCAAAGCGCCGGAGCACCCGTAAGGCCGCAGCAGACAGCACCGGGGGAACAAGACAAATGCCGTTCATATCAGCCACATTCGCCGTTTTCTTTACCGCATTCGCGGTTCTGTACCTTGCCGCCGCCCGGCTGCCGCGGCACGCGCTCCCCGCGCAGCGCATGCTCCTCCTCCTTGGAGGGCTTGTGTTCTACGCCGCGGCGGACATCCGCTTTCTGCCATTCCTGCTCTGGTGCACCGCCGTCACCTACATTGCCGGGCGCTGCTGCAAAAAGCGGGCGGCCTTTGCCGCATTCGTCGCGGCAGACCTGCTGCCGCTGCTGCTCGTCAAGTACGGCCCCGAAGGCTGGCTCTTCCCGCTCGGCATATCATTCTTTACCTTCCAGAGCATCGCCTATATCGCGGACGTGCACGCGCAGCGGATTCCCCCGGAAAAAAATATCCTCAGCGTCGCCCTGCTCACCGGCTTTTTCCCCACGCTCTCCAGCGGCCCCATCCAGCGGGCGCCCGCGCTCCTTCCCCAGCTGCGCTGGACGCACGGATTCAGCTACGAGGACTGCACGGACGGCATGAAGCTCTTTGCCTGGGGCATGTTCAAAAAGCTGTGCGTCGCAGGCAGCATCGCCCCCTACGTCAACTTTGTATACAGCGCGGGCGGCATACAGGAGCAGGGCGCCCTTGCGGTGCTGACCGCGACAGTCCTGTACTCCTTTCAGATTTACGCGGATTTTTCGGGCTACAGCGACATGGCGGCGGGCGTGGCGCGCATCATCGGCTTTGACGCGGGCAAGAATTTCGACCACCCCTATCTTGCCGCCTCCACCGGGGAATTCTGGCGCCGCTGGCATATCTCGCTCAGCAGCTGGCTCAGGGACTACGTCTACATCCCGCTCGGCGGCAGCCGCGTGGCGCTGCCACGGATATGCGTGAACCTGCTGCTGACATTCCTTGTCAGCGGGCTCTGGCACGGCTCCTCATGGAATTTCGTGCTGTGGGGGCTGCTGCACGGGCTCTACCAGTGCGCGGGCAGGCTCTCGCGGACGTACCTGCCGCGGCTGCGGCTCCCCGCCCCCGCACGGATCCCCGTGACGTTCTGCCTCGTCACCTTCTCGTGGATATTCTTCCGCGCGGGGAGCCTGGACGACGCCATCCTTGCGGTGCGGAAGCTCTTGTCCCTCCCGTCCGAGCTTGCCGCTTTTCCGGCGCTCGCGGCGGCGCAAGGGCTGAAGGACGCGCTCTGGAAGACATTCTCGCTGGTCGTGTTCCAGGAGGGCGCCGCCACCGGGCTCGCGGGCATCGCCGTTCCGCTGGCGCTGCTCGTCTGCGCGGAGATCGCCAGCAGGAATGAAGGCGGCCTTGCGCTTGTCAGGCGGCAGCCGGCAGCCATCCGCTGGGCGGCATACATCCTGCTGCTGCTCGCCCTGCTCGACACACTGCTGAGCACCCGCACGTCATGGTCAGCAGACTTCATCTACCAGAATTTCTGAAGGAGGCCGCATGAAAAAGCTCTTCCTGCTCAAATGCGCGTTCCTTGCGCTCGTCGCGCTCGCCTTTGTCTGCGTCAAGTTCCCCCCGCGGAACATGTACGACGCCTACCGCTACGACACATTCAACGTGTTCCACTGGCGGGACATCCGTTTTACCAGCGCGGAACCGAACAAGAATTTCATCAAGACCTCGTACATACTGGAGCACCCGGACGCATTCAACGCCTTCATATTCGGCTCCTCGCGCGTGCAGTACCTGCCGCAGGAACAGCTGCCCAAGGAATCCGGCGGAAAAGCGCTCCGCTGGTACAACATGACGTCGTCGCGGGCAATCCCCGCCGAGCACCTGCAGACGCTGCGCACCTTCCTCCGGCACGGAGTCAGCATCGACATGGTCATACTGGGCTTCGACGACATCGCGATGTACACCCCGGCCAGCAGCCACAAGGCAGACCTCATGCGGGTACCGTGGCAGCTCATACAGGAGAACCGGCTGAAATACCTGCTGGCATACCTCTCTATCAGCACCGCGCCGGAGATAGCGGCCGCGGTGGACGGCTACAATCCGGACGAGCACCGGGAAGAGTCGCGGCTCTTCTACTCGTACGGGGGTGCCCGCACGGATCTCTCGCTGACGCAGAACCCGGACGCCCGCCGCTACGAGAACAACGAGCACATCGGCTACTCCCAGACGCTGGTCCACAAAGACATCGCGGAGATAGCGGCGCTGTGCAGGGAGCACGGGATACGGCTCGTCCTCTTTACGAACCCCATATACCAGTCGGTATACCGGAACCACGCGCAGGAAGGCTACCTGGATTTTCTGGAGAAAGTCGCGGAGGAATGCGAATTCTACAATTTCTCCGGTCTGAACGCCTACACAAAAGACCCCCGCTACTACTACGAGCAGTTCCATTACCGCCCGGCGCTCGGACTGGTGATAGAGCAGATGCTTTTCGGTACGGAGGCAGAGCAGGCCGAAATCCGCCGGCAGGCAGGCGACGGGCTCTTCGGGGCAAAAATCAATGCCGACAACGCACGCAGCGCCATCGCGGCACTGCGCCGCCAGCTGGAGCCAGCCCCGGAAGCCGCGGACTGAACATCCGCAGCACCTGCCGCCCAGGGCTTCAGCATGAAATGTATTTTATCTGAAGACGGACGC
>DGUD01000022.1 GCA_002393865.1 Treponema sp. UBA4319
GCATTTTTTATGCTGCATCCTTGACTTCTGTAGCATAGAAAAAGAAATCATTTAAAAACAGTTTACATAAACTGCCAACATCGCATCCGCTTTCAGATAAAATACATCTCATGCTGAAGCCCTGAAAGCAAGACAGGGTAAACAGTTTTGCGTTCCGCACTGCTGAGTATAGGACTTCCGCTAAAAAAAACTGACATGCGCGGAAGCGGGGCTCCGAGCATGTCAGTTTTTGACGCAGCGCTTCTTTTGCCGCACATATATAATAGAAGAAAAATGCGCTTCCTGCTATTTCTCCTCTTTGCTGGTGCGGGGTTTCCTGCCGGGGCGCTTTTTGGGAGCGGTCTCATCACCGCTCTTTGCGGCGGCAGTCCTGCGCCGGCGGACGGGCTTTGCGCTCTCCTCCTCCGCGGCAGGGGCTTCTTCCGGAGCCGCGACAGGCTCCGCAGGAGCGGTCTCCGCTGACGGCGCGGGAGTCCCGGCTGCGGGCTCCGCGGCAGTCTTTCCGGCCTCGGCCGTCAGCTCGTTGCAGTGGCTCTCCGCCTTCACCAGCTCCTCAAATTCCTTGGCTCCGATGGTCTCCTTCTCTACCAGCAGCTTGGCGATGTAGTCAAGGAGGGCGCGGTGCTGCCTCATCAGGGCGACGACGTGGGCATAGCGCCCGGCGATGACACGGGCAATCTCGTTGTCGATATACTGCTGGGTATCCTCGGAGAATTCGCGCACCAGCTCCGGCTCCTGCGGACCGCCGTAGCCCTTGCCTCGCTTGCCGAAGGTAACGTTCTTGAAGCGCTCGCTCATGCCGTAGTCGGTTATCATGCTCTTTACGATATCCGTGGCGCGGTAGATGTCATTCGCGGCGCCCGTGCTGATTTCACCGAACACGACCTCCTCGGCGGCACGGCCGCCAAGGCAGACGTCCACCTCGTTGATAAGGTCGGTCTGCGTCTTTACGTTCGTCTCCTCAACCTCGCGGTACTGGGTAAAACCGCCGACACCGTGCGAGCGCGGCACAACGGTTATCTTGTTCACCGGCGGGTAACCCGGCGTAAAGGCACCGGCGAGCGCGTGCCCCGTCTCGTGGTAGGCGACGACACGCTGCTCCTTCTCGTTCTCGCGGCGGGTCTTCTTCTTGAGGCCGATGCTCACCTTGTCTATGGCGTCGTTGAAGTCCGTCATGGACACCTTTGTGCGCCCGCTGCGGACGGCAAGCAGGGCGGCCTCGTTCACCACGTTGGCAAGGTCGGCGCCCGCAAAGCCCACGGTACCGTGCGCGATGGAATCAAAGTCAACGTCGGCGTCCAGCTTGACCTTCTTTGCGTGGATGCGCAGGATGGCCTCGCGCCCCTGCACATCGGGGCTCTCCACCGGCACCTGGCGGTCAAAGCGGCCGGGGCGCAGCAAGGCGGGGTCAAGCACGTCCGCGCGGTTGGTGGCGGCAAGGACGATAAGGCCTTTCTCGTTGTCAAAGCCGTCCATCTCCACAAGGAGCTGGTTCAGCGTCTGCTCGCGCTCGTCGTTGCTGACAAAGCTGTTGGCGCGGCTCTTGCCGACGGCGTCAATCTCGTCGATGAAAATGATACACGGCGCCTTCTCGCGCGCGGCACGGAACAAATCGCGCACACGGCTCGCGCCCACGCCGACGAACATCTCCACAAAGTCGGATCCGCTTATCCTGAAGAACGGAACGCCGGCCTCCCCCGCCACCGCGCGGGCAAGCAGGGTCTTACCGGTTCCCGGTGGTCCCACAAGGAGCACGCCCTTGGGAATCTTTCCGCCGATGTCCGTGTATTTCTTGGGGGACTTCAGGAAGTCCACGACCTCCATCAGCTCCTCTTTGGCATCGTCAACACCCGCCACGTCGGAAAAACGGGTCTTCACCTTGCCCTCGTCCACCGCCTTTGCGCGGCCGCCGCCGTTGCCGAACATGGAGCCGCCTATGCCGCCGCCCATCCGGCGGAAGATAAGCCAGTACATAAGGAAGATAAATGCAAAAGGAATGATGAAATTCAGCAGGAGCTGAAGAAGGTAGTTGTTCTGCCGCGTGACGAATTTGTACTCCACGCCTTTCTCGTCCAGCAGGTCGATAAAGCTCTGCATCAGGACGCCCGCCGTGCGGTACACATCCTGCCGCCCCGCGTCCGAGCTGAACACGGACTGGAGGTAGCGGTTCATGCCGGAGGCGGAGGCTGGCTCCGCGTTCTGGCCGTAGCCGACAAAGTAATTGTCGCTCAGCTCAACCTTCACAATCTTGCCGTCCGCGATAAGCTTGCGGAATTCGGAGAAATCTATCAGGTTGTCGGGTCTGGACGAGAACATGATGTTCAGGACACCAAGGATGCCCACAAGAATCAGCAGCATCGCCCAGAAGGGGAACTTGTGCGGAGGCTTGTTCTTCTTCTCGCCCTCGTCGTCTATGGAAAGCTTGAAAAAGCTGTAAGGATCAAAATCGTCCTTCCGCTCTTCTTTTTTCCGTTTGTCGTTGTCGTCGCTCATACTACCTCAAATCTCTATAAGGCCGGATATCAATAGACCTGTCCGGACAGCTTCTGTGGTGACGCTGAACAGCATACGACGTATGCGGCCGCTTCGGATTTTCCAGCGATTCACTTCATATAATATAAGGGAAAAACGCCCTTTCGTCGATAGCAGCGCGCAGAAAAAAAAATTTCCGCGTAAAAGCAAAATTGTGCTAAACTCTCTTTTTCTAAAACCGATACTTAGTTACAGAGAAGTCCACTCGCGCGTAAGCCCTGTACAAGCAGGGAAGCCGGGGATTTTTCTAAAAATCCTTAATTCATGGAGGGGGCCGCCCGGAATGCCTCGGCTTACGGGATGTGCCCGGTGGGGTGACTATGGGATACAACACACGGAGCGGTTACAACGCATACCGCGAGATTGGGGTACGGACAGCGAGCCAGGGCTCCCTTGTCGTCATGCTGTATGACGGAGCCGTCTCGCACCTTGAGGAGGCAATTGCCCTTGTGGAAGGGGAGAACAGGGTTGCGCCAGGCCACATCGAATCGTTCGGCAAGCACCTGCAGAAGGTGACGGACATCATTTCCGAGCTGGAGGCGAGCCTTGACCTTGAGCGGGGCGGCGAGATTGCCGAGAACCTGATGGCGCTCTACATCTACTTTACCAAGCAGCTTACGGCAGGAACGATAAACCACGAGAAAAAGCAGCTGCAGGATGTGCTGGGCATGCTTTCCCAGCTGCAGGAATCATGGGTGACGGCGGCAAACAGCACCGCGAACACGCAGGTGGAGATTCCGGCAGACCGCCCGACAATCAGCGTCACCGGCTGACGGAGGTTCCTATGCAGGAAGCTCTCTCCCAGAAAGAACTGGACGAACGCATCGCCATACTCCGGCGGTTCAGGACGCTGCTGGAGCAGCAGCGCGACAAATTCAAGGCATACCTGAGGGTGCTGGAGCTGCAGGAGCCGCTTATCAGCGGAGACGGCGGCATACTGCCGGACGGCCACAGCGAGCTGGGGAGCCTGCTGGTACACGACATCGGCGAGCTGCAGAAAGCCATCGTGCCCATGCGGCTGCTCTACCGCCGGACACATGCCGCCACAAGCAATCCCGCGGAGGCAGTCCCCGTCGAGCGGCTGCAGGAGGAGCTGGGCAAGCTGCAGGAACAGGCGCTCGCACAGAACAAGCGCAACCAGCAGCTGCTGCGCACCCGCCTGCCGGAAGTCCGCCGGGAGCTCGCGCAGCTCAAGAACCCCTACCGCTCGCACCAGTCGGTCTACGCGGAAAAGGAGAACATGGGCGCCTTTGTCCACATAGACGCGTAAACAGCACCATAAAAACGCTTTCCCCGGCAGAACCCACACACGCAGCGCTTTGCACAAGGCTCTGCGCGCGGGTTCCGCACATCGGGGGCAGCAGCCGTTTTCTTCCCGAACAACTTTTACCCCCGTCCTCCCCTTCCGCAGGGGCACTTCTCCACCATATCCGTTCATCAGAAGAATAAGGCAGAGCGGCCTGGATGAAGAAGCGCACCAAGTTTTGTATTGTACGCATTGCGATGATGTGCGTAAAAGCGCCGTTCAGAAAGCTCTGCCGCCTGCCGGCTCTATTCTTTAAATAAGGGCAGAAATATGCTACACTGGGCGCATGGCAGAAACAGCAGACAAGACCGTTTACATACTCGACTCCTACGGGCTCATTTACCGCGCCTACTTTGCGCTCATAAACCACCCGCTTACCAACAGCAAGGGGCAGAATATCTCCGCGCTCTTCATCTTTTTCAGGAACCTGCGGACGCTGCTCGCAAAGCACCGGCCTCAGTATCTTGCGGCGGCGTTCGACTCGCGCACACCCACATTCCGGCACGAGATGTACCCTGAGTACAAGGCGACCCGCCAGAAGACGCCGGAAGACCTGCACGCGCAGGTGCCGTGGATTGAGGAGATTCTGACGGCGCTCGGCATACCCGTGCTGCGCGCGGACGGCTTTGAGGCGGATGACATCATCGCCACCGTGGCAAAAAAATGTGCGGAAGAAGGCCGCCCCTGCCGCATACTGAGCGGGGACAAAGACCTGCTCCAGCTTGTCACGGAGCAGTGCAAGGAAATGCAGCCTGACAAGGCGAACGGCGGCTGGGAGACCAACGGCATCGCGGAGGTGCAGGAAAAGTGGGGCATTCCCCCCGAAAAAATCCTCGACTATCTCTCGCTCGTGGGCGACACGGCAGACAATGTGCCGGGCGTAAAGGGCATCGGCGACAAAACCGCGCTCAAGCTGCTCGCAGACTACGGCTCGCTCGACGGCATCTACGCGCATGCAGAGGAAATAAAGGGCGCCGTGGGGAACAAAATCCGCGCGGGCAAGGACGACGCGTATTTTTCCCGCAAGCTCATCATGCTGCGCGACGATGTGCCGGTCGATACCGATATGGAGCGCTTCTGCACCGCATCGCTCCGCTACGACGAGGCGGCAAAACTGCTCGCAGGCTACGGCGCGGCGGCCGTGGCAAAATCCTACGCGGAGACAGCGCTGACGGGGCTTGCCGCCGCAAGCCGCCCCGCAGAGGAGGAGAGCGCGAATGCCGTTCCCCTGCGCAAGAACCAGGGGAACTACCGCCCCGTCACCACCGAGGCGGAGCTTGCCGCCATCATCGACGGCATACTCGGCTCCGGGGAACAGGCAGCCGCCTTCGACACGGAGACAGACAGCCTTGATTCCCTGACAGCGCAGCTCGTGGGCTTCAGCCTCTGCTCCAAGGCGGGAGAGGCGGTGTATGTGCCGGTGCTGCTGCCGGGCGGCATGTTCGCGCAGGAGACGGTGGCAAAGGAGGCGTGCATCGCGCAGCTTTCCCGCCTGCTCGACTCGCCCGGCGTAACGCTCATCATGCACAACGGCAAATTCGATCTGGAGGTGCTCGGCGCCAACGGCTACGCAAAGCAGCCGGCCTGCCGCATCGTAGACACCATGGTGGCCGCGTGGCTGCTGGAGCCGGATGCTCCCGGCAAAAGCCCTTACGGGCTGGAGTATCTGGGCGAGACAAAGCTGGGACTCTCCGGCATCGAATTCAACGATATCGTCCCCAAGGGCAAGACGATAGCGGACGTGGCGCTTGACGCCGTGTACCCCTACGGCGCGGAAGACGCGGACTTCACCTGGCAGCTCTGGCAGCTGTTCAGAAAGGAGCTGGAGAAGAAAAACCTGGCGAATCTTTTCTATAACATGGAGATGCAGGTGCTGCCCATCCTTGCGCGGATGGAAGAGCGAGGCATCCACCTGGACAAGCAGACGCTCGCGGATTACCGCACGGAGCTGGAAGGGCTCATCAGGCAGAAGGAAGCGGACATCTACGCGGAGACCGGGCACAGCTTTAACATAGCGTCGCCCAAGCAGCTGCAGGAAGTCCTCTTTGGCGAGCGCAAGCTCGTCCCGGGGAAAAAGACAAAAAGCGGCTGGAGCACGGACACCTCCGTGCTGGAGGAGCTGTGCGAGCGGACGAGCGACCCGCTGCCGCAGATGATACTCGACTACCGCTCCTACACAAAGCTCCAGAGCACCTACGTGGAGACGCTGCCCCTGCTCGCGGACAGCAGCTCCCGCGTGCACACGTCGTTCCTGCAGACGGGCACCGCCACCGGCAGGCTCTCGTCCCGCGATCCCAACCTGCAGAACATTCCTGTGCGCGATGACGCGGGGCGGCGCATCCGCTCGGCATTCACGGCAGAAAGCGGCACCGTGCTGATTTCCGCGGACTACGCGCAGATTGAGCTGGTGGTGCTCGCCCACCTGAGCGGCGACAAAAACCTGTGCCGCGCCTTTACCGACGGGGTGGACGTGCACAAGGCGACCGCCGCCCTCATCTACGGGGTGGAACCGGACGCCGTGACTCACGATATGCGCCGCTTCGCAAAGACGGTGAACTTCGGCGTGATGTACGGCATGAGCGCGTTCCGGCTGGCAAAGGAGCTTGGCATCAGCCGCACGGAGGCGGCGCAGTTCATAGAGCAGTATTTTACGACATACGCGGACGTAAAGCGCTTTATCGGCAGCACGATAGACAGCGCCCGGCAGAACGGCTACAGCGAGACCATTATGGGGCGCAGGCGGAGGATACGCGGCATCCAGAGCAAGAACAAGCTGGAGCAGCAGGGCGCGGAGCGGATTGCGGTGAACACGCCAATCCAGGGCAGCGCCGCGGACATCGTAAAGAAAGCGATGATAGACGTGCAGCGCGCGCTGGACGAGACGCATTCCCCCGTCAGGATGCTGCTGCAGGTGCACGACGAGCTTATCTTTGAGTGCCCCGACGACGAGCAGCTCATACAGCAGGCGCTCGTCCTCATCAGGGACAAGATGGAGAACGCCGTGCAGCTGCGCGTGCCGCTCCGGGTCAGCATAGAATGCGGCAAAAACTGGGGGGAATTCCACTGATGCTGCTGTGCGTGACAGGCCCGATGGCGGCAGGCAAGAACGCCGCCGCGGACATTCTGGCGCAGCGCCACCAGTTTGCCGTCGTGGATGCGGACGAGCTCGCGCACGATGCGGCGGAGCAGGCAAAGGCGCAGATTGTGCAGGAATTCGGCGCGATGGCGGCACAGCGCGGCATCAGATTGCTCCGCGAGGACGGCAGCCTTGACCGGCGGGCTGTCGGCGCGCTCATCTTCCCCGATCCGGAGCTTGTCAGGCGGCAGGAGGCTATCGTCTACCCGCAGATAAACCGCATGTTCGACGAATTCATCGCTGCCCGCAGCGGGCAGGATATCGCCATAAACGCAACGGTGCTCTACAAGGTGCCGCTCATAGAGCGCATTGACTGCGTGCTCTATGTGGACGCCCCCGCAATTCAGCGCTTCTTCCGCGCGCGCCGCCGGGACGGTATGCCAGCCCAGCAGATACGGGAGCGCTTCCGCAGCCAGCGCCATCTTTTTGCTAAATATAAAAACGCCAATGCCGATATTAGAAAAGTATGGAATACCGGCACACGGGAACAGCTTGAGAAAAAAATCGCTGCGTTTCTGGCTGGGCGCCGGTTGAGGGGATAACATTTATGGAACAGAAAAAAACTTTGTGGATAGCGCTGCTGGCATGCGGTTTCCTGCTCGCCGTATTCGGGACGGCAACGCTGCTGTTTTCCTCACGCTCAAAGAACGCCGTTTTTGCTTCTACGCTCAAAAACAGCGACATACTGTATGTGGCGCCGCCGCCAGCTCACACCGTCATCAATGCGAACAGCTCGCCGGTACAGGAGCCGCTCGGCATAGACACGCAGGACAAACCCTCCATCACGAACAGCATCGGCAGCCCGCAGGAAGGCGTGACCGACATAGACAACGGCTACACGACCACCAGCGAGTCCGGCGTGTACCAGCAGCCACAGAACAGCGCGGACAAACCCGCGACGCTCGCAAGCACCACAAACACGACGCCTGATCTGGACAGCCTCAAAGGCGAACCAGAACCGACCGTGACCCCTAAGAACGAGAAAGCGCGGCAGGATATACAGCAGACGGCAAGCACAAAAAAAACGACCGCCGCCGCAAGCACCACAAAGAAAAGCTCCGGCACGGCAAGCGCCTCCACCAGCACCAAGACGGAAAAGAAATCCACCGCGAGCACGACAAAGAGCAGCTCGTCGGCCACCACCAGCAAGCAGGACTCCAGCACCGCCACAGCAGCCCCGTACTGGGTACAGGTATCTTCCTATGCCTCAAAGAAAAACGCGGACGAGGCTCGCGAGGAGCTGGACAAAAACCAGATTCCCTGCGAGGTCTTTACATTCAACAAGGACGGCACGCTGTACTACCGCGTGCGCGTCGGTCCGTACACCACAAAGAAGGAAGCCGAATACTGGAAGCAGCGTATCGACTCCATCGACATGTTCAAGTCTGCGGGCAGCTTCGTAACAAAGTAAGCATCATGAAGAAGACGAACGCCATGCGCATACTGGACGGGGCAAAAATTCCTTACGAGACAAAGGAATACCCCGACGACGGCGAGCACGAGCTGGAACGGGGCGCAGCAGCGGCCCTTGCGGAAAAAATCGGCGCGGATCCCGCAGCCGTGTTCAAGACCATCGTCATGCGCACAGACACAAAAGAAATCGTCGTATTCTGCCAGGACGCGCTGCACGAAATAAACCTCAAAAAAGCACGGAATGCGGCGGGCGCAAAGGATATCTCCCCGGTAAAACCGGCGGAGCTCCCCGCACTCACCGGCTACATACGGGGCGGCTGCTCGCCGCTCGGCATGAAGCGCGCGTTCAGGACATTCATCGACTCTTCCGCCACCACGCACGAAAAGATATACGTAAGCGCAGGGGTACGCGGGCAGCAGCTCTGCATTGCGCCCGCAGACCTGATACGGGCGACGGGCGCCACCGTCACCGACCTTGCGCTGGAAGGCGGCAGCTGCTGACGCCCCGCAGCACCTTACTTTGATTTCATGACATACACGCCGTCCCACAGCTCCGGCAGACCGTTCTCAAAGAAGTAGCGGCAGCGCTCCATGAATTTCTCCGATGACTGGTCGGCAGGATAGCAGCGCGCCGCCTGCTCAAAGAGCGCATACGCCTTTTTCAGCTCGGCGATGTCCTTCTTCTGCTCAGGACTGTCCCGCCCGTTCAGGTAGAGCCGCATGCCCTCGTTGAATATCTCCGCTGCCTCAATCTGCGCGGCGGGCATGTCGGCGCGCACCCCCAGTATGTTGTAGAGCTGCACCGGCTTCTTGACGTTGATGACCTGCACGCAGTCAAAGCTGCGCGCCACCAGCAGCCCCTTGTGGGTGCCGGAGTCGGCGGCGTTCCACGTGCTCTCCGAGCACATAATCCACGAGCCGTAGGCCTTGTTGGTGCCCTCCAGACGAGAGGCAAGGTTCACGTTGTTGCCCATGATGGTATAGTTCAGCTTTTCGGCGGTACCCATGTTCCCCACAACCATGTCGCCCGTGTTCAGTCCTACGCGGGATTCCAGGCGCATGGGGATGTCGTGGTCGGTGTCAAAATGCTTCTTGTTGTACTCGTTCTCCACCAGCTTCATCTTGATGCCGGCAAGGCAGGCGTTGTACGCGTTGAAGGGGTCGTCGAGCGGGGCCCCAAAGAACGAAACAATCTCGTCGCCCACGTACTTGTCTATGGTACCCTTGTTGTCCATGATGGCGTTGCTGAGCATACCCAGATATTCGTTCAGGATGGCGACAAGGCGGACGGCGCCGTGAGCCTCGCCCTCCTCGTTGTTTATCATCTCCGTAAAACCGGAGAATGTCTTGACGTCGGAGAAAAGCGCGGTAAGCGTCTTGTTCTCGCCGCCCAAGCTCAGCTTGTCGGGATCCTTCAGAATCTGGTTGACGACCTCCGGGGCAACGTAGGCGCTAAAGCCGCGGCGCAGGGTGGAACGGTCTTTCTCCACGGCGATGAAATTCATCGCGAGCTCCGCGAGGTATGTTCCCGCCACGAGCAGCGCCGGCACAAAGAGCGGCACGTAGATGTTGAACAGCAGCATGAGCATCACCAGCACGGCAATCGGCAGCACCACATAGGCAAACGCAAAGAGGTTCTTCCGGCCGGTGCTAAGGCGGCGTATCAGCAGCAGGATGACAAGAACCACAACGAAGGCAAAGGCAAGCCCGAACCAGACCGGCAGCGGCGTGATGAATTCCTGCTGTATGATGGTGTTCGCCACGTTCGCATGGGTGCCGAGGTTGGCATAGCTGCGCGAGAAGGGAGTGACGCCCAAATCCGTACTTGCCGTGGCGGAGTTGCCTATCAGGCAGAAGGAATCCTTGATGCTGTCCTTCAGCTCGTAGTAGAAGCTGCAGAACGAATCGTAGTCCTTTTTAAGCCCGTCGAAATAGTCCTCGTACTCGTCCTGGGCGGCGCGAATCACCTCGTCGTTCTCGCCGTCCATCAGGGCGTTCGTGTTCAGCATGAACTGCGCCTTGAAATTTGTCTCCACATAGGCGGAGAGCTTGGTATAGAAGTCCTGCCGCAAGGCAAGGTAATTCTCAAAGGCGCCCTCCGGGATGCCGCCGCCGATGCTTGCCCCGTACTCGTCGTAGCCCCTGCAGCTGGCAAGCATCGCGTCCTTCTGCTGCGAGAGCGCGCCGTACAGCGAAAGCAGCTCCTCGGCATTCGTATAGTAAGGAAGGTCATAGCCGTCCTCGGTCTGGATGCGGTAGCGCGTCAGGTTGGAGATGTTCTTCATGATGCGCTCCTCGCTGCGATCCAGCTCATAGAGGTAGAGCGCGGACACATGGCGGAAGCTCTCGTCGTAGCTTTTCTGGCTCCATTTGATGTACATGCAGCCGCTCTCATCCAGCGGGATGCGGATATCGCTGCGCTCGCTCCTGCCGGGCAGCAGGGCGCCGCGCAGCACAAGCGAAGTCTTCCTGCGCTCCAGCGACTGCACGTCAAGATAGCGCAGCAGCGGGGCAAAAACCAGCTGCGGCGCATACAGGGAAGCGTCCAGCGTCCCGGCGGCATAGCCCTTGCCCTGCTCCTTCCACAGGAATTTTCGCTCCGGGTCAGGATGGTGCAGCAGCTCGATGCGGCGGCGCGTACCGTCGCGGTCAACGACGACGTTCGTGACGCCGAGCCCGTCGGCAAAGTGGATAAAGTCGTAGCGGGCGGGATAGAAGCCGCGGTAGCTGGACTGCTCGCGGGTCTGCTCCTGCACCACCAGCCGGTTGCCCTGCTCCACCAGCCCGGCAGGGTCGTCCACGTTCGCCAGCAGGAAGCGCTCCGCCGCATAGCGCCGGGACTGCATGAACGTGCGCTGCTCGTCGCTCACGTCGTCGCCGGAATCAAAATGCTCCTCATCGTCCAGCTCGTTCACCATGCGCATGTTCATCGTCATCCATGTGTTCCCCATGTATTGCAGTGTGCGCGCGAAATATTCGTCGTTGTCACGGGAAAGCTTGTCCGTGGAAATCCGGATGTTGTCCAGCGCAGGGTTCACGTAGCCCTCCACAATCTGGGAAGAAAGCTCCATCAGCTCGTCGCCGCTGAATCCGCCGCCTGCAGCGGCACCGGCAAACTGCCCGATAACCCCGGCGATATCCTGCTTGGAGTGCTCTATGACTTCCTGCGTCTCCTGCCAGGCGTTGGGAACAAGCGCCTTCGCGGACTTCTGGAGGTACTCGATATCGAATACCACGTTGTAAGCGCCGAATTCCTTCATGCGGATAAGCATATCGGCTACGATATCCCGGTTCCACGGCCACACGCCGATGTCGTCGATGGAGGCATCGTTGATGTCCACGATGAGAATCCGGCTGTCCTCCTTGACATTCCGTGTATGTCCGAGCAGCATATCGTAGATACGGTAGTCGATTTTCAGAAAGATGTTCAGGAACGCAAAAAGCGAGCAGAGCGCGGCGGCAAGCAGCAATATGATTACATCCGAATTCTTCCTGAAAAAGGACTTTTTTTCCTGTTTTTCCATGACATTCCTCTCAATATGTATTATAATCTAGCTCTGGCAAGATTTAAATGTTTTGGACGAAAAAAATGGTACGAAAGATGAAAAAAATTCTGTTTTCCCTGCTTTTCTGCATCTGCGGCGCGCTTGTGTCCGCTCAGACGGCAGCAAAGCTCTCCGACATCATATACACAGAGCGGGCGACATACGGGCAGACCTGCTACATAGCGGCGGCGGCGGCCGGCTTTACCGGGGACGACGCCTCCTATGAGGAAGCCTTCAGCGCCATGAAGGAGCGGGGCTTCATCCGCTCCAAGACAGCGACGCCGGATACGCCCATTACCATGAAACATATCGCCTCAATCTTTTCCCTCACATGGGATGTGCAGGAAAGCGTCATGAGCGTGCTGACACGGCAGCCGCGCTACCAGTTCCGGCAGCTCAAGGCATACGGGGTCATCCCCGCCATATTCGGTCCGGAATCTGCCGCCAGCGGCCGGGACATGCTCGGCGTGGCATCAAAATGCGCCTCATTGTTCGGCGGGGGAGACGCGCTATGAAGCTCCGCACCATCGGAATAGCGGCAGCGCTCTGCTGCGCGGCACCGCTCCCTGCCATCGATTACGGCGGATTCCTCACCTCAAGCACCGAAGTCTCAGGGCATATCAATCCCTTCCACGACCAGATTCAGAACGTCACGCTCGTCGGCTGGCTCTCGGCTCCGCTCAACACGGAGAACACGATGAACATAAACGCCCAGCTGTCCGCCAACGAGAAATTCTCTACCATAATAAGCCAGGGCGGCATAGAAAACACCCTTGAGGCGAAGCAGCGGAAATACCTTACGCCGGACATAGACCTGCTGAAATTCAACTGGATACGCCCCGACCGGGACGGCTCCGCGCTGGTATTCTCTGCTGGCCGCTTCCAGTACTTTGACAGCTCCGGGCAGATTTTTGCCCAGAACTGCGACGGCATGCTGCTCCAGTCCAACACCAGCACCATGCAGGCGGGCTTCTACTTTGGCTACACGGGGCTGCTGAACCAGAAAAAGGTGTCCATACTCGACATGGACGGCAAGAACTACCGCGTCTCCAGCGAGGAGAAGGAGGAATGGTACGAGAGCTACTACTCATTTGCCGACCCCTATTTCGTCTCCTCCATGTCGCTCAGCTTTCCCTACGCGTTCTGGAACCAGACCATCGGCTTTGAGCTGAACATGTTCCTCGGCGTGGACAGCCCCTTCCGCGACCGCGTGAACTACAACCGCTACTATGCGACGTTCTCCATGAGCGGCCCGCTGGAGGAAAAGCTGTATTACAGCTTTTCCACGACATTCCAGACCGAGGAATTCGTCGGCACGGGCAACCTGACGCAGCTCAGCTTTACCTACTACCCGGAGTCGCTCGGCGCGTCCGTCTCGCTGAACGGCCTGTATGCCTCCGGCAACAAAAACGGCCCGTTCTCGCGCTTCAGGGGCTTTACCAGCAACTCCATCTCGTACTCCCGCTATGCGCCGGAGCTGACGGGGGCGCTCAAGCTGGGCAGCTACGTCAGCATCAAGCCGCTGCAGATGGTATACCTCGGCGTGGGCGCGGACATGCTCTTTGCCTGCCCCGAAGACGACATCAAATACGACGGCTGGCAGATGTACGCAAACTGTAAGCTCCAGGTTCTGACGGATCTCCAGATTTCAATCACCGAATTCTTCTATAAAGGCTACCGTTCCAGCGACCCTGACAACAGGGGGCTCGTCGTCAAGGTAACGCTGTCTTTTTAAAATTCTATTATTTTTGGCAGTTTTTTGGCACTTTTTCCTCCCTTGGCTGGACAAAAAGAGGCTGCGTGTTATAATACTAGGTAAGGAACTGACAAGGGCTGCCCGCTTTTTCAGGGCAGGCTTTATTTCCAGACCGGAGGTTTTTATGAAGAACACGACAAAAACAGCCACCGCGGCATTTATTCTGGCTCTGGCAGCTGGGCTTTCGGCTCACGCCCTCGATGCGAAAGTGACGTCCGTGACGGGAAAGGCCGAGTATCAGAAGACAGGTTCTGACACATGGACGGCGATACAGCAGAATGACGTGCTGAGCGAAGGCACGATTATCTCTACAGGGTTCAACTCTTACGTGACGCTCAATCTTGACGGGAACATCTGCACCATGGAGCCGCTCACACGGATGTCCATAGAGCAGATTTCCAAGAAGGACATCGTGCAGAACGGAAAGAACAAGACGGTCACCAAGACAGCCGTCTTTATCGATACGGGAAAGGCAAGCTTTAAGGTCAATTCAACAGACAAAAAGCTGAACGACTTTAAGGTGCACTCCCCCGCAGCTACGGCTTCCGTCCGCGGAACCGAATACTCAGTCGACTCCAACAGCGGCACCGTAGAGACATCCCACGGCCTTGTCGCCGTCACCGGCGGGAGCACGCGCAGCGACATCAACCGCGACAGCTACTACATCCGCCCGGAAGGCGAGACGTCCATGCAGACATCCGTAAAGGATGTGGGCGGCAGCGACGGAGCCATCCCGGTCGGCGCCGGCGAGAGCATCACCTTTACCAGCAGCTCTACCGGCGAGCGCAGCACACCCTTTGCGCTGCGCAAGAAGAATGCCGCAAGCCTGCCGGACAGCACGCTCACGCTCGCAGACCAGCAGAGCTACGCGGCAAGCGCGGCCGGAATCTCATCCGAACAGCAGCAGGGCGAGCGCAAGACCTCCACAACAACGAGCAGCAGCTCATCCAGCGCCAATAACGGCGGCACGTCAAACGTCGGCGTAGGCTTCTAAAAAAGCGGCGCCACACAGCGAAAAAAGCAAAAGCCCCGGTTTCCACCGCGCGCGGGAGACCGGGGCTTTTTTTGCGCAAGAAAAACGCGCCTAGTGCAGTATTTTCCTGATAAAGGACAGGCGCTCCTCCTTGTACGGCGCATAGCGGAAGTACATATCGCCGCCACGGGCGCCGCGCTCAAGGACGCTCTTATAATGGCTGAACGTCACAAAGCCGTATTTGCCGTGGTAGGCGCCAATGCCGCTCTCCCCCACACCGCCAAAGGGCATCTTGGCGGACGCAATATGGCACACGACGTCGTTTATGCAGCCGCCGCCATAGCGGAGCGAACGGATAACCTCACCGCACACGCGCTTGTCCGTGCTGAAAAGGTAGAGCGCGAGCGGCGTGGGGCGGGATGCGACAAAGCTAATCGCATCGCTTATGTTCTGGTAGGAGACGACCGGCAGCAGCGGTCCGAAAATCTCTTCCTGCATCAGGGAGGACGCCTCCAGCTCCGGGCTGTGAATGTCGCAGAGATCCACAATCGTCGGGGCGATTTTGTTCGTGATAAAGTCCATCTCCGCGGACGGGTAGAGCGTGGACAGGTGTACAAAATGGCGCTCGTTGATAATCTTGGGATATTCCTTGTTGGCAAGGGGGTTCTCGCCAAACTGGCGCCGGATTTCCTCGTGCAGCGTCGCCAGCAGCACTTTCTTTATCTTCTGATCAACAAGGATGTAATCGGGTGCCACGCAGGTCTGCCCCGCGTTCAGGAATTTACCCCACACGATGCGGCGCGCCGCGTTCGCGATGTCAGCAGTATCGTCCACGATGCACGGGCTTTTGCCGCCAAGCTCAAGGCAAACCGGCGTCAAAAAGCGGGCCGCGTTGGACATGACGATTTTGCCCACATTCTGGCTTCCCGTAAAGAAAATAAAGTCAAAATGCTGGTTCAGGAGCGCGTGGTTCTGCAGATAGCCGCCGCTGACGACCGTGATATACTCTGAATTGAAATTCTTTGAAATCAGGGAATCCAGCAGCGCGCTCGTCGCCTTGCTGTGCTCGGAAGTTTTGAGCACGATAGTATTTCCGGCGCTCATGGCGGCAACCAGCGGCTGCATGGAGAGCATAAAGGGATAGTTCCACGTCGCCATGACGAGCACGACACCATAGGGCTCAGGAATCACGCGCAGATTGGACGGCAGCAGGAAGAAATCGCCCTGCATCCGGCGCTCGCGGCTCCAGCGCTTGAGGTGGCGGATGTGCAGGGAAATCTCGTGCAGCACGATACCGATTTCCGACACGTAGGACTCGACGGCAGACTTGTTCAGGTCTTCGTAGAGCGCCTTCGCAATCTCGTCCTGATGGGAAGCAATGACGGCGTACAGCTTCTTGAGCTGCTCTATGCGCCACGAAACATCTTTTGTACGGTTGCTCGCAAAGAAATTCCGCTGGGCCTGCACGAGCACGCCGATACGCTCCTCGCTCCGCTCCTGCTCTATCTCCTGCTCGATTGCACGATGCTCGGCGTCAAGGCCAAAGTCCGCAGCGGGAGCCGGCTCCGCAGCTTCTTCCTGCCAGGAAAACGACTCCTCGGTGGCGGCGGCAGTTTCCGGAGCCGGCGGCACAACAGCTTCCTCCGGCGGCACGGACACGGGGGCAGGGGCGCCCTCCTCAGCCACGGCAACGCTTTCTTCCTGGACGACAGTCACCTTTTCCTTTTCGGGGGTCTTTCTTGTCCTTCTTGTGCGGGTCGTCTTAGCCGGTTTTTCGGCGGTCTTTTTTGTTTCCTTTTCCACTGCTCATGCTCCACAGGCAGAATCCCTCTTGCGGGTGCCCTCAAAAAAGGAGCTTCAAGATGCCGCCCAGCGACGTTTGAAACTGCCTTCCCCCATTATGCTACAGACTGGGATTTTTTTCAACCACGCACACGCGTCAACAGGCGATTTTTGCTCGCAGCGGGGATGCGGCCGCCGCGCAGCTTGTATCACCGCACGCTCCAAAGGTGGCGCCCATTGCTGCGAGTTTTCTTTCTTATAAAAACATTTTAAGCTATTTTTTATACAAATCCGCAGCAAACTTGCCCCGGAGGCGTTTCTATGCTACTATGCCAGCATGAACGTACACATCATCGAGATGCCGCTTGACTTTGGCGGCAAACGCCACGGCTCCGACATGGGGCCGTCCGCGATACGGCTCGCAGGAATCACGGACAGGCTTGAGGGGCTGGGGCACACGGTCTCAACGGCCAGCGTCGCAAAGGATATAGAGGCGCAGGAATTCGCCGACATCGGCACGAACCCCAAGGCAAAGTATCTGCTGCCCATCACCCACGCCTGCAGCAGCCTTGCCGCAACCGTGGAGGAAAGCGTTATGCGCGGGGAATTCCCGCTGGTGCTGGGCGGCGACCATTCCGTCGTGCTCGGCACGCTGGCCGGGCTCCATGCGGCGTACCGCGAGCAGGGCACCCGTATCGGCGTACTGTACGTAGACGCGCACGGCGACTTCAACACCGTGGACACCACCCCGACCGGCAACATCCACGGGGAATGCCTTGCCGCAAGCGCGGGCTACGGCCTGCCGGAGCTGGTGAACCTGCACCATGCGGGGGCTAAGGTAGACCCGCAGAACATCTGCTTTGTCGGCACGCGCGACCTGGATTCCGGCGAGCGCCAGCTGATGAGACAGGCGGGCGTCACCGTCTATTCCATGAGCGAGATAGACCGCATGGGATTCAGCGAGGTCGTCAAAAAAGTAAAGCTCTTCTTTAAGACGCACTGCGACGTGGTGCACATCAGTTTTGACATGGACGCGCTCGACCCGTCAATCGCGCCCGGAACCGGCGTTCCCGTTCCCGGCGGGCTCAATTTCCGGGAGACGCTGCTGCTCATGGAGGAGATGGCGGCGCTGAACACCGTGCGCTCCATGGAAATCGTAGAGGTGAACCCCATCCTTGACGTGAGGAACGACACCGCCGCAATGGCGGTAAGCCTTGCCGCCCGGCTTCTGGGCGAAAAGCTCTGGTAGGGGCAGGCAGAACGGAGGAAAGCGCTCAGCCTTTGCGGATGACCGCCCGCGCCTGATACGCCGCAAGGGCAGCCGCAATGTCCTCTGCGCCGTGGAGCTCGCCGCTGCCGATGCCGGGGCATTCCCGCCCCTCGCGCTCCCATGCGTCCTGCCCCGCAAGCACTCCTGTCCAGAACGGATAGGTGCGGCACTGCACCGGGCGGGCTTCGTATGCCTCGCAGCCGCCGCCGTCCTTCCAGAACACGCAGTCGTAGTTGCTCAGCTCGCGCAGGGAAAGCAGGAAGCTTCCGTCCTCCTGCTCTATCCAGCGGCAGTACGCCAGCCGGAACTGCTCCTCGCTCAGCTCTGCCCATGAGGCAAGGCGCCCCAGATCTTCCTGCGACAGGTAGACGACGCCGGGCTTGTCCTTGCAGCAATGGGAGCAGCGCCGGCAAGAAAAACGGAGCCCTCCGCTATAAAAGGGCTCTGTTCCGCCCGCCGCGCTCATACCTTTTCCGCCAGCGCCGTGAATTCGGCGATTTCAGCGGCATACATGGCGATGCCGCCGTCCCAGAATTCCTTTGTGCTGATATCAAAGCCAGCCTTGCGGCACAAATCCTCGCAGCTCATGCTGCCGGTATCCGCAAGCAGCGCCGCGTACGTGGCGGCAAAGGAAGGGCCTTCCTGCCGGGACTTCATGTACAGCGCCGCCGCAAAGAGCTGCCCGAACGCATAGGGAAAGTTGTAGAAATCCAGCCCGGTGCTGTAGTAATGCGACTTTACCGCCCACATGTACTCGTGGCGCTCGGAATTGAGCCCGCTGCCGTAGCTCCGCTCCTGGGCGCTGCGCATCAGGCGGCAGAAGTCGTCGGCGCTCAGCTCGCCGTTCTGGCGCTCCTCAAAGACGCTGGACTCAAAATAGAAGCGGCACAGGATGTCCACAAGCACCTGCGCGGCATCCTGCAGGTCTATGTCCAGCAGGCGCAGCTTGTCTGAGGCTCCGCAGCGGGCAAGCACGTCCTGCTTGGTGATGGTCTCCGCAAAAGTGCTCGCGGTCTCCGCAAGCGTCATCGGGTAATCAAAGAATGTGGCGGGCTTGCCCTTCATGCAGGAGAAGTGGTAGGCATGCCCCAGCTCATGCGCCAGCGTGATGATGTCGCTGAAAGTCCCCGTGAAATTCAGCAGGATGCGGCTCTGGTGCCCCTTGGGGAAGTCCTCGTCGTAGGCACCGCCGACCTTGCCGGGGCGGATTTCCGCGTCAATCCAGCCTTCCGCAAAGGCTTTTTCCGCAAAGGCGCCCATATCGGGCGAGAAGGACTTGTATTCGGCGACAACGTAATCCCGCGCCTCGGCGAATGTCCAGCGCTTCTCCAGCAGGGAATCCGCGCCGCCGCCCGGCAGCGGGGCAAAGAGGTCGTAGAAGGCCAGCCCCGGCTCGGCACCGGTACCGGCAGTGGCGCTGGCAGTGCACCCCGTGCGGCGGAGCAGCCGTGCCTTTGCCTGGAAGTACGAGCGCCACATCGGCAGCGCGCCCTCCAGCGCCGCGATAAGCGAATCAAGCGTGCTGCGCCCCATCCGGGAGGAGACAAGGGCACGCTCAAGCGCATCAGCCCAGTGGCGGCGGCGGTTCAGCAGGACGGTCTCGCCCTTCAGGTTGTTGAGCGCGGCGGCAAAGGCGACCCGGTGCCGGGAAAGCAGCGCAAGCTCCTTCTGCCACGAGGCTTTCCGGAGCGCCGCATCAGCAGAGAAGGCGTCGTTGCGGATTTCGTTGAACATCCTGCCGCCGTCGTCGTGCAGCGTGCTGACCAGCTGCTCCTGCAGCCGCCCCCACGCGTCGCCGCCAGTCCGCTGCATATCCATCGCGAGCTTTTCCTCCGCGGCAGGCATCTGGTGGCGCGTCCCCTCCAGCACCTCGTCCAGCAGGTAGCGCCACTGCCCGTATTGCGGGAAACGGCGGTAAAATTCATCAAGGGAAGCGCGGTGCGCGAGCAGCATGGTGCTGAATTTGAGCTCCTGCTGCTGCATGCGCACGGAAAGCTCCTGCACGCGGGTCAGGTTGTTCAGGTGCGCGGTGTCGGTCGTATCCGTGGAATAGGTGACGTAGGCATAGGCCGCAAGCGTACGGCAGCGGGCCACAAGCGCGTCCGAAGCCGCAAGATACGAAGAAAGCCACGCGGGGAAATCGAAATTTGCGTTTGCCTCGCGCGTAAAGCGGCTCGCGGTCTCCAGCAGCGCCTCGTTCTCTTCCATGGCGGAGGAGAATGACTCCAGCGCCTGCCTGTACTCATCGCTCGTAATATCGTGATAGATGGAATCCAAATTCCACCGGGGTATAGAACTATTCATGCCACCACTATACCACAATGCGTCAGCGGGGGCAACGGCAGGCAAAGCAGGGACACAGGGCTTCAGCATGAGATGTATTTTATCTGAATACGGACGCGGTATTGGTAAATCATGTAAACTGTTTTAAGATGAATTTCTTTTTTATGCTACAAAAGC
>DGUD01000039.1 GCA_002393865.1 Treponema sp. UBA4319
GCTGCCGGACGCTGCGCATAAGATAGGGGATGACTAAAAACTTCAAAATGCGGTGGTTGAGCCTGTCGAAACCACCATATATAGCGTAGTGGTCATTTCGACAAGCTCAATAACCACTACGAAACGAACTTATTGGACAGCCCCCTTAAGGAAAAAAGTATTTGACAGAAAAGTTGTTTATCAGTAACTTTAAGGAGTATCTGAAAACCTCCGGTTTTCAGAGGCATTTTTGAGCATTCCTTGCGTCTGAGGTTACACTATGAGACAATATGCGGTTACGGGGATGAGCTGCGCGGCGTGCAGCGCGCGGGTTGAGAAAGCAGTGTCCGGGGTGCCGGGCGTCACGTCCTGCTCCGTGAGCCTGCTGACAAATGCGATGGGCGTGGAAGGCTCTGCCGCCCCGGAGGCGGTTATCGCCGCCGTGCAGGCTGCCGGATACGGTGCCTCGCTGCGGGATGCGGAGCCGGGAGCCGCCGCCGCACATTCCTGGCAGGAGCTGGAGGACAAAGAAAGCCCCGTGCTGCTCCGGCGGCTCATCAGCTCGCTCCTTTTTCTGGCGCTGCTCATGTATCTGTCCATGGGGCACGCCATGCTGGGCTTTCCCCTGCCGCCGTTCCTGCGCGGCAACCATCTGGCGCATGCCCTGACAGAGATGCTGCTTGCCGCCATCATCATGCTCATCAACGGCAAATTCTTCCGCAGCGGCTTTACTTCCCTGCTGCGCGGCGCCCCCAACATGGATACGCTGGTGGCGCTCGGTTCCGGGGTCTCCTTTGCCTACAGCGTGTGCGTCCTGTACGCCATGACCGCCGCCCAGCTTGCCGGTGACAGCGCCGCCATAGAGGAGTCCATGCACAAGCTCTATTTTGAGGGCGCCGCCATGATAGTCTCGCTTATCACGACGGGAAAGCTGCTGGAGTCGCTGTCCAAAGGAAGGACGACCGATGCCCTCAAAAAGCTCATGAGCCTTGCGCCGGAGACCGCGACCGTCGTGCGCGACGGCACGCAGCAGGTCATTCCGGTGGAAGAGCTGCAGAAAGGCGACATCTTTATCGTGCGCCCCGGCGAGACCATTCCGGTGGACGGTACCGTGCTTGAGGGCATCTCATCGGTCAACGAGGCGGCTCTGACCGGCGAGAGCATCCCGGCGGACAAGGCTGCCGGAGACCGCGTGTCCGCCGCCACGCTGAACCAGACGGGCGTGCTCAGCTGCCGGGCGGAGCGCGTGGGGCAGGACACGACGCTCTCGCAGATAATCCGCCTGATGCACGAGACCGCCGCCACAAAGGCGCCTGTCGCCCGCATAGCGGACAAGGTGAGCGGCATATTCGTTCCCGTGGTGATTGCCATTGCCGCCGTAACCACGCTTATCTGGCTGCTTGCGGGGCAGCCGCTCGCATTTGCGCTCTCGCACGGCATCGCAGTGCTGGTCATCAGCTGCCCCTGCGCGCTTGGGCTCGCGACACCGGTCGCCATCATGGTGGGCAACGGCGTGGGCGCGCGCAACGGCATCCTGTTCAAGACTTCCGCCGCGCTGGAGGAGGCGGGGCGCATCCAGATTGCCGCGCTGGACAAAACCGGCACCCTGACGCGCGGAGAGCCGGAGGTGACCGACATCATCCCCGCCGCAGGCATAGGGGAATCCGAGCTGCTTCAGACGGCGCTCGACCTTGAGGCAAACAGCGAGCACCCGCTTGCAAAGGCGGTGCTTGAGCGGGCGCAGCGCATGCAGCTGCAGCCTGCCGCGGTGGAGCAGTTTGCCGCGCTTCCGGGCAACGGGCTGAGCGCCGTCCGCTCCGGCGAAACACTGTGCGGGGGCAGCATCAGCCATATCTCCTCGCTCACGGAAATCCCGCAGGACTTGCTGTCCGCCGCGGACGCACTGTCCGCGCAGGGCAAGACGCCGCTTGCATTCACGCGCGGCGGCACGCTGCTGGGGCTCATCGCGGTCGCAGACCAGCTGAAGGATGACAGCGCGCAGGCTGTGGAGCAGCTGCACGGCATGGGAATCCGCGTGGTCATGATTACCGGCGACAACGAGCGCACCGCAAAAGCGGCCGCGGCAGCAGCCGGCGTGGACGAATTTGTTGCCGCGGTGCTGCCTGACGGCAAGGCGGCAGTCGTCGCCGGGCTCAAGAAGCGGGGCAAGGTCGCCATGGTGGGCGACGGCATCAACGACGCGCCCGCACTCAGCTGCGCGGACGTCGGTATCGCCATCGGCGCGGGCACGGACATCGCGATGGATGCCGCCGACGTGGTGCTGATGAACAGCCGCCTGACGGATTTGTGCGCCGCCGTGCGCCTGAGCCGCGCGACGCTGCGCAACATACACGAGAACTTGTTCTGGGCATTTTTCTACAATATATTACTCATTCCGCTGGCGGCCGGGGCATGGTACCGGCTGAACGGCTGGTCGATGAACCCCATGCTTGCGGCGGCGGCGATGAGCATCTCAAGCTTCTGCGTCGTATCCAACGCGCTGCGGCTGAACCTGTGCAAGATTCACGACCCGTCGCACGACAGAAAGATACATGCGGCAAAGCTCCCGCAGCAAGCGGAAGCGGCTGCCGCAAAGGAGGATTCTATGGAGAACAATCAGGAACGCATCCTGAAAATCGAAGGCATGATGTGCACGCACTGCGAGCAGCACGTAAAAGAGGCGCTGGAGGCCATCGACGGCGTCCGGCAGGCGCAGCCCGACCACACGAAGGCTCAGGCCGTCATCAGCTGCACAAAGCCAGTCCCCGACGATGTGCTCGCCAAGGCAATCGAAAAGGCCGGCTACACATTCCTCGGCTAAGCCGCCGCGGCAGTGGCAGGCTTCCCGCCGGGATAAAATGCCACTCCCGCCGGGATAAAATGCCACTCCCGCCGGAATCCAATACCACTCCCGCCGGGAGCACGTCTGCTTCTCCTTGCAGAAGCCCTGGCTGCTGACCGCCCCGCGAAAAAATTATTCCTGGAAAAAAGGAAAAAACTATGGCACAGCCGCGCTAATTGTGCTATTATCGCGGGTATATCGGGCACGGGAATGTATGGCATAGCCCCCGCTGTCCGGGCAGGAGCCGTGCGGTTCCTCCATACCATAGAACAAGGTAGGTAAGCCTCATGTTCAACAGAAGTGAATATGTTTCTGACCCTGAGTGGGAGCGTTTCCGCGAAATCTCCGACGGTTTTGCCACGCCGAACATCTTTACAAGCCTGCATGTCATCAAGCGCCGCTATACGCAGCTTGTGGACTCCTTTCCTTATGCCAGCATCTACTATGCGGTAAAGTCCAATCCCGGCATTCCGGTCATCAAACTGCTGGATTCGCTCGGTTCCAATTTTGACATAGCATCCCGCTATGAGCTGGACGAAGTGCTGGCGCTCGGTATCTCCCCGGACAGAATCTCCTACGGCAATACCATAAAGAAAGCCGAGGACGTAAAATATTTTTACGAGAAAGGCGTCCGCATGTTCGCCACGGATTCCAAGGAAGACCTCAGGAACATCGCGCAGCATGCCCCCGGCTCACGAGTCTACGTGCGCATCCTCGTGGAGAATTCCACCACGGCGGACTGGCCGCTTTCCCGCAAATTCGGCTGCCACCCCGACATGGCCTATGACCTGCTCGTGATGGCACGCGATTCCGGCCTTACCCCCTACGGCATCAGCTTCCATGTGGGCAGCCAGCAGCGCGACATCGGCCAGTGGAACGACGCGATTGCAAAGACAAAATACCTCTTTGAGTCCCTTGAGGAAGAGGAGGACATAAAGCTTACCATGATAAACATGGGCGGCGGCTTCCCCGCGCGCTATATCCAGCCGACAAACGAGCTCAAGGACTACGCGTCCGAGATTTCCCGCTACCTGCACGACGACTTTGGCGACAACATCCCGCACATCGTGCTGGAGCCAGGACGCTCGCTCGTGGGCGACAGCGGCATCATGACCACGCAGGTCGTGCTCATCTCACGCAAGAACAACACCGCCCTGCAGCGCTGGGTCTACCTTGACGCAGGAAAATTCAACGGGCTTATCGAGACGCTCGACGAGTCCGTAAAATACCCCATCGTTACGGACAAGGACGGCGGGCGCGAGGGAGAGGTCATCATCGCCGGTCCCACCTGCGACAGCGCCGACATCATGTACGAGAACGAAAAATACAAGCTGCCGCTTGACCTGAAAAGCGGCGACAAAGTGTACTGGCTCACGACCGGCGCGTATACGTCCAGCTATGCCAGCGTAAATTTCAACGGCTTCCCGCCCATAAAATCCTACTACATCACGGAGCGCGGCGTGGAGGACGAACGAGGGAACCTGCTGCAGGAGCGCAGCAAGTAAAGCGGCGCTAAAAAAAAGGGGGATGTCCAATAAGTTCGTTTCGTAGTGGTTATTGAGCTTGTCGAAATGACCACTACGCTATATATGGTGGTTTCGACAGGCTCAACCACCGCATTTTGAACTTTTTAGTCATCCCCTTGTGCTGCCGCAGCCCTTCCGTTGTAACCAGCTTTTCCTTCATTCCTTTTATATGCAGAAGTTCCGCCTCTTTTTACAAAAGCGGCTGCTTCAAAAGACTCAGAAAGCGGCTGCTCCGGCCGGAGCTGCCCGGGAGATTAAAAATTGATGAGGCATAACAAAAAAATCCTGCCAATGTTTTTCCTTTTAATAGCGATGGTGCTTTCCGCGTGCTCAAAAAAAATGCCGGTGGAAGGCCTGCACCAGTTCAACCTTGACAATGGGCTCACCGTCTTTGCCCAGGAGAACCATGCGGTTCCGCTTGTCTATATAAACATCGCCGTGCGCGCAGGCGCCGTCACGCAGACGCCGGAGAACGCGGGCTTGTTCCACCTGTACGAGCACATGATGTTCAAGGGGAACAAGCTCTACCCCACGGCCGCCGAAGTCCAGCGCGCCATCAAGGATATGGGCATCAGCGACTGGAACGGTACCACCGGCGTAAACTGCGTCAATTACTTTTTTACCGTGCCCAAAGACCAGCTTGAGAACGGGCTTGCCTTCTGGAACGCAGCAATCCGCAGTCCGCTCATGGACGCCACGGAGCTTGAGAACGAAAAGAAAGTCGTGCTTTCCGAGATTGAGGGCGATTTCGCAAACCCATCCCGCATCAGCTACAACTACCTGTGCAAGCGCATCTTCCCCGGCGAGCCCTACCGCACCGACCCCAGCGGCGCATCCGACGTGGTACGCAACGCTACGGTGGCGCAGCTGCACGATATCCAGAGCCGCTATTACATTCCGGCCAACGCCGCGCTCTTTGTGGGCGGAGACATTGACCCAGAGGAGGTGCACCGGCTCGCCAAAAAGATTTTCGGCACGTGGAGCAATAACGGCAACGAAGCCCCCACCAACGGCAGGCAGCAGAATCCCGCGCCGTTCAGCGAGGTGCAGTTTGCCGTCATGCCCAACGACAAGATTGCCCCCCAGATTGCGGACGTGGAGATATTCTTCCGCGGGCCGGACACCGACTTTGACATAGACGACACCTATCCGGCGGACTACCTCCTGAACCTGCTCGGCGATCCGGACGGCCTGTACTGCCAGTCGCTCCAGAACAATCCCGTGTACCAGATTCCCTCCAGCGAATATGTCTGGTCAAGCTACCAGACGACCCGCGCGAACGGCCTCTTCCAGTTCGGCGCGGTGATGCTCTCACCGGAGCAGGATTTGGTGTCCCGCGTGTCGCAGATGCTGGCGGAGGTGCAGGATTCTATTCTTCCTGCGGTCGCTGCGGACGAGTCGCTCTATTCCAGGCAGAAAGTCGCCGACATCAGCCGCAAGCTCCGCGACAGCGACATCATGAGCGCGCAGACGGCCTCCGGGCTGCTCTCCACGCTCCAGTTCTGGTGGGTCTGCTCTTCCCCTGAATATTACTATACATATAACGAGCATATTGCCGTCGTAAAGCAGAAGGACGTGCAGGACTTTGTGGCCAAATACTTCAGCGGCAAGAAGCCGATTGTCACCGTGATGGTGCATCCGTCCGTCTATGCGCAGCTGAAGGAATCCTTTGAGGCCGCCGCTTACGACGAGATTACCGCGGACAAGGCTTTCTGGTGGAAGGACGAGGCCTTTGCCGCCGACCCGCAGAAAATCGCCGCCGCAGTCGCCGTGCCGGAGCAGTCCGAGATATATGTCCCCGGGAACGCGCTTGCCGCAGACAAGCGCTACGACCTGCAGGGGGCGCTGCGCGTGGACAGCTACAAGCTGGCCAACGGCATTCCCGTCTATGTGCAGCAGATGAAGGGCAGCAAAATCGACTCCGTGAGCATTGCGGTGCGCGGGGGCATAGAGCGCCTGAGCCCGGAGACTTCCGGGCTGGAGGCAGCGCTGTTCAACCAGATGTCGGCAAGCTCCGCGGACTATGACAACGCGAGCCGCAAGACGCTTGCCTTTGACACGCAGGCAGGCATCTCCGTGTCTTCGGTTGCGGCTGGCAGCGTGCTCTCGCTGGGGACGCTTGACGCATATCTTGGCAAAATGCTGCCGGTCTTTACGGACGGCTTTTTGCATCCCTCGTACGAGCAGCAGGCCTACGACACGATGATGACGGATTACACGAACAGCATCCAGTCCATGATGAACGACCCGAACAGCCTGCTTTCCTACACGCTCACAAGTACGCTGTACAAAGACCATCCCTTTGCCACGCGGACATCGGTGACCCCGGACTCGCTCAAGAACATCACCGTGGAGAACATGCAGCAGCTGCACAAGACGATTCTTGACCCGGAGAACATCTTTGTCGTCGCCGCCGGCGGCATGAACGGAAAAAAGCTGGTGGCGGAGCTGAACAAGACTATCGGGCAGCTCCCGGCGGTAAAGGACGGCTTAAAATACGGCATCCGGGACATTCCGCCGGTGCAGGTGGGCGCCGAGCCGGTCGTGCTGACGCATCCGTCCGCGGAAGGAACCGGCTTTGTGGCGAGAGTGTTTGCCTCGCCTCCGGTTACCGACCCTGATTTTATACCGGCAGTCCTCGCCTCCGACATATACAGCACCATCCTGTTCAATGTGGTGCGCGAGCAGCACGGCGCCTGCTACACGCCGTCCGCCGGCGTAAATTCCTCCCGAGCGCCAATCGGCATGGAATTCCTGTACAGACTCTCCGACCCGGAGCACTTCGCCTCGTTTGTGGAAGAAGCCCGCGGATATATGGCGCAGGGCAAGCTGATTGATTCCGTGGGCGCAGACGGCTCCTATCGCTTTGCCAGCATTGATGACAGGCTTCCGAGCTACAAGAACGCCTACATTATCTCCACCTACGGCTCACAGGCTACGGTGGGCGGCGTCGCGTCCAACCTTGTGTACAACATGCTCACGTTCAACGACATGCACTACGACCGCGTGCTTGACTCACAGGTTGAGAGCGTAAGCGCCGCGCAGCTTGTCGATGTGTTCAAGAAATACTGGATAGACACCCCCTCCCAGTGGTGGGCGATGGTCGGCCCCGACATTGCGGACCGGCTGGAATTCGGCGCGGACTAACGCCGCCGGCAGCAAAATACTTGCGGGCGCACAAGCGAGGGAGCTGCTGCCGGCTTCCCGCGCGCCATGCCAACAAAGCAAATTTCCTGCCACTGTGACCAATATTGTGACCAATTCAGCGCGACGCCATTCCTATACGGCGCGGGCTTCTGATTTGATGCAGCGCCCATTCCTGCCATTCGGTGATGTCCGCCAAATCTTTTACGCGGAACGAGGTGTATACCGCCTGAATGCCCTTGAGGGAATGCCCGGCGATGGTCTCCACCTTCAGGTGGTTTATGCCGTAAGATTTGGCCGACGAGATAAAGAAGTGCCGCAGGGAATGCAGGCACAGCTTGCGCTCGTGCCAGCCGGGTATCTGCCGGATGAGCGGGGTGATGCGGGAGTAGAAGCTGTCCTTTGGCTCAGGCGAACGCTGCCCGGCCAGCTCCTGAAGTGCGGGGCACAGCGGGATGTCCCGCGGCTTTTTGTTCTTGAGCGGCAGAAAGCCCTCGCGCGCGTACTGCTTTTCCAGCCGGATAAAGCCCGTGCCGTCCTCCTGCTCCACATCCTGCGGAGATACCCCCGCCAGCTCCGCCACGCGCATTCCCGTCGTCGCCAGCAGCAGAATGTCCTTCCTTACGCTTTCCCCGGCTTTGTCGTACAGGTAGCGCACCTCGTCCAGCGTAAACGCATCCCGCACCTGTACCGGTTCCTTGAGCGGGTGCAGGTTGTAGAAGGGGTCGCGCTGGATGATGCCGTCAGCCAGCGCGGACTTGAGCACGATATGCAGCACGCTCATCTTTAGCTTGACGGAACCGGCCGACAGCCCGCTGTCCAGCAAGTCCTGCCGCAGCTTTTTGAGTGACGAATGCGTTATGTCCGCAAGCCGCTGCCTGCCGATGCGCGGCAGCAGCGTCCTGTCCATTGCTGTACAATACGCACGTATAGACGATGCAGAGAGCCCATTGTCGCGGCTGTAGACAGAATCCGCGGCAAAAAAGCCGCGCGCGTACTGGGCAAGCGTCTTCTGGCTCCCGGCGCACAGCTTTCCCTCCTTAAAGAGCGTGTCGCAGTGCACTTTTGCGGCGGAACGCGACGTGCAGCCTGTGGTGCGGGCGGTCGTGCGCACTCCGTCCGGCGTATATGTCCGGTAATAATAGAACCTTCCTCTCTTAAAAAGCGTATACGTCTGTCTGTATTTGGGCATGGCCCCCTCCGCATCGAATTCGAATTGGTCACAATCTGGTCACAGTATCGGCGCAAAGCCCGTAAAATCAAGGCTTTTTGGGGCGAATTTATAAAGGAGTTTTATATGAAAGTTATGGGAAAGTTCGCAGCGCTTGCCGGCGCCGCGCTTCTGCTTGGAACTTCAGTGGCTTTTGCCGATGAGGTCACTGGTGCCGATTACAATCTTCCCGAGGG
>DGUD01000178.1:0-13140 GCA_002393865.1 Treponema sp. UBA4319
TTGGGATTCCGCGGAGCAAAGAAATCTACTCCGTTCGCTGCGCAGTCCGTGGCTGAGACTGCTGTCCAGAGGGCAGCAAGCTACGGTTTGCGTGAAGTCCACGTCTTTGTGAAGGGACCGGGCATCGGCCGCGAGAACGCTATCCGCGTCCTTGGTACGCTTGGTCTGAAGGTGAAGTCAATTTCTGACGTCACACCTATTCCGCACAATGGATGCAGACCGCGCAAGACGCGCCGCATGTAAGGAGATTCATTTACTATGGCAAGATATACAGGTCCTGTGTGCAGGCTTTGCAGAACAGAACAGAAGAAGATGTTCCTGAAAGGCGACCGCTGCAAGAGCGATAAGTGTCCTATCAACAAGAAGCGTGCCGCTCCCGGAAAGGATCCGAAGGGTCGCACCGGCAAGCGCAGCGAATACGGTGTTCAGCTGCGCGAGAAGCAGCGCATCAAGAGAATCTACGGAATGCAGGAGAAGCAGTTCCACCTTACCTTCGAGCGTGCGCTCCGCATGCCCGGCGTAACTGGCGAGAACCTTATCCGCGAGCTTGAGTGCCGCCTTGATAACGTGGTGTTCAGGATGCATTATGCGGTATGCCGCAATCAGGCACGCCAGCTGGTGCTCCACCGTCACATTATGGTGAATGGCCGCATTGTCAATATTCCGAGCTACCGCGTAAAGCCTGGCGATGTCATTGAGGTCAAAGAAAGAAGCAAGAAGCTCGCTGTCGTTCAGGATGGCCTGAAGGAAGTTTCTAAATCTGGATCTGCTCCGTGGGTTTCTCTCGATGAGGATGCCGTTAAGGGCACGTTTGTCCAGTATCCGCGCCGTGAGGAAGTTACGGAACTCGCTGATGTGAAGGAACAGCTCGTAGTTGAGCTCTATTCTAAATAATAAGGAGTTCAGATGGCTCGCAAAAATCTGCTTAAAGGTTTTAAGAAACCGAAAGGCATTACATTTGAGCATCTTGAGACTAACCCGAACTACGGAAAGTTCACCGCGTATCCTTTTGAGCCGGGCTTCGGCACCACAGTGGGCAATACGCTCCGCCGTGTGCTGCTATCCTCCATACAGGGATATGCGATTTCTTCCGCGCGGATTACTTCTTACGATGCAGATGGAGTTCCTCATGTTATTTCCAGTGAATTCGAGAAAATCCCGAATGTCTCTGAAGATACGCTGGAAGTCTTGAACAGCTTGAAACAGATTCGTTTGCGCTTGCCGCGGGATGTTGAGCAGGATACTATCCTTTACGAATTCAAGGGGCCGGGCACCGTAAGAAGTGACGACTTTGCGAAGGAAGGTCAGCTTGAGATTATGACCAAGGGGCTGGAAATCTTTACCATGATGGAAGGTTCCCATCTTGAGATTGAGATTCAGGTTGACTTGGGCAGGGGATATGTTCCTGCGGAAGTAAATGAGCACTACATCGAGATTGTTGGCACGATTCCGATGGACTGTATCTTTACTCCTGTACCGAAGGTTAAATATTCTATTGAACCTTGCCGTGTTGGTCAGCGAAACGACTACGACAAACTCATTCTTGAAATCTGGACTGACGGAAGCATAAAGCCGGAGGACGCCCTCGCGGAAGCCGCCAAGATTGCGAAAGATTATTTTGCGATTTTTGTGAACTTCAATGAGGATGAGTATTCTTCAGGCGAGGATTTGGATGAAGGCGATGAAATGATACGCAAGCTTCTGAGTACTCCCGTGGAGGAACTGGAGCTTTCCGTACGCAGTTCAAACTGCCTCAAGAATGCCAACATTCACACTATTGGTGAATTAACTAAGAAGACGGAGGAAGACATTACCAAAACCCGTAATTTTGGTAAGAAGAGCCTTGAGGAAATCAAGACAAAACTTGAGGAGCATGGCTTGACCTTGGGAATGACTGATTACAGCCACCTGAAGGGTTTTTACCTCCATACGAATAAGGACGAGAACGAATGAACCACAAGAATGGATTTAATCCGCTTTCACGTACAACGGCGCATCGCCGTGCGATGTCCCGTAACATGGTGACTTCCCTCTTCAGATATGAGCGCATCACCACGACAAAATCAAAGGCTCTCGAAGTGCGCAAGGCAGCTGAGAAGCTGATTACGCGCGCAAAGGTTGATAGCGTCCATAACAGAAGGACTGCCGCAAAGTATATTGCTGACGAGAAGATTCTGAACAAGCTGTTTACGGAAATCGGTCCCCGCATGAAGGATCGCAACGGTGGCTACACCCGTGTCCTGAAGATGGGTTTCCGTCAGGGGGACGCAGCTGATGTCGTCATCCTTGAGCTTGTTGACTACAAGCTGCCCGAAGCAGAGGACAATGCCGACAAGAAGGGTGGCACTGCTAAGGAAGCAAAGAAAGCTCCTGCAAAGTCAGCAGCGACCAAGAAATCTGCAGCGAAAAAAGAAGCAGCTGATTCAGCTGATGCCGCAAAGGAGTAAACTATGTCAAAAGCACATCGTGGAACAGGAATCCGCAAAGAACCTAACCATGGTCGCGGAAAATGCGCTATTTGCGGTACTGAGCAGATCAAGATTCTGTATGAGCAGGATGTTGATGGCAAGAAAGTGAAAATCTGCAAGTTCTGCAAGGCTGCGCTCAAGAACAAGGCGCAGAAAGACGCCCGTGCAGCAAAAAAAGCAGCCCCTGCCGCCGAGCAGCCTGCTGCAGCAGCAGGAGAAGCCCAGGCCTGATCCGCCGGATTCTTCCTCCAGCCGTCCCTTTAAGCAGGGGCGGCTCTATTTTTTTTATGCCGGACAATAAAAACTGCGCGCTCTGTGGCAGACACGTGCATCCGGCGCAAACGCTTCGGGAGCCCTGCGCCATCGCTTTTGCGGGGGCTCCCTTTACTAAAGTCCCGCAATTCGCTATAGTAGCGATGACGGAAAAGACTTGAGCGCATGGCTAGAGCGTGGCAGGCTTTTATGTTCTTTACCGTTTTTGGAGGTTTATATGAACAAAATTGTGAACGGTGTGGTGGCAGGGCTTCTACTTGCTTTTGCTGCAGGATTGACAGCCTGTTCCGGCTCAAAGAGCAACTCAATAAAAATCGGCGGACTTGCGCCGCTTTCCGGCAATGTCGCTGTGTATGGCGTGGAGTGCAAGAACGGCATTGACCTTGCCGTGGAGGAGATTAATGCGGCCGGCGGCGTGAACGGACAGCCGCTGGAATTTATCTGCGAGGACGACGAGGGCGATTCCGCAAAGTCCGTGAATGCCTATAAGAAGCTGATAACCAAGGACGGTATCCGGATTATCATCGGTTCACTGACGTCCGGCTGCACGCTTGCCGTGACCAAGCAGGCACAGGCGCAGAAGGTTGTGCAGGTCGCGCCTGCAGCCACCGCCGTCAATATCACCGAGGCCGGCGACTACATTTTCCGTGTCTGCTATACCGACCCCTTCCAGGGGAAGGTCGGCGGCAAATTTGCCTACGCGAACCTTGGCGCAAAGAAGGCTGCCGTCCTCTACGATGCCGGCAACGACTATTCTGTCGGTCTGACGGATAATTTTGTTGAGGAGTATACAAAGCTCGGCGGTACGGTTGTGGCAAAGGAATCCTATGCCACCGGCGACAAAGATTTCAACGCCCAGCTTACCAAGATTAAGGCTGCGAACCCGGATGTCGTGTACCTGCCCGATTACTACGGTACGGTCGCCCTCATCGCAAAGCAGCTGCGCGCGCAGGAGATAAACACCCCGATTGTAGGCGCTGACGGCTGGGATGGCCTGACGGAGAATGCCGGCGATGAGGTGCTGAACGGTTACTATTCCAACCACTATGCGGTGGACAGCGACAGCGCTGCCGTCCAGAAATTTGTCTCCGCCTTCCAGAAGAAGTACAACAAGGCTCCGAATGCCTTTGCGGCGCTCGGCTATGACAGTGTGTACATGCTCAAGGACGCAATCCTGAAGGCGGGCTCTACCGATGCCACGAAGGTTCGCGATGCACTTGCCCAGACGGACGGCGACTATGTGACCGGGCATATCACTTTTGACGATAAGCGCAATCCGGTCAAGTCTGCGGTCATGATTAAGCTTGTCAAGGATTCCGGCAAGCTTTCTTCCGCTTATGCGGCCACCGTTGATGTGAACGATTAAAGCTGTGGGGAAGCCGTGTGCTTTCCTTCCGCTCCCCGCATTTCTCAGGCTGATGCCTTGTAAAGATGCGGTTTTCAGGCTTTCTGTTTTACAGTTTGCACAAAGGAGTGCATGCCGTGAAAAGCGGCGTGCACCCCTTTTTATTTTGCGCATATTCGTATAGAATAAAATGCGGCGCACCCGGAGGCTACCCGCTTCAGGAGATGGCCGTGCGCTTTTATGAGGGGCATGTTTCGATGAGTCCGCGGCGGCACGCTGCCTGAGGATTTTGAGACCGGCTCTGTGGAGGATGCGTTGGATACCTTCTTAAAACAACTTG
Organism: Treponema sp. UBA4319; assembly: GCA_002393865.1. GTDB lineage: Bacteria > Spirochaetota > Spirochaetia > Treponematales > Treponemataceae > Treponema_D. The sequence continues at coordinate 4,427 of DGUD01000178.1, forward strand.
TCAACGGGCTTTCCCTCGGCAGCATCTATGCGCTGATTGCCCTTGGCTACACGATGGTTTACGGCATTGTCAAGCTGATAAACTTTGCCCACGGCGATGTCATGATGATTGGCGCCTATGTCGGCTATTTTGTGCTCCGTGCCGTCGGAACTACTCCGGCGGGGCTCGCATGCGCTTTTTTTGCCGCGATGCTTGCCTGTGCCCTGCTGAGTCTTCTGATAGAGCGCTGCGCCTATCGCCCGCTCCGCTCCGCACCGCGGCTGAATTCCCTGATTACTGCCATCGCGGTGGAGCTTATCCTTCAGAACCTGATGCGCGTGCTGCCCTTTGTGGGGCCGGATCCCCGGCAGTTCCCCACGATGCCCACGCGGACATACCGCCTTGGCCTTATCTCCGTCTCAAACATCCAGCTTATCGTCATCATCTCGTCTGCCGTGCTCATGGTCATACTGAATTATGTCATCAACTATACCAGGACCGGCAAGGCGATGCGCGCGGTAAGCTACGACATGGGCGCCGCCAGCCTGATGGGTATAAGCGTGAACCGGACGATAGCGATTACCTTTGTCATCGGCTCCGTGCTTGCGGGCGCTGGCGGCGTGCTCTATGCCACGGCGTACCCGCAGATTGAGCCGACCATGGGCTACATCCCCGGCCTGAAGGCCTTTGTTGCGGCGGTGCTAGGCGGCATAGGCTCCGTTCCGGGAGCGATGGTCGGCGGCGTCATCCTTGGCATTGTGGAGACGATGACGAAAGCCTATATCTCCACGCAGTACGCCGATGCAATTTCCTACACTATCCTCATCGTAATCCTGCTGGTAAAGCCCGCCGGGCTGCTCGGTAAGCGCGAAGTCGTCAAGGTATGACGGGGGGGGGCATCACTATGAAGAATAAAATCCTACGCAATATGCTGATACCGGGAGCCGTCGCCGTGCTTGTGGTCGTCGTTCCCGCACTGCTCATCAAGGCCGGTGTGATAGACGGCTATACCGCGCAGATTATCACGCTTGGCGGCGTGAATGCGATTATGGCGGTGAGCGTCAACGTCGTATGCGGTATTACCGGCCAGCTGTCTTTGGGGCAGGCAGGTTTTGAGGCGCTCGGCGCCTATGCCACAATCCTGCTGTGCTCAGGGCTGCATCTGCCGCTGCCGCTGGGCATCGTGCTTTCGGGGCTCATCGCCGCGCTATTCGGGCTGCTCATCGGCTTTCCCACGCTCAAGCTGCAGGGCGACTACCTTGCCATCGTGACGCTTGCCTTTGGCGAGATTATCCGTGTGGTGCTCGTAAACCTGAAGGGGCTGACCGGTGGCCCCAACGGCATGCAGTTCCCCACGGTATTCACGATTTCCCTTGATTGGGGCGCCTTTATCTCCTACCTGGCGATTGTGGGGACGCTCGTGCTGATTATCGTGCTGCTGCAGAATTTCCTGCGCTCCACGTACGGGCGCGTTATCCTTGCGGTGCGCGAGGACGAGATTGCCGCGAACAGCAACGGTATCAGCGTCTTCCGTTACAAGATGACGGGTTTCGTCATCGCCTCGTTCATCGCGGGCATCGGCGGGGCGCTGTATGCGCCGTTCATCGGCTTTGTGAAGCCTGACCTTGCCTCGTTCAACAATTCAATCAACGACCTCATATTCGTAGTGCTCGGAGGGATGGGCAGCGTGACGGGCAGCGTACTGGCGGCCTTTGTGCTGACGGTGCTGCAGGAGGCGCTCCGCTTCCTCAAGGACTACCGCCTGCTCATCTACCCGGTAATCCTCATACTCGTCATGATATTCCGTCCGCAGGGGCTGCTCGGTACAAAGGAGCTGAGCTTTGTGCGCTGCTGGGACGGCATTCCTGCCCTCTGCCGCAAGCTGCTGCGCGGCAAGGCGCCAGAAACGGAGGCTGAATGATGGGCGGAACAGAGAACGGGAACCGCGAGCTCCTGCTGCGGGCAAAAGATATATCCATCGTGTTCGGTGGTCTGCGGGCGGTCAGCAATTTTAGCCTTGACCTGTATACGGGCGAGCTTATCGGGCTTATCGGCCCCAACGGTGCAGGAAAGACAACCGTGTTCAATATGCTTTCCGGCATCTACAAGCCTACGGAAGGAACGATTACGTTTCTGGACAAGAAGGGGGCGCTGCAGGTGATAAGCCGCCGTTCCCCCGCGGACCTGAACCGCATGGGCATCGCCCGCACCTTCCAGAATATCCGGCTCTTCGGCACGATGTCGGTCATCGACAACGTAAAGGTCGCGCTGCACCAGAAGCGGGGCGTCTCTCCGCTGGACGTGGAATTCCGCACGGTGAAATTCCGCAAGGACGAGCGTATGATGGATGTCCGCGCGGAGCACCTGCTGTCGCTCTTTGGCATCGATGACAAGCGGGACGAGCTGGCCAAGAACCTGCCTTACGGTGAGCAGCGCAAGCTTGAGATTTGCCGCGCGCTTGCTGGCGAGCCCAAGCTGCTGCTGCTGGACGAGCCTGCCGCCGGCATGAACGGGCAGGAGACCGAGGAGCTGATGAAGATGATACGCTTTATCAGGAATGAGTTCAAGCTGACGGTGCTGCTCATCGAGCACGACATGAAGCTCGTCATGGGAATCTGCGAGCGTCTGCTCGTGCTCAACTACGGGCGTGTGATTGCGGGCGGTAGCCCGGCGGAAATACAGTCGAACCCGGATGTCATCAAGGCGTACCTTGGTTCCGGCTACGAGCAGCTTGCGGGCGGAGGTGCACAATGAGCATGCTTACAGTACAAGACCTTTCCGTGTCCTATGGCTCAATCCGGGCGCTCAAGGGTATTTCCTTTTCCGTGGAGAAAGGCGAGATAATCAGTCTGATTGGCTCCAATGGCGCGGGCAAGACCACGACGCTCCATTCCATCAGCAACCTGCTCAAAAAGCAGGGGGGGCGCATTACATTCCAGGAGGAGGACATCACCTCCATGAGCGCGGACGAGATTGTCCGGCGGGGACTGATTCAGGTGCCGGAAGGCCGCCGCGTCTTTGCCAACATGAGCGTGCGCGAGAACCTTGAGATGGGCGCCTTTGTGCGCAGGGATCGTGCCGGTATCAAAGATGACCTTGAGTGGGTATTCGAGCTTTTTCCGCGTATGAGGGAACGGTTCCGTCAGTATGCGGGCACGCTGAGCGGCGGCGAGCAGCAGATGCTCGCGATGGGAAGGAGCCTGATGGCGCGTCCGTCGCTGCTCCTGCTGGACGAGCCGAGCATGGGGCTTGCGCCTATCCTCGTCGATGAGATATTCGACATCATTCAGAAAATATCCGCCGCGGGCACGACAATCCTGCTCGTTGAGCAGAATGCCTACAAGGCGCTGTCAATCGCATCGCGCGCGTATATACTTGAGACTGGTACGGTTGTAAAAACCGGGAAAGCCGCGGAGCTTATCAGCGACGCGTCCATAAAATCCGCATACTTAGGAGGCTGATTATGCTGGTAAAAGACATGATGACACGGAACCCCGTGACGGTAAGCCCTGAGACGTCCATACTGGACGCAAAGGATATTATGACGAAGCATAATATAAAGAAGCTCCCGGTGCTGGACAGAAGCGGCTCGCTGGCGGGCATCCTGACCCGCAACGACCTGATTAAGGCCGCTCCCAGCGACGCGACGACGCTGGACATGTTCGAGCTGAGCTACCTGCTGAGCAAGCTGACGGCGGAAAAAGTCATGCGCAAGGACGTCAAGACGGTGACCGAGAACGAGACCGTGGAGGAAGCCGCCCGCCTGATGGAGGACTACGGTATCGGCTGCCTTCCCGTGCTGAAGAATAAGCTGCTCGTCGGCATCGTGACGGAGAGCGACCTTTTCCGTACCTTCATCGATATGTTCGACACCCGCTCCGCCGGGGTGCGGGCAACCGTCATAGTTGACGAGAAGCCCGGCCAGCTGGGCAAGATAAGCCAGGCGATTGCCGATCTCGGCGGCAACATCGTGGCTGTCGTCACCTGTCCGGCAAGCATGGATCAGCGCCGCAAGGTGACCGTCAAGGCCTCCGGTATCACGCTGGAGCAGTGCCGCTCTATCATGGAGAACTGCGGCGCCAAGATTGAGGACATCCGCAACGTATAGCGCCCGGCGGGGGTAGCCCTTTCCTCCCGGAATCTGGCGCTTGCCAGCGGAACAGAAGGTCTGCTCCCCGGCTGCTTATCTGATAACTCGCCTGAAGAAATCTTCCAGTACTGCCTTGATAAAATGATAGCGGCGGGCATAGGTGTTGTCCACCCTGATCAGAATCAGATGGTGGTTCTGGCAGATTTCGTTCTTCATCCGGTCCCTCCTTTTTACCGACTCATCCTCCCGGTGCTCCTTGCCGTCAAGCTCTATGGCAAGCAAAGCCCGTTCCATTTTGTCGCTTCCCCGTTCGAACAGAACAAAGTCAAACCTTCCGCTGTAAAAGAGGGCGGGGTCAACAGGCTCCCGGTTAAATACGGCAGCGATGCCGACTTCTTTTTTTATTGAGTACCTGCCGCTCCCGTTAGCAACCCTGTCAAGGGCGTGGCTTAGGGTCTTGAGGAAATTTTCTTCGGTTTCTGTGGAGTAAGGTCTGATGCCTAGTGCCCGTGACGAGGTTGACAGAGCGGTGACTTCGCATTGTCCTTTTGTCTTGATATAATCCTTCAGTTCAAAAATATCATCGACCCGTTTCTCGCAATTCGGGCTTGGCTTTTGGGACGCTTGGGAATGGAGCCTGTTTATTTCCTTCTCGCTTCCAATTACCACGAGCTTTTTCTTTGCGCGGGAGGTCGCCACGTTTATAAGCTCACGGTTGCTGTTCAGCCATGCATACGTTCTGTCTCCGGTTTTGTTTGTGACGGCGAGCGAGAATAGAATGACATCTTTTTCATCTCCTTGGAACGTATGTACCGTTCCGCACGTGATATTCCTGACACCTCGCTCTTTGAGCTCCTGCTCAACCAGGTTCTTTTGTCTGACGAACGGTGTGATGACGCCGATATTCTGTTCCGGGTGGGCTTTCGCGTACGCGACGATCTCCTCTGCTTCTTGGGGAGCTGTATTTTTCAGGTTTGCCGTATCATCTGGAATATCCTTGAAAAGCAGCGGCTCCGTTTCTGTTGATGTCGTCTCTATGCTGAGTCGGCCGTTATAATATTTTTTGTTGTTGAACGTTATAATCTGGGGTGCGCAGCGGTAATGGTGGCTCAGCAGTATTTCTTTGCTGACGGAATCACAGGCAAGGAATGTCTTGTATATCGAATTCTGGATATAGTCGTATTCTGCCGGAACTTTATATATGCTCCGGAGTTTTTCGTTGTCCTTTGCGTCCATCACTATCACCGGATTAAGCTGCTGCGGGTCTCCTACAAGCATCAGCTGTTTTCCCCTGATGATAGGAACGAGTGAAATAGCATTGTCGCACTGGCTTGCTTCATCTATAATCGTCATATCGACGTATACTGCGGGAGTTCCGATTTTTTGTGCAGAGATACAGGTGCTTGCTATGACAGGGAAAACCCGCAGCATTCGCCTTATGTTGTCTTCGTTTTTTAGGAAATCGGAGAATAGTTTCAGCCTCTTCTCATCATCATCTTTCATCAAGAATATGTCCAGAAGATCCTTGTTTTTCGGTTCTCCCAAACGCTTGATATGTTTTATGGATGTATAATACAGGTATTTCAAAAGTCTGTCGCTGCTGCTGTAGGTGAGCGATAGCGCATCCTCATTTTTTATCTCTCCGAGTTTCGCTATCGCCTCGTCAATTTGTTTGAGCTGCCTCCCCTCAAGGTCAAACTTATAGGTCATGTTGATACTTGTGCTCAGAAGCTGTTCGATGGCATCGCGACGCTCTTCCAGCTCGATTCTTGCTTCATAACGCTTGAGCAGGTTCATCAGCTTTTGTGAATCCTCAACTTCTTCTCCTTTATTGCGTTCCAGTGTATCGGTATAAATAGGGGTCTCCTTCAGGGCAAGGTACTGCTTTTGCCAGAAATTCAGTGAGTCCAGCATTTTCCCCTTGTTCCCGATGCGAAAAAGCGGAAAAGGCACCGTCTTTCCCTTGTACTGAATGCTTCGCAATGCCTCGCACACTCCGTCTATCGGGTGGTTGTTGAACGAGGAGAAAAGAACCGTCTTTTCATTAAAGAAAGCTGTCGTTATGGTGTTGAAAATCGTGCTGGTCTTTCCTGTTCCCGGAGGCCCCTGAATGTAGCTCAAGGGATATTTTATGGCATTGCTCATGGCAAGAAGCTGATCGAGGTTTGCTTTTTGATGTATCAGGACAAGGGGATAGTTTTTATGCCTGATTGGAGGTTTTGTCAGGTTCCCGAAGAATGCCTTTAATGGTTCTGCCGCCGTACCGTCTTCCATCACGTTTTTTATATATGCGTACTCATCTTTCAGGTCTACGGAGACATCGCGGCTCAGCGGAATGATATACGGAAGGTCATCGACTTGTTCTCTGGGAAAAACAATGTTCCGGGAGATTGCATCTTTGATTTCTTCCCGGTTCAGGTCAAAATCATCCAGAAGTGAATAGTCATCCTCATCAAGAAAGCGCCGGATGCTTTCTTCTGCGATGTTCCCGACATTGAAACGCTTGCAGATGGAGGTGCCGTCCTTTGCGATAAGCTCTTGTTTCTTTACGTCAAGGGACAGCTTTTTATATGCCAGCACGTAGAGGCCTTTTTCCGTGTGTATGCTCAATACATTCATGCAAAGCCAGCAGGTTTGTTTGTATGAGATAGTTTTCTTTGACTTTGCCTGAAATTCATGCACAAGGTGCTTGAACTGCTCTTCACTCAAAGAATAGCGTCCGTTTGCCAGGGAGCTTTCGTCAAAGTGTTCCAGCAGGGAATACTGTTCCTGATATGGTGTGGTGTTCAGTTTCGTACATTCCAGAAGATAGTCTAGAATTTTCAGGTTCGGGATATGGCCGAATAAGGTTTGGAATGAGTCAGGGTTTTCTGCGATGCGCTTCTTCAGTTCCTGTGGTACAGGGTAGTACGACTCATCGATAAGATGGGCTTCCGAAATGGAATCTATATAGAGCCTGTCGAAATCCGCAATCGTATGGTTCGTGACATGAAAGCCTTCTGTGTTCAAGAGCCTTTTTGGGATATCGATATCGCGAATTCCTATCCAGAAGCTGCTTTGTTTTCCCTCTTTGTTAAGGTAATCAATACCGAGCCATTTGTTCTGTGTGATGGCCTGAAAGATTTGGTGGAGAATCTGCTTGCGCTGCATATGCAAAGTATAGCATAAAATATCCTGTAGGGAAAGCATATGAAGCGCATCCGTTGTTCTCAGAAGTACCGCCCGACTCATCCTCCCGGTGCCCGCTCAGCACAGGAAGTCTATCTTTTTCAGCAGCATTGTCAGTATGCGTTCGTGTTCCAGCACGATACGGGCGTTTGTCTCCAGCCCGGCGCGGACAGGAAAGCTCCTGCCCCGGCGGTCGGTAAAAGCTGCGCGGTCTATGTCCGCGTAGACGCAGTAATAGAGCTCCTTCCCGCTGATGCGGATATCGGGATCCAGGGCGACGATGCTTCCTTCCGCCCCCTGATATTCAAAGTAGGGGAATGCCGTCAGGCGGAATTTCACTTTCATGCCCAGGTGTATGCGCCCCATGTCTTTGGGCGGCACCCGCAGCTCCACGCGGAAATGAGCCGCATCGTCGGGGACGATGTTCAGCACTGGCTTGCCGGATTCGATGTAGTCGCCCTCGTTGAGCTGCGCGAGCTCCTGCACGTAGCCGTCCACGGGGGCGCGGACGCAGAGCTGGGCGCAGGTGCTTTCCGCTTGCTGCAGCTCCTGCGCCGTCCGCTCGGCTGCCAGACGCAAGGCCTGCTCCTCGCTGTATATGGCCTTGGAGAATTCCGTGCGGCATGCCTGGAGCGCAGCTGCCGCGCGCTCATAGTTCAGGCGCTCCGTCCTGATGCTCCGTTCCCGGCGGAGCGCTTCCGGGCGATGCTGCTCCGCCGTGTATTTCTGGTACGCGATTTCTTTCTGGAGCGTCAGTTCTTGCGTCCGGCTGCGGAAGTTCTCGAATCGGGCGCTGGTCTCGGCGTATTCCGGTGGAACGAGGTTCTTGTTTTCCTCGTAGCTGCTGATGAGCGCGCGTATGCCTGCTAGCCTGCGCCCGGTGTCCTGCTGCTCTGCCAAGAGCGTGGCTTTCCTGGCCTCGTACTGGGTCGGGTCGATGCTGAAGAGCACATCGCCCCTGCCGACTTTCTCGCCGGGCCGGTAGCGCAGCTCGGTGACAGTGCCCGCAATAACGTTTTTTATCGCGGAGACATTTCCCTGCGTGCGTACCACGCCGCCCGCTTTTATCACGTCGTCGGCGCTGCAGAGGCAGACTATTCCCGTTGCGGCGCAGAAGCATGCCGCGACGGTGAGCAGGAGCACGTGCACTTCACTCGGAATCCTGAGCAGCAGGAATTCTTTTGTGAGCCTCATGCTATTCTGATGATATAAGATGATTTCCTTTTTCATGTTGTGCCGTCCAGAGCTTGTGATAGAATCCTCGCTGTCTGATGAGCGCTGCATGCGAGCCTTGCTCTACGAGCTGCCCCCGGTTGAATACAAAAATCTTGTCGCAGTCCTGCACAGTGGAGAGCCTGTGCGCCACCATGATGACGGTCTTGCCGCGGATTCGCTTGTAGACTGTCTGCATGATTGCCTGCTCTGATACGCTGTCAAGGCTCGCCGTCGCCTCGTCAAGAACGAGCAGCTGCGGGTC
>DGUD01000178.1:13194-13543 GCA_002393865.1 Treponema sp. UBA4319
GGGGTCGCGCATGAGCACGCGCGCCATTGCCAGCCGTTGCCGCTCACCGCCGGAAAGCGTCGAGCCGTGCTCGCCCACAATGCTCTCGTATTTTTCAGGCAGCCGCGAGATGAATCCTGCTGCCTGCGCCGCATCCGCGCTTGCCTCTATGCGTGTCCGGTCGGGACGTTTTGTTCCCCACGCGATGTTCTCGCTGATGGTGCCGCTGAACAGAAGGCTTTCCTGCGGGACGTAGCCTATGTGCTCCCGGTACGACGCGCTGCGGTAGCCTGCGATGTCCGCGCCGTTCACCAGAATCTGGCCTTCCTGGCAGGGGTAGAATTTCATCAGCAGCTTGAGCAGCGTGCTC
>DGUD01000178.1:13594-22419 GCA_002393865.1 Treponema sp. UBA4319
AGCGTGCTCTTGCCGGAGCCGGACATCCCCACGAACGCAACTTTTTTTCCGGCGGGAATCCGGAATGATATGTCGTCGAGCGCTTTGCCGCGGCTTCCGTAGGAGAACGATACATTCCGGAATTCTATGTCGCCGGAAAGGTCGGCCGCATCTTCCCGCTGCCCGTCGCCTGAGGATTCTTCCTCTATATCCACGATGTCTCCGAGCCGCTCTGCCGCGATGGACACTTCCTGCAGGTAGAGCTGCATGGTGAGCAGGCGCTTGAGCGGATCCAGAAAGAATCCCGCCAGCGTGACGAACGATATGAGCTGACCGAGCGTCATTTTTCCGCCGAAGATAAGGCAGCTGCCGTACCAGTACAGCGCGAGCGTGCCGCATCCTGACACAAGGTTTTCCAGCGCGTTCTGGATGTTCCCCATCGTTCCGAGCGCGACCGATTTTTCTGCGGCATCCACAATCTTTGCCTCTACGCGGGCAAATGCTTTGTCCTCTGTGGAAAGTCCCTTGATGGTCGCAATGCCGTTTATGCTTTCGTACATGGCGGCGTTCTTGTCGCCCTCTACGGCAGCGCGCTCCCGTATGCGCCGGCGGAATGGCCGTGCAAAAGCGCAGACCGCGGCGGATGAAATCAGCACGGGAATGAGCGCGGCCGGCATCAGCTGCACGCCGGTCTTTACAAGGAAGAAGCCTCCTGCAAAAATCATGAGCGCGTCAATCGCGATGGATACCGTCGCCGCGGACAGCGCGTTCCTGATGGTCTCCACGTCCTTGAGGCGGGACAGCACTTCCCCGGTTTTCCGCGACGCAAAAAAAGAGAGCGGGATGTGCAGCAGGTGGCAGAAGAATGTACTGAGCAGCGACACCTCGACTTTCTCGCCCACATAATTGATAATCTGGTTCCGGCAGAATCCGAGTATGGTCTGGAACACTACGATGAGCAGGTAGCAGAGCGAGCACAGGTTCAGCGTCGATTGTATCTGCGAGTACAGCACTTCGTCGATGAGAAAGCGGAAGTAAAACGATATGAGTATGCCGCTCAAGGACAAAAGCAGGCTTGCCGCGAGCACTTCCGCGAGCAGTTTTTTGTGCGGTGACAGCAAGGAGAAAAACCTGAGCGCGGTGCTTGTGCTTCCCTCGTTTTTTCTGAACGAGGGAAGCGGGCTGGCGAGGAAAAAGATGCCTGTCCAGCATTCCCGGAATGCCGCAAGCTTCATGCGGCACAGGCCTTTGTCAGGGTCGCTGACGAACACGGTGTTCCCGCGTATCTTGTACACGACGACGTAATGTCCTGCTGCGCTGTTGCTGCCGGAAAGCAGCGGGCGTTTCAGGTGGAATATGGCAGGCAGCGCTATCCCGGAAAGATTTTCTTTGCCGGGGGAGACGAATCCTTTGCATGAAAGCCCGAATGCTTCCGCGCCTTGTATGATGCCGCAGCCGGATGTGCCGGCGCTGTCTGTTCCCGCTGCCTCCCTGATTTTTCTGAGCGGGACTAAGCGTCCGTAATACTGTAGTATGATGGCGAGGCAGGCTGCGCCGCAGTCGCTCTCGTCATGTTGAAGGACTTTTTTTATCTTTCCCATGAGATTCTCCTGATACCAGTCGGGGAATGTGTGTGCAGGTACGATTTCTGTGCCGCCGGGAATGCTGCTGTCCCCGGCGGCGCTGCTATGGAAGGGAAGCCCGAAGCAGACTCCTTTACGGGCGTTCCGGGCTTACTGCGGATTATAAGCCGCTGTAATAGTGCGGCTTACGACATCTGTTTTTGCGGCTCACTTTACGAATCGCAGCGATGCGAGCAGCGATTCCCATGCCTGCTGGTAGCGCCGGAACTCAACGGGAAGCGCCGGCTTCTGTTCCTTCAGGTCTGAGAAGAACAGCTGCACGCCGTCCTCTTCCCGCCAGTAATAGCCGGGGCCAATCGGGCCTTTCTCAAGGTATGAGCAATATGCGGGGAGGCTTGGCGCCAGCTCGGTTGCGGGGAGCTTGTTGTTAAAGAGAATGTGATAGACTTTTTTCCCGTCGGTCAGGTACAGGCTGTATGAGCCGAATTTGGCGAGGCTGTAGCATTCTGTCTGCGTAAAATAGCCGTAGCTTCCCGCCGGCTTGCCCTGTATGCGTACGGCGGAAGCTCCGCTTTTCCTTGCCTGCATAAAGTCCATCGCAAAATTGAAGCTGCCCGACGTGATGGCATTGAGCAGCTTCTTTTTGTTGCCGCCATAGATCCGTTTGAACGCTTTGCCTCCGTCATCGGCCTCCTGGGGATCCAGCTCATGGGTGAACTGCTGCACGCTTCTGACTGAGATTTCCATCGAGCGAGAAGCGTCCGTTCCCTCCTGGAGCACGGTTGTTTTGCCGTCCTTCCATGCGCTGCACGTGGTCTCTGCGGGGCAGATGAATTCCAGCCCTTCCCATCTGATTGTCTTCTGGCAGAATACCGCCGCCGTGCTGAAGGCGAATGCTGCGAGCATCGCCAGCTTTCTCATTGTCTTTCCTCTGTCCATACATATACTCCTTTTCTCTAGGGGCGCCCGGTACATTGCTGCGCCGGGCTGCTCCTCTGAATCCCTGTGATAAAACCCGAAGGTTTTCTTTTTATGTCTATTCCTCTGCTGTGCTGTAGTTCAGATAGCGGGTGCTTACGTTGCAGCTGCCACCGAAACCTGATTTGTACGTGGATGTCAGTTCGTCCACGCTCTTATAGGAATCCCCGTAGCTGTCGTAACAGGTGCCGTCCGCGCTATCGACGCAGGCGGTAAAGTGGTCTGCTACTCCGTCGGTTTCCGGGTTTGTCTTTGTCGTCTTGTAATCGAACGCATAGATGATATCCGTCGCTTCGTTTGCGTTGTAGACGTATGTGAAGGAACCGTCGAGCCCGACGGATTCCGCCATCGCGTTCGCCGCCTTTTCCCAGCTGTGCACGAATGCGTCTTTTTTATCAACCGCGCCTTCTTTGATTGCAGCCTGCATCGCGCCGAGCGCCTGTGCCTCGCTGAGCTTTTCCCCTGTCTGCTGCGTGTAGCGCACGGAGACGGTGTTCAGCGTGGACGTTGCCGCGCAGGCATGGTCGCCGAATTCGGTGCCAAGCTCGTCGTCAAAGCTGTGCTGCGGGAAGAGGGCGCTGTCCCTGTAGGTCGGCGGCGGGGGCTCCTGCGGTGCCGGTGCTTCCTGTGCTGGTGCTGCGGCGGGCTGCGGGCAGCTCTTGTTTTTGTTTCCCCAGAGATTTCCCCATATATCCTGCATGCCGGAGGCGATTCCCTGCAGGTTCAGCGCTTTTGCGGCCGTGTCCACAAGTGGCGCGATCGCTGCCCCGATTGTGTCGCACGCCTGTTTCACGATGCTGCGGGCGCCGTTTTCTATCCGTGTAGCGAACTTGTTCACCATTGCTCCTGCACCGGCGCTGCTTTTTGCTGCGCTGCCTTCCGTGCACGCCGGGTTCGCCGCAGGCATTGCGCTGCTTGCTGCTGCCGGAGTATTTGTGCTTGCGGCAGCTGGGCTTCCCTGCGTGGAGCTGCGTTCTGCGGGCGCCGGGCTGTGTGCGGGGGCTGCCACGGGCTGTGCCGGATTGCCCGGTGCCGTTACGCTGCCGGTGGCAGGCTCGCTCTGTGCGGCAGACTGCGTGCCTGCATTCGCATGTGCCGGACTGCCCGATGCTGCCGCAGCTGGGACGGAGGTCCCCGCTGCTATTCCTGCATGTATGCCTGCGGCAGCGCTTGTGCATGCCGCGTCCGTTGTGCCGCGTGCCCCTGCATGTGTGCTGCCTTCCTCGCGCGCGGGCTTTTCCGCTGGCACTGCGCTGCCCGTTGTGTTTGTGGCGGCAGGTCTTCCCTGCGATGAGCTGCTTTCCTCCGCGGCATAGGGTGTGCTTACGGCTTCCGTGTTTTTGTGCTTGTTCCACCATGTCTGGATGCTGCTGGTGATTGTGGAGAGCACGCCGCCCGTGCTCTTTCCGCCGGATGCCGTGGGCTGTGCGGCATCGCTGCTTGCCGGCGAGGCGGAGCCTCCCGATGGGCTGCTGCTGCCCTGCGCCGCAGCTCCCGCGTCATGTGCGCTGCTTGCCGGCGAGGCGGAGCCTCCCGATGAGCCGCTGCTGCCCTGTGCCGCGGACTGACTCTGGCTGCTCCTGAAGCCCCAGCCGCCGTTTACGGCAAGTAGCTCGTTGTAATCAAGCTTTCTGAATGCGCTTCCGTTTCCGTTTGCTTTCATGCACATACTCCTTTTTTATTGTGTTGTTATGCAGCTCCCGGAACAGGGAGCCGCAAGTCAATTGTTCTGAGTGCCGAGCCACGTGTAGTACCACAGCAGGTCGCGGTCATTCTCCTGCATGCACACGGCGGCCTCGTATTCGTTCCATGCGGAAAGCACGTCCAGCCGGGAGCAGCCGCCGGCGGCAAATTCCTGCTGCACCGCTTCCGCGTAGCGCTTGCGTTGTCCGCATAGCTCCTCCGATTCCTGCACTTTCTCCTGGTATGTCTGCACGAGACCTGCATAGAGCTGGCGGTTCTTTTCCTGCACCAGCCTGCTTTCTTCCAGCTGAGCCTCCAGCTTTGTGCGGGAATGCTGGTATTGCTCCTTTCTGAGCTTGCCCCTGCTCAGGCTGAAGTTTGAGAAATCGAGCGCCACGCTGAACGACCATCCCAGGTTCTGTTTCTTGCCGTTGCCGCATTCCGCGACGGAGCCCTTCAGCGCGAGCGCCGGAGCTGATTCCTGTTTTTCCAGCACCGTGCTGCTTTGCAGCTGCGACAGCTGGCTCCTGAGCAGCCGCCCGGCAATGTCGTCCGCAAAGAGCGGAAAGGTGTTCTGTGGCAGCGTGCCCATGAGCATCTCTTGGGGGACGCTGCCGCAGCTCAGCCTGAGCGATTCGTAGGCGTCCTGACGCTTCTTGAGGTAGCCGTCAAGGTTCTGGCGGCAGTTCCAGCGCTCTTCGTCCGCGCGCCATACGTCGGCGGCGGTGTTCTCCCCGGCCGCAAAGCTTTCCTGCAGCGCCTGCACAGTTTCGTCATAAAAAGCCAGCTTCTTCTGTGCGGCTGCGGCAAGGCGCTCGTTCTTCCGGAACTGTATGTATTGCTCGGTGATGGACAGAACGAGGCTCTTGTCGGCGGCTTCCAGAGAAATCCGCTTCTGCTCCAGCGAGGTGCACAGCAGCGCCGTGTTCGGGTCGGTGAGCGTCCCCTGCAGCCAGAACGGCCGCAAGCTCTGCGATACGGAGAGCGCTGCCGACGGAATGTGCCGGTACGCCAGCTCCTGATGCATGTATCCGTCCGTGGCGGGAAGAAATTCCCGGTTGAGCGCATAAGCGATGGCGGCCGTCGCTTTCATGCCGCCGGGAAGCGGCTTGCTCACGCTGATGTCCGCGCCCGCGTCTGCGGCATACCATGCGCTCTCCTTCTGCACATCGTTGAATTCTGAGCGCGCCGACGCGGACAGCGATACCGGGTAGAGCGCACCTTTGTGACGCAGCACGGATTCCGCCTGCCTGACATCGAGCTCTGCCGCGATATTCCTGCTGCCGCGGCTTTTCCCTGTCTTCCATAACGATTCGAGCCCTGTCTCGGCGCCAGCCGCTGCCGCTGCGGCGAACGAGAGCGCTGATAGCGCGGCGCATAGCCGGGCACGGCGCCCCATGCTTCTTGTCATTGCATGTCCCCCTGTACCTTATAGATAGTTCCAGCCTGCGCGTTTTGCGCAGAAAATTGAATTTTTTTTGCGACGGAGAGCAAATTCCGCCTGAATTCCGGGGATATCGGAACAGAAAACTGGTTTCCGTGGCAAAACGGCTGCGGTACTTGACAGAAAGGGATGCCTTCGGTATTTTATGTACCGAACGGTATATAAAATGGCAAACGGGAACAGCAGGGACATTATTCTGAACACGGCGGTGGCGCTCTTTGCCCGGAAGGGCTACGAGGGCGTGGGAGTGCAGGAAATCTGCGCGGCGGCGGGAATCACCAAGCCCACCTTGTACTATTTTTTCAGGAACAAGCAGGGGCTTCTTGCGGCCATCGCGGACAGCTGGGGTGCGGAGCTTGCGGGACGGCTGGAAGGTGTGCTTGTCTACCGGCACGATTTTATCAAGGGGCTGACCGACAGCCTCTGCGCCGAGCTTGATTTTGCGGCCGAGCACCCGGACTTCTTTATGCTGCACTGCGTCCTGCTGAACGCGCCCGAAAACGCCGGCTGCAAGAGCGTGTACGCGCCGCTCGCGCAAAAAATCCAGGGGCTGTACACCGGGTTCTTTATGCGTTCGGCGGCGGAATTCGGCAACATGCGCGGAAAGGAAGAGCTGTATGCGCTCTTGTACCACAACCGGGTCTGCTCGCTCGCAGCCCTCCGCGCGCTCGGCCGCATGGAATTTTCGGACGAAAGCATCTACCGGATTGTGCACAGCTTTGTGTACGGCGTCGCAAACTAAGGAGGAATGTATGGCAGCGCTTTTTTCGGACAAGTTTTTTTACCACATCTACGCGATGGGGCTTTCGGGGGTGGCGAAGCGCAACGATTTTGCGTGCCCCGCGGGCGATTTTTTTGCGCGGCTTTCCGGCGATTTGGACAGAATCAGGGCGCTCGGCTGCAACGCGATTCTTATCGGGCCGGTGTTCGAATCCACGTCGCACGGCTACGACACGGTGGATTACTTCCACATTGACCGCAGGCTCGGCAACAACGAAAGCTTTTCGGCCTTCTGCCGCTGCTGCCATGAGAAAGGTTTTTCCGTCGTGCTGGACGCGGTGCTCAACCACACGGGGCGGGATTTCTTTGCGTTCAAGGACATCCAGCAGCACGGAAGGGAAAGCCAGTTCGCCGGCTGGTATGCAAACCTTACGTTCGGCAGGAAGAGCGAGTGGGGCGACCCCTTTGACTATGAAGGATGGGCGGGTCACAAGAACCTTGTCAAGCTGAACAGCGCGAACCCCGACGTGCGGAACCACCTCTTTGCGGCCGTCAGGATGTGGATTGAGGAATTCGGCATTGACGGTCTGCGCCTCGATGCCGCCGATGTGCTGAGCAAAGATTTTCTGGACGCGCTTTCTTCATTCTGCAGGGGAATAAAGCGCGACTTCTGGCTGATGGGCGAGGTTGTGCACGGCGACTACCGGGACTGGGCGCGGGAAGGCCGGCTCGATTCGGTTACGAATTACCAGCTGTACAAGGCCTTGTGGTCAAGTCTGAACGATCAGAACCTCTTTGAGCTCTCCTACAATCTGGAGCGCGAGTCGGACGCGGAAAAAGGCATGTACAAGGATATCGCACTCTACAACTTTGTGGACAACCACGACGTGAACCGCGCGGGGAGCGTGCTTTCTTCCCCTGAACGCCACCTTCCGCTCCTGTACGCGCTGCTGTTTACGGTTCCCGGCATTCCTTCCATCTATTACGGGAGCGAGTTCGGCATCAAGGGCGAGCGGAGCGACTGCGGCGACCGCGAGCTCCGCCCCGCGCTTCCGCCGTTTGCGCCCGCGGTGCCGGAGCGGCTGCGGCAGGGCTTCGACACAGGATTCCTTCCGCCGCTGATTGCCCGCTGGGCGCGCATCCGCCGCGAGCACAGCGCCCTGCAGTCAGGGGATTTTTCCGTCGCGTTCACCAGGAACCGCCAGTGTGCCTTCTGGCGCACAAACGCGGAAGAAAAGCTGCTCGTCGTTGTCAACGCTGATTTTGCGGCGGCGCGGGTGGAGCTTGACGCCGTGCCCTCCGGCGATTACACGGATGTGCAGACGGGCGCCCGCTTCCATGCGGACTCGGCGCTGCGTCTTGAGCTCGCGCCCTGCACGGCGCTGCTGCTGCGGAAAGCCTGAGCGTGCGGGGTCAGTCCCCGCTGTGCTGCGGCGTGCTTTGGGGTGCGGTGTTTGTGCGCACGTCGGTCGCGGTAATCGAGATGTCGGCGCCGTGCAGGCGCATGTAGGTGTGCTGCTCGCGCAGGTCTGTCTTCCAGCCGAAGAGCAGGTAGCTCGCGGGCTCCCAGAGCGCCACCCAGCCGATGATGCTGAGGCCTTCGCTGAGCACGTTGTAGAACGGATGGTTCGGCGCCTGAATCTTGAGCAGGTGCGCCACAAGGAGACAGGCGGTAAGGAATACGATGCCGGACAGCAGGTTGAGCGTCCAGCGTAGGAATCGGCGGTTGTTGCGCACCAGATGGTCGATTGCCCGCGCGCGGAAATAGTTCGTAAAGCTTGCGGGAATCGTCTTGAGCCGCTCCTCCGTCAGCGTCGCCTCCGGTATAAAAAGATGTATGGTGATGTGGGATTTCTTGGGCAGCCGCTTCATCTGCTTGAGGATATAGGCCTCTACGTCCTCGTTCAGATCCCGGTCCTCCTCCGGGGTCGGGTCGTAGGGATTGTACAGATCCTCCGCGTCCTTTACCCGCACGATGACAGTGTCGTTGAAAATATGCTGGAGCCCCTTTGTCACGGTGATATGCGCCTTGCGCTCCCTTTCCTCCAGTTTTGCCGCGTCGCGGGCAAGCTCTTCCTGTCTCATGCGCCAGACCTTCCTCTGTTCCTTGGTGACGGGAGGAATCTCCGCCGTGTGTGCCGGAACATCCTTCCGCGCGAATAAAAAAAGGGAATTCCCTGCGGAAATTCCCTTTGCTGGAGATAGCCGGAGTCGAACCGGTGACCTTATGATTGCGAACCACACGCTCTACCAACTGAGCTATATCCCCGTGTAACGCTGCCTACTATACACTATCCGAAAAAAAAATGCAAGAGGCTTGCGCAAAAAGTCCAGGGCTTCAGCATGAAAACAAAAATGCGATCCCAGCGGAAAAACACCCGGACTGCCTGTTGCACGCTTCGCTTTGCAAATGGCAGCCCGGGCGTTTTTCCGCTTCC
>DGUD01000023.1 GCA_002393865.1 Treponema sp. UBA4319
AGGACCGCCGCCGGAGGCGGGGCTCACCTGCCCCGCTTTGCCGTCCGGCATATCCTCTGGTCGCTGACCTTTGTCCTCTTCTTTCCTTCCCTTTGCTGTCAAATAGCTTGCTTACCCGTGGTAAGTGAGTAAGACTATATCACCACGCGCGATCCTTGTCAATACTTTTTCTTCTTTTTTTTTGTTTTTTTATTTGCCGTCGGCGGCGTTCTTCAGCACCGACCCAAAATTCCGCAGGTAATCGACGAACGATACATAGGCGAGCAGCACGCAGAGGGCATAGACGCAGACCCCTGCCATGTGGAACAGCTGCATATCGACCCCCCAGGCGGCGGCAAGCCCGGTGCGGACAAGCCCTTCCTGTACGAGGGACACAAAACACGCCACGACATAGCTCACCGTCTTGAGCTTACCTCCCTTGCGGGCTGCGATAGCAGTCCCCCGCTTTGCAGCGACCATCCGCAGGAAATTCTGGGAGAATTCCCGGTAGAGGATGAGCATGTAGCAGACGGCAGGCATGTAGCCCGCCAGCATAAAGCAGGTGAACGTGGAGAGGTGCAGGAAGACATCGGCAAAGGGGTCGAACATCTTGCCAAAATCGCTCACCTCGTTGAAGCGGCGGGCCGTATAGCCGTCAAGAAAATCCGTGAATTCCGCGAAAGCGAGCAGCGGCAGAAGCACGCAGACAGAGGCAATCTGCAGCGGGCTGGCCACCGGGCTCCCGATCCACAGCGGAAGATAATATATAATGAAAAATACAGGGGCAAGCAGAACCCTCGTGAACGTGAACGTATTCGAAATCTTCATTGTTCTAGTATAGATAAATCCGTGCAGCTTGTCCAGAAGCAGAGGACGTTTGTGCTCCGTGTACGCCGCAGGGATTCAGCCTGGGAAACAAAGAAACGGATGCGCGCGCCCGGCGGGGGGGGGCATCCGATTCTGGCGGAAAGCCGGGCAGCGGCGCAGCGGCCTTACTGGTAGGCCTTGAAATCCTGCACGATGCTGATGGCGGAGCGGATCTCGCAGGTAGGCAGGATTTTTGCGGCGGTCTGCACCGCGCGCTCCGCAAGCGCCTGGGAATCGGCGACGCCCTGCAGGGTGATGACGTCACCGTCCACCACCGCGCGGAGGAAGCTGATGTTCAGGTGGAAGTCAAAGAGCAGCTGGTTCACCAGCTGCTGCCCCTTGAGCAGCTGGGAGACTTTTTTCTTGCCAGCCGCGTCCTTTTCCTGCGTGGCGCAGATTCTGACGACATCCTCGATGAGCCGCACCGACTCGTCAAGGGAGAACGCGCCCGTATTCAGCGTGAGCATATAGTGCTGCGGCGCCTCGTTCTCCACATTGAAGAAGCTCTTGTGGAAACCGCGGCGGTTCGCGTCGCTCTCCTCCATCAGGGACAGGGCCTGCTTGTCGTTCCACGATTTCTCGGTCTTCAGGCGTTCCATGCGGACGGAATCCTTGGACACAAAGCGCAGCGATATGAGGCCGGGCACATCCTCCAGAATGGAGAAGGCGCCGCGCCCGATAAGGATGCAGTTCCCCTTCTCCGCCGCCTCAAGCACCGCGAACTGGAGATAATTGAGATATTCGTCCCTGTCCTTCACAAGGCTCGCGAAAAAGCCGGGCTTGCGCTCGTCGTACTTGCCGAGCCTTGCATGAGGGAATCCGAGCGCCACGATGCGCTGCTCTATCTGCCTGCGGTCGATGAACGTGTAGCCGATTTTTTTTGCCGCGGCCGCCGCAATCTCGTCGCCAAGGGCAGCTACCTGCCGTGAAATAGTGATAATCGCCATGAACCAACCCCCTTGCTCTCCCGCAAAAACGCATGCCGGTCGCCCCGTTGCGCATTATTCCCACCCATATTATTATAAACAAAATGCGGCAATAATGCAAAAGTTTTTTCGCCCGGCACGGCGCCACGGACATGGCAGGCGGCCGGGCGCAGAGGAGGCAGGACATGGCAGGACAGGATGACAGCGCCCTCGCGTGGAGGCAGACGGCACGGCGGGAGCTGTGCAGGACGCCCGTCTTTACGGTGACGGAGCGCAGCAGCACCGGGCCGGACGGGCAGCAGGGGACATACATCGTGAACGAGGCCCGCGACTGGGTCATCGTGATTCCGGTCAGGGGCGACAAGTTCCTGATGGTAAAGCAGTGGAGGCACGGGGAGCAGGCGCTGAGCATAGAATTCCCCGGCGGCGTCATAGAGGAAGGCGAGGCGCCTGAGGCAGGGGCGTTGCGGGAGCTCAAGGAAGAGACCGGCGCGGAGTCGGCGGAGCTGACATTCCTTGGCAGGATGAACCCGAATCCGGCGCTGTTCAGCAACCACGTTTACGTCTACTGCGCGGAAAAGCTCAGCACCGGGGGAGCACAGCATCTGGACAGCGACGAATTCGTGCGCTGCATGGAGATGAGCCAGCAGGAGGTGTTCCGGCGCATGGGCAGCGAGGAATTCCCCCACGCGCTCATGGCGGCAGCCCTCGCGCTCTACCGCGAGAAAATGCGCTAAAGCCCGCGGTCCGCCTCACACCCGGAAAACAAAAAAAAGCCGCGCGGAGCATGCCTCATGCCCTGCGCGGCCTTTTGCCAGCGGGGAAAGCCCCCGCCCGGCATACGGTCAGTCTTCCCCGTACGTGGCGTATTCCTCGTTGGGGTCATAGGTGCCGCTGCGGAATTCGCCGGAGATAGAAGGAATCTCCAGCTTCATGCCCGGCACGATGAGGTTCGGGTCGTTCTTGCGGGGGAACTTGTCCTTGTTCGTCTCGTACAGATTCTCCCACAACCACGGGTTGTTGTACACGTAGGGCCGCTTCGCGATGTTCCACAAACAGTCCTTGGTCGTCTCCCACGGCTGCACCACATAATACTGGGGCAGGATGCGCATTTCCTTTATCTGCGCCAGCGTCATGAGCACCTTACGGGCGTAATCGGCCGCATTCTCGTAGTCTTCTTTGTCGTAGGCCTCCAGCGCGCGCTGGTAGTAGTCGGCCGCCGCATTGAAGGCAATCGGGTAGTTCTCGTCCGCATGGATGGAGCGCGCGTAGTCAAGGCGCTTCTTTGCCGTCGCCATCAGGGAATCGACATCCTCCCTGTTCTTCATGTGCTTCAGGAATTCGTCGGAAAGCGCGGCGTTCTCCTCGGCCTTGAGCGCGTATTCCTCCGCGAGCGCGTACTCGCCCGCGTCAAAAGCCTTCTGGGCCTTCACCGAATATTCCTGCGCGAGCTTCAGGTATGTATTGTTCTTGTAGCTGTAGCTGGCAGCGGAGACAAGCCCCGCAGAAAGCAGCAGCGCGATAAAAATCGACAGAATCCGCCTCATCAGTTGCCTCCCACAGAAAGCTCTTCGTCCAGCTCGACAAAGGAATTCTCCGCCTCGGAGAAGTCGTCGTCCTCAAGGAGCTTCGCGTCAGGATCCTCTATGCCCACAATCTTTTCCGTGAGCGGATCGGTGCGGTCGGCCTCGCCGGCGTTGGCATCGCTGCGGCTCACGCGCTTCTTTGCGGCCTCGATACGCTTTTCGGCGGCGGCGCGGAGCTTTGCTATCTCGCTGTACAGCTTTGCGAACATCTCCTTTGCATCGATGTAGTTGAGGATGGAGTCCTCGATACTGCCGGTCACATAATTGTTATCGCCGGTGCGGAAGGTGTTCACGCCGTTGTCGTAGTCGGATTTGCGGGACACGGAGGCCTTTACGCCGTCGGCCTGCTTCTTTGCCTTGAGCGCCTCGCTGCGCTCGTTGTTGGCGGCAGCCTTGAATACGGCGGCAAAGTCCTGGTCTGCCTGCCGCGCCTTCTTGAGGAATTCCGTGCCGGAACCGCTCGTCGCGGCTTTCCCGCCCGCCTCGAACGCGGCGGCATCAGCCTCCAGTCGCGCCGCAAAATCGTCGATATCGGAAAGCTCGTCCAGCAGGGATGAGCCGTGGTCGTATGCCTTCCGGCTGTGCCCGGCATAGCCGTTCTGGTCGATGCGCTCCTTTTTCTTCTTTGCGTCCGCAAAGGCAGAGAGCCCCTCGTAGAAATCATTCAGGTTCTTCAGACGTTCGGCGAGGGCAGCGGAATCATCGCCCTGCTCCGCGAGCTTGCGCAGGCGCTCGTACTCGGCCTCGGCCGCCTTGAAGGCCTTGGAAAGCGCGTCGTCGGCACCAGCGTCAATCGCATTCTGCCGCGAATTCTTTACCTTGCTCAGCAGGGAGCCTATATCCTCGGCGCCGGAACCGTCTTTGCCGGAACCATTCCCGCCGTTCTTGCCGTCCTTACCGGTCGATGACCCCGACAGATTCTTGCCGTTCCCGTCCGTGCCGGAATTCTTGTCCGTGCCGGAACCGTTCCTGCCGCTTCCGTCCGTCGTGCTCTCCGTCCCCTGACCGGGCTTGTCCTCAACCTTTGTGGACTTACAGCCCACGCAGAGCAAGGATGCAATTGCCAGCGCCAGCAGGGCAACGCGTCTGAACTTTTTCATTTTTCCTCCAAATCTATTTTAGGAAGCCGCCGAAAACTCTGTTTCCAGCGGCAACTTTTCTATAGCAGGCATTCCGGATGAATAATTTCAGATATCATTCAGAATATTGCGATGCCACACCGCCTTTCAGCGCGGCTCCGCAAAACTCCCTCTATTATTTACATTATCGGACTTTTAGCAAGCAGTTTTGTCTTTTTTTCAGGCAGGAGCTGCCTCAGCCGCAGTTTTTCCGCGACTTTCAGGAAAGCCGCTCTTCTTTTTAAAACAAAAGCATTATATAATAGTTACATGGGTCGGAGCACATGCTCCCGGAGGAGCAGACGCCGCGCCCGCAAGGAGAGGAAGTCCCAGAATTTGCAGGCACATTTCAAAAGCAAGCGGCTTTTGAGAGCGGCTCAGGAGTTTTTATGGCAGACGAATTTACATTCAAAATCGAGCAGTCTTACGGCACGCTGTCGGAAGGCAAGGGCGGGTGGAAAACCGAGCTCAACCTTGTGTCGTGGAGCGAGCGCCCCGCAAAATACGATATCCGCCCGTGGGCACCGGGGCACGACAAGATGGGCAAGGGCATCACGCTGACAAAAGAAGAGCTTGTGGCGCTCAAAGGCATACTGGACGGCATGAACCTTGCGTAGGCACGCCTACAAAGCCTCGTATTCCGCGGGGTAGATCCCGTTTTTTATGACGACCGCATACAGCAGCATGCTCAGCCGCACCTCCTCCTGCGCGGCGCCGCCGCTCCGGATGGCGATATCGGTATCCGCCAGCAGGGAAAGGATGGAGGCGGTGGTGCCGGGGCCCCATATCTTTGCCGCGCGCCGGCAGCGTGCCTGCACCTTTTTGCCGGCAAAACCGGCGGCACGCAGCTGGCTTTCCGTCGGGGAAGCTCCCTTTGAGTGCAGGCTGTGCCAGAGCCGCAGCTGGCGGAAGCAGTAGGTCAGCCCCGCTACGAGCGTAAAGCTGCGGGAGTCACGGGAAAGGCGGATTTTCTGCAGGATGCCGAGGGATGTCTCCAGCCTGTCGCGCGGAGACTTGCTGTCGTCCGCAAGCGCGTCAAACAGCGTAAAGGCGTTCTCCTCACGGTTGTGGGAAAGAATTTTGTCCACATCCTCCGCGGTGACCCGGTGCCCCTGCTCAAAGCAGAAGAAAAAGCGGGAGCATTCCGAGCGGAGGCTCTCCGTGTCGTTCTCCACCATGTCAAGTATCTGCTCGACCGCGTCTGGCGTGACGGAAAAGCCGTTCCGCTGGAAGTAGCGCTGCACCCACTGCGGCTTCTGGTTCTCGAAGAGCTCCCAGAATATGCGCTTGTGGCCACTTGGCACGGCGGACTCCACTTTTTTTTCGACGCTGTTCTCGTCCGACTCAAGGACAAGCGTGTTCGGGCTGCCCACCGCGCTTTTTATGTAGGACACGAGCAGCTCCACGTCAGCTTTGCCCTTTATCAGCTCCGCATTCTTCAAGCGGACAAAGAGCGCCGGGGAAAAGAGGCTCGCGTTCTGGAGCTGCGCGACGACATCCGCGACGCGGGCTTCCGATGCGTAGAATTTGTATTCGTCAAGCGTGCCGTTCTTTTTGAGCGCGGCGTCGCGGATTGCGGCCACGGCATCGTTCTTTTCTCCGTTCTCCGGGCCAGTAAAAAGGTAGACTTCAGCTTCGGACATCTTCAGTACGCACGGACAATGCCGGACAGCACGCCCTCGATGCGCACGTCCTGGCAGTACACAGGCGGCGAGATGCCATCCTCCGGCTGCAGCCGCACACGGGAGCTTTCCCGGTAAAAGCGCCTGAGCCGCAGGGCATCCTCGACGGAAACCGCCACAATCTGCCCGTCCTCGGCCGCGTCGGCGACCCTCACGACGGCGACATCGCCCGCAAGGATGGCGGCGCCACGCATGGTATCGTCCTGCACGCGGAGGGCAAAGTACGACGTTCCCTTCTGGACGGAAGGCTCCGCCATACCGATATACGAGCTGACGTTCTCCTCGCAGAGGAGCGGCTGCCCCGCAGGGGGAAGCCCCTTCAGCAGGGGAACCCGCACGGCATAGGGAACGGCCTGCGCGCGTTCGTCCTTCAGCACACGGATGGAGCGGGAGCGCTTTGGAATCAGCGATATGTAGCCTTTTTTCTGCAGCGCAGAGACGTGGTCCTGCACCGCACGCAGCGAGACGTCAAAATGCTCGCCGATTTCGCGCACCGTGGGGGGATAGGCATGCTCCTCCGAAAAGCGCGCTATGAAATCCAGCACAGCCCTCTGACGATCCGTAAGCGTCATCATCTGGGCTTATTCCTCTTCAAACTTGGACTCGAACAGCTTTGCAATCGCGTCGGCGGCATCCTTCTCGTCCGCCCCCTCAACCCGGAGAGTAAGGGTCGTATTGTATCCGGCGGCCATCGTTATGACCCCCATGATGGATTTCGCGTTCACCGTCGTAGACTCCTTCTCAAGGATAATCTCGGAGGCAAATTTATTTGCCGTCTGCGCAATCAGCGCGGCAGGACGGGCATGAATCCCGGCCCTGTTACGAACAGTCAGAATCTTTTCAATCACGGTACGGTTCCTCTTTTTTCTGTGAATAGGCCTGTTCGGGCACCACGAGGGTTTCCTCCCAAGCTTGCATTTTCTCAGGCACGCGCCTTGCAAAAATGCGGATTTCCAAGGTTGTTGGCCGGAAAGCCAAATCCATCAGGGGGCGCCGGACAAGCCGATTCCGGGCAGCCCTGTATCCCCCGGCAAAGCGCAGGAACCAGCCGGGTCTCCGGGCAATACCGCCGACCCTGCGGGCACCGCGGCTCCGCCGGACACTACGGGCGGCCGCAAAGCATCGCAGCTTTTGCGCCGCCCTCTCGTTCTCGTCATATTCCCGGCGCCGGAAGGCTCCCCAAGAAAAGCTGCGGGAGGCAGCCTTCTGCCGCCGGTACACGGGCGCTCAGTACGAATCCTCGCTGCTGTAATACGTGGTCTGCGCCTCGCCGGACTCAATCCACTTGAGCACGTTCTGGTTGAATTCCCGTGCGGAATAGTAGCCCATAGACTTGAGGCGCTCGTTCATGGCGGCGACCTCGATGATAATGGGGATGTTGCGCCCCGGTTTGACGGGAATCTCTATGTACGGAATCTTCACGCCGAGCAGCTCTATGGTATGGGTGTCGGTGCCAAGGCGGTCGTAGACTTTGTCCTGCTTCCACGCCTCCAGCTTGACCGTAAGCTGCACCTCCTTCTCCTCCCGGACGGAGCCGACACCGTAGAGCTGGGAGACATTGATGATACCCAGCCCGCGAATCTCCATGTGGTGGCTGATAAATTTGTTCGCGCCGCGCCCCAGCACGGAATTGCCGTTCACACAGCGCAGCTCCACGATGTCGTCGGCCACAAGCCGGTGCCCGCGCTCAACGAGCTCCAGCGCGGTCTCGCTCTTGCCGACACCGCTGTCCCCGGTAAGCAGCACGCCGACGCCGTACATCTCCACCAGAACGCCGTGCATCGTCTTCTTGGGCGCAAAGACATTCGCGAACACCCGCAGGAGCCGCGTGGAAAAATCGGTGGTCTCAAGGTCGCTCTGCAGCACGGGACAGCCGGACGATTCCGCCAGAGAAAGAAAAACTTCGTCCGGAACAAGGCTATGGGTAAAAACGACGCAGGGTATATTGTAGGAGAACAGGCATTTTATAGAAGAGAAATCGTTCTCCCGCTGAAGCTTCTGAAGATATGCGTACTCCCCCCGCCCGACCAGCTGCACACGGTCAAAGGCAAAGGACTCAAAAAAGCCGGAGAACGCAAGACCGGGCCGGTTGATGTCCGGTAGCGGAATCTCGCGCGAAAGCCCGCGTCTGCCGCCGATGCAGCGGAGGTTAAGAGAATCATGTCCTTTCAAGTCCAGACTCAGCAAGTCCAGAACCATGAAGCTTTTATCAGACATACGTCTAGTATTATACACGCAAATGCAGTGAAAATGCAACTAGTAATACAGGCGGAGCAGGGCTTCAGCATGAAAACAAAAATGCGCTCCCAGCGGAAAAACACCCGGACTGCC
>DGUD01000033.1 GCA_002393865.1 Treponema sp. UBA4319
GGTCTACAGTGATTGACTGTGACTGGACGCCTGCGACTGCGCAGAGAATCATGATTGCGCCATCAAGAACGCGGAGTGAGCGCTCTACTTCGACGGTGAAGTCCACGTGACCGGGAGTGTCGATAAGGTTAATGGTGATGTCTTTCCACTGAACCTGCGTCGCTGCGGACTGGATGGTGATTCCGCGCTCACGCTCCAAATCCATGTTGTCCATTACAGCACCGACGCCGTCTTTGCCGCGTACTTCGTGAATCTGGTGAATCTTGTTGCAGTAGAACAAGATACGTTCTGAAGTTGTTGTCTTACCAGAGTCAATGTGGGCGCTGATTCCGATATTACGAACTTTTGTAATATCAAAGCTCATATTGTATACCTCTCAAAAAAGATTTCCTGAGTGCAGGGCATTGAGCCCTTCGTGTCTCGTATCATGCCGTGGAAAATACTATCCCTTATGATACAATACCTGCACCACTATACAACAAAAGCTGCTGAATTTCAATAGCGTTTTCCGTTAAATGTAAGAGAATTCCTGTAAGAATTTCTTGCGATTCCGGAGGAATGGCGGCCTGCGCCGCGGAAAGCGCCTCAGAAGCTGCCCGACAGGGAAAGCTTGCCGTTCCACTGGATGCCGTGCGCCTTGCAGCTGAGCTGGAGCCCGCCGGAAAGCTTTGTGCGCTCGTAGACGCCGTCCTTGAATTGCAGCGCGGTCTGCATATTAATGGAAGAGAACGCTGTGTTTTTGGGGCATATCCGCTCGGAGAAGGTGAGCGTGCTGTTCTTTCCCGAAAAGGAGACCGCCGCCGCCGTCGTGGAATGGAGGCTTGCCCCTGTGTAGCTGAACGAGAGCCTCGCCGAGCTGCTTTTGCTGCCGTCCTTGGCGGCGATGCTGCCGCCGCACTGCGCCTGCACGCTGCCCTTGCCGAAGGTGAATGATGTCGCCGCCTTGCACTTGTATTCGTCGGCAAAGCGGGCTTCCTCCTTGCCTTTTGCGGGAATCAGCCGCTCCGTCTGCTGCAGCGCGATGCCCGTCCGCAGCGTTCCCGCGGGGAACTTGAACGTAAGCTGAGGGCTCAGCTGGAGCTGTCCGCGCACCATAAGCTTCTTGCCGGTGGGAAGCAGCATGTCCGGCTGCTGCGCCGAAAACGCGGATGCCTTTATGCGCAGCGCCCCGAACTGCGCGGAGCTTTCCGCCCTGAGCCAGTAGAATGCGTCCTGCAGCCCGCCGGCGGGATTTTCCGCCATACCGAGTAGCACCGCGCCGCTGAACAGCTTTGACGACAGGGTGAATTCCGCGTCCGCCGCGCCGTAGGGGCGTTCCCGGTAAAACGCCTCCTTGAGGAACCACGATTTGCCTGCCTGCTGCTGCCCGTGCACGAATGTGCCGCCGCTGAGCGCCGCCGTCGCCCGTATGCCCCCGAAGGAGAGCCGTTCGGTAAGGCTCGCCGCCCCGGTGCCGCCCTCGGTGCACATGCACTGGATGACCGGCAGCGGCGTGCCGTTGTGCGACGGGGTCAGGCAGAGGGCGGCGGAGAGCGGCGCCTGTGCCGACGTAAAGCCGGGGAGCGCGGGCGCGATTCCGGGCAGGGGCAGGCTTGGGCCTGAGAGCGGTGACGGAAAGCCCGGCAGCGGCGATTTGAGGCGTGACCACGCGCGCGCATAGCGCAGGGTGCCCGCAAAGACTTCCGCCCGGTACGGCACGCTTGCCCCGCCGCCGCCGAACTGTACGCCGAACCTCGCCGTCCTTCCTGCTGGCTCCTCCTGCGTCAGCCACTGCTCCGGCTCCTGCAGCAGCAGCTGCTCCTTCTGCGACACCGACGCGATGGCGGAGAAGTGCTCTGTCCGCGCCCGCAGCCCGGCCGTCGCCACAAAGCTGCATTCCTTCTCCGCCCGGTACGGGACGGTGCCCGTGAGCGCCGTGTGGAAATCCAGCCCGCGGAATACGTTGTCCTGTGCCGCTGCCGCCGCCGCCAGCGCAAGAATCCGCGCTGCGATTACCGCCCTCTTTTTGATATTCATGCTGACTCCTTGGAAAGCGGGCGCGTTTCAGAGCCGTTGCCCCTGGACGCGCGCCCGGATGTTTCGGGAGACGGTGCCTCCCGTAGCTATAGATAGTCAGCGGCTGCGGGTTTTTCGCATGTTCCGCAGGAATTTTTTTTCTGGGGGGGGCGGCACATTTTTTTTCAGCGCGCGCAGTGCCGTGCGGGCGAATGGCGGCCGTGCGGGCACGGGCGTTATGGGGCGCGGCTTCTGCCGCCGGTGCGCGGGGAATGCGGCCGCTGCACGGAATGCGTGCGCGTGCCGCGGCGGCGCGGGCAGTTCGTCTTTCTGCTGCTCAAAAAACGATTTCCGCGGAAGCTGGTGAAGAAAGCGCAAAAGTATAGTATAATAAATAGCGCTGTCCGGAAACTGCTCTTTCTGAATCAGCAGGCTTAAAAGGCTGTGTTTTTGCAAGGCTTCAGCCTGAAAAACTGCAGGAGCTGTGCGGAAAATATCGGTTTCCCGAGCAGGTCTCGTAATTAGTGATAATTTATGGAGAAGTGAAATGTTTTACGATGTTTTGAAAAAGAATTATGAAACGCTTACTGATGAGCAGCAGCTCATTGTTTATAATCTTGTTATTTCTCTTGGGAAGATGAACAAAGAGCAAGGCGGGAAAACTTTGGAAAAACGAAGCTTTGGAAAATTCGCTGGCCGTGCTACGGCATCTTTCTCCGATGACTGGGAAATGTCGGAAGAGGACTTGTTGGCGTTATGAAATATCTGATAGACACTCATATTTTGATATGGCTCGCGGTTTCGCCTGAAAAAGTGCCGAAAAAGGCTTTTGAGATTATTGAAAATCCAATGAACGATATTTCCATCTCCACGGTCAGCCTGTGGGAGATTGCGATTAAAATTGCCATTAAGAAGTTGGATTTGCAGGGGCTTAAAATCGATGACTTAGTTCAAATTTGTGACGAGCAAAACATTAAAATCGTTCAGCTCCCTGTTTCTGCTGTAAAGCAATATTGTGCGATTCCCATGAAGGAAAAGCACAGGGATCCGTTTGACAGGGCATTGATAGCAATGTGTATTTCAGACGATTATGTGCTTCTCTCCCATGACGGAAAACTTGGGCTGTATGAACAGGATGGGCTTGCATTCATTTCATGACGCCGTTCCCGCAGTGCCGTGCGCAATGGAGGCCGTGCGGGCACGGGCAGCAGCTGCCCCGGTGCCGGGCGCCTTTGCGGCTGAGCACCAGATTTGGCGGCGCGGCTTCTGCCGCCGGTGCGCGGGGAATGCGGCCGCTGCCCGGAATGCATGCGCGCGCAGTGCCGTGCGGGCGAATGGCGGCCGTGCGGGATTCTTCAGGAAAGGCTTGCGTCCACAAGCCTTTTTATGTCATCACAGAGCCGTTCCGTCAGGATGCGGCGTATGTCTTCCTTTGATTGCGATGCGTCTCGCAGGAAAAGGTCGGCAGGGTGGATGTGCAGCGCCTCCGCAATGGAGAGG
Organism: Treponema sp. UBA4319; assembly: GCA_002393865.1. Classification (GTDB taxonomy): domain Bacteria; phylum Spirochaetota; class Spirochaetia; order Treponematales; family Treponemataceae; genus Treponema_D. The sequence continues at coordinate 3,496 of DGUD01000033.1, forward strand.
ATGCTCTTGAACGACGGGTGCGCCTTGCCCGCCTCTATGTTGCCTATCATACCGTTCGAGCTGTCCGCCTGTATGGCAAGCTCCGATTGGCTTAAGCCCCGCAGCTCCCGGTAGTACTTCATGTTCATCCTGAAATCGTCAAAAAAACTGTCCACGTCCCTCATTCTAATGGAGCTGAAGCTCGTGTTTTCTTATTGACATGGAGTGAAACTTGGTATCAGCTTTATCACATGGAGTAAAAATATTGTTTTACTCCGTATTTAAATATTCTGCTAAAATTTTTTGGTCTGCTGGAAGGCATCTCTGTGCCAGTTTGACAGCATGCCGGGGCTTTCAGGCTGCAAAAGGTGGTTTTGCCATGAAAAAGAAATCGATACTTGGCTTTGCCTGCGCCGTGCTCTGCGCGGCGGGAGGTGGCAATGCGCGCCGCATTTTATGTGCTTCCTGCCGCTGCCTGCATTGCAAAATATTGAAAAAAGTGCGTTTTTTTAGCAAACTGTACTTGCACTAAGCCTGCGAATTTGCTATAGTGCAGGCACTTACTAGAGCGGAAGTTCCAGAAGTCGGACGAGTTCCGGGACGGGCTCTTATATTTCAGAATCATGCAAGTCTGTTGCCGCAACACGGTTCAGGGGAAAATTTTAGCGTATTTTCAGATTCGTTAACATGTTTTCATTATGCGGTGCCCGGCTTTCATGAAGCGCCTTGGTGCGCAGGGGTAACATAATGGAAGAAAATCTCTCTCTCAACGGGCAGGCTGCCGTGCAGCCTGCGGAATCATCAGCATTTGCCTCAGAAGGCGCCGCAGCTCCGCAGGAAGCTGCCGTAGCTCCGCAGGATGCTGCCGTGGCACCTACGGCTGCCGAGGCTCCTGTTGCGGCTGCCATGCCCACCGTTTCCGCAGCTGCCGTGCCTCCGGCTACAGCTCCGGCTGCTGCCCCAGCGCCCGCTGCTTCCGAAGAGGATTCCGGAGACGATACCATCTCATTTGAGGACTTGGGGCTTGACGAGATTGTGCTTGCCGCCATCAGGAAGAAGGGCTTTGTCACGCCGTCTCCGATTCAGGTGCTGGCTATTCCGCGTCTGCTGGGCGGGGATGCCAACGTCATCGCGCGTGCGCGTACCGGCACCGGCAAGACCGCGGCCTTCGGGCTTCCGCTCGTGCAGCGCCTCCGCGAGGAGAGCGACCACGTGCAGGCCATCGTCCTTGAGCCGACCCGCGAGCTTGCGATACAGACCAGCACCGAGCTTGCTTCCTTTACGACGGGGCGCTACCCGCGCGTGGCGGTTGTGTACGGCGGCGCATCTATGGGCGAGCAGATCCGCAGCCTGCGCCGGGGCGTGGAGATTGTGGTCGGCACGCCGGGGCGCGTGCAGGATCTGATTGACCGTGGCGTCCTCAAGATTGACAAAATCGAATACTTTATCCTTGACGAGGGCGACGAGATGCTGGATATGGGCTTTGTGGAGGACATAGAGAACATCTTTGCCTCCGCCAATCCTGACAGCCGCGTCCTTCTGTTCAGCGCGACGATGCCCGCTCCGATTCTCAAAATCGCCGGAAAATTCATGGGCGACTACGAGATTGTGGAGGAGGAGGGCGTCGTCGAGGAGCCGCTCCTTATCGAGCAGCGCTACTGGATTGTCCGCGAGAGCGAGAAGACCGAGGCGCTCATCCGCCTGATTGATATATCCCCCGATTTCTACGGGCTGGTCTTTGTGCAGCGCAAGGCCGACGCCGATGCCGTGAGCAAGGCGCTTGATGAGAAAGGCTATCAGGTGGCGGCGCTCCACGGCGATATCCCGCAGGGGCAGCGCGAGAAGATTCTTGCCCGCTTCCGCTCAAAAAAGACGCGCGTGCTTGTTGCGACGGACGTTGCCGCGCGCGGCATAGACATAAGCGGCCTGACCCATGTCGTCAATTATGACCTGCCGTTTGACGGCCCCACCTACGTGCACCGCATCGGGCGTACGGGGCGTGCCGGTGCCGCCGGAATGGCGGTTACCTTTGTGCGCCCGGAGGAGCAGCGCCGGAAGCTGACGTACCTGCGCAACGCCGTCAAGCGCAGCGCCAAGGGCGAGATGCTTGAGGGGCAGGTTCCTTCCGTGGAAGAAGTCCTTGCGGTAAAGAAAGACCGCCTCTTTGACGAGGTAAAGGAGAAGCTCGGCCTGAAGGCTGGTGAGGAGCGCCAGGAGCCTGCTGCAAAGGGCGTTGCCCCTGCGTCAGACGGAAACTCCTTTGCTGAGGCGGCAGTTTTCTCCGCTGATGGTGATATGCCGGCTGTGGCTCCTGCTGCACAGGATGGTGCCGCGGCGGAACAAGAAGCCCCGCACCTGCGCAAGGGCGACCCGGTTTTTGACCAGCTGGCCGAGGAGCTTTGTCGCAACCAGAATGCCCAGGAAGTCGTCGCTTCTCTGCTTGCTGCCACCTACGGCAATGCCCTGAGCCGCAAGCGCTACGGCAAAGTGAGCAGCTTTGCCTCATCCGAGCGCGGGGCTAAGCAGTCCCGCAGGGAGCGCGAGCGCGGCGGCCGTGATTTTGCCGGACGCGATTTTGGTGGCCGCGACTTTGCGGGGGATGCGGCGGGCGGCGACCAGGTGCGCCTGTACGTGCAGATGGGCTGGCAGGACGGATTCAATCCGCGGCGGATTGCGGACTTCTTCTCCGGCCTGCTCCACATACCGGGGCGGCAGGTTGACGCTATAGACATGGCGGACCGCTTCTGTCTGCTTTCGCTGCCGGGCGATGCCGCGCGTCGGGCGATAGAGCTTTCCCAGAACGACCGCTCGCTGCCGCACATGCATGAGGATGTGCGGGCATCCGGCGGAAGAAGTGATGGTGGGCGCCGCTTTGGTGGCGGCCGTTTCGGCGGTGATCGCTTTAGTTCTGATCGCTTTGGCGGCGAGCATGAGCGCTATGCTGTCGGGCGGGGCGATCGCGAGCGCCACCATGAGCGTGAGCGCGGCGGATTCCGTTCCCGTGCAAAGGGCGGCTCCCACACCCGGCCGGGCGTGCACACTGCCACCCAGCGGAGTGGTCAGGCCGCGCTGTACAAAAAGTCTTCCTTTGGCGATGAATACTAGAACCGCTCTGAGGCTTTGCTGGCAGCGCATCTCATTGGGGGCCTGAGGCACAGTTTGTCCATTGGTGGCAGTCTTCTGCATGCAGCGCGCACAAGCGGCGCCCGGCGGTACATCTTCCGCGGGCGCCGCTTGTGCGCTCAGGGGGCTGCCGCCTCTTCTGCCTGTTCCTGCGGCATGCTCGGCTGGTAGCTGCCCAGCCATCTGAGAACCGGGGCGCGCCAGTCGTCCTCAAGGCAGCCTTCCAGAAGGAATCGCTCGTACATAAAATCCATATATTCCGTCACCGCCTTTTTTTCTTCCGCGCTGATGTCTCCTGACGTGCTGAACATCTGGTGGATGAATGCGGTCGCGTCCGTCGGCGTAAAGAGCTCCGGGACAATGCGCGTGAGCATGTACAGCGCCGCCGGGATGCAGTTCACGCTGTGCTGCTTCAGGTAGAGCACGGATTCCGCTATCTGGACGGCACGGATGTAAAGCTCGCGCCCCCAGCGCTCTTTTTCGTCTTTTGTAAAGCGCTCTCGCACAAAGAGCATCCGGTAAAAGCTGAATGTCAGGCAGATGATGGCGATGTGCAGGCTCGGCACGCACATGTAGTGCGGGTCTGCCTTCCGCAGGGCGGCTATCCGCTTCTTGTCGCAGGGGGGGCGGCACGTGGTCGTCATGCATTCCCGGTACAGCCTGTAGGCCTCGTCGTAGACAAGCGTAAGGTAGCGCAGGTATTCCGCGCAGAGCTTGGAGCCGTTGTATATGCCGAACCTGCGCTCCAGCATTGCCATGCAGCGTATCCAGTAGTTGATGAAATCCATGTAGATGTGCAGGCTGTCCGGCCGGAACGGTATCCTGCTGTCGAGCGCGTGGTCTACGTGCTTGACGGGGATGTGGAGCAGGTGCAGCTTCTCCATGTACTGGAAGATGAAGAATTTGAACGCCGCTGTCGCCACGTAGCGGAATGATGCTGCGGCGCTTGGCGGCGTGGTGAACATGGTCGCGTAGCAGAGCATGACGTTGAATGAGGAGAGCGGGCGGGAAGCGGTTTTTCGGACGCGCCGCTCCGACGGCGGCCTTACTTTCCCTTTGCGGTACGGATACGGGCTTGCGTTTCGTTTCATGCTACCTGCAGTTGCTTGCCGCTACGATTGCGTCTACGCATCCCAAGATGTCCCTTGCGACGGAAGGCTTGTTCATCGTGTAGATGTGGATGCCGCGCACGCCGTTCGATATGAGGTCGATAATCTGATCCACCGCGTATGCTATGCCCGCCTGCCGCATGGCGTCCGGCTTGTCCTCGAAGCGGTCGCAGATGGAGAGCAGCTTTGCCGGTATGTACGCGGACGAGAGCTTTACCATGCGCTCTACCTGCTGGCTGCTCGTGATGGGCATGATGCCTGCGAGCACCGGCACGTGGATGCCCTTGCTCTGCAGCCGGTACAGGTAGGAATAGAGCATGTTGTTGTCAAAAAACATCTGTGTCGTCAGGAAGTCTACCCCGGCGTCCACTTTGAATTTGAGCATGTCTATGTCCTCGCTGCGGTTCGCGCTTTCCGGGTGCCCTTCCGGGTAGCAGGCGCCGCCCACACAGAAGCCCTCCTGCTTGAGCAGCCGCACAAGGTCGCTCGCGTGGTCAAGGCCGTCCACCGTCGCTTTTTCCCCGGTAAAGCCCTGCGGCCGGTCACCGCGCAGCGCGAGCACGTTCTCTATGCCGTGCTGCTTCATGAGCGCCGCCGCTGCCGCGATGTCCGCACGCGTGTTGCCCACGCAGGTAAGGTGGGCGAGTGCGGGCGTGCCGGATTCCTGTATGCCGGCCGCGACTTCCACCGTGTTGCCGCGCGTGCTGCCGCCTGCTCCGTATGTGATGGACATAAAATCGGGCTTCAGCGAGCTCAGCTCCTTTGCGGCTTTCAGCACGCTGTCAAAATTGGACTGCTGCTTTGGCGGAAAAACTTCCAGCGACAGCGTCACTCTTTTTTCGTCCAATATATGTTTTATGGTCATCGTTATGTCCTCCAGATACTTTCCTGTGCTTTTTCCAGCTCGTCAAGCTTGCGCAGCTTGTCGCTGTCCAGCTTGACGAAGAGGTTCTTCTCGTGCGTCGGCAGCACCAGCCCTTTGGGGCCGTTCTTTGCGCGGCGCAGATATTTTACCTGCGTGTAGTACAAGTCCGCCTTGCCGTTCTGCCGCGCCTTGGAATGGTAGACCGCGAGGTTTCCGGCATACAGCAGGATGTCGAGCGGCACGCTCTTGTTTTTCTGTGCCTTGATGAACACGTAGCCGCCCGCGTAGTCGCGCGTGTGCAGCCACATGTCCGAGCCGCGCACGGTGTGCCGCAGCAGCTCGTCGTTCTCGTTTGCCGTGCGCCCCACCAGCAGTGTCCAGCCGTCTATCTCGTAGTGCAGGCCGGCATGGCTCTTCTCCACTTGCTGGCGCGGGGCAGTGTCGTGGCGCAGCATCTGCTCCATCCTGATGACGCTCTTCTCCTCAAGCATTGCCTGGTACTCGGCATCGAGCGCGCTGATGGCCCTGCGGGAAAGCTCTATGTCGTGCTGGAGCGCCTCCATGCCGGAGACAGCCTTCTTGTACTCGTCGTAGTAGCGCGCGGCGTTCTCCTGCACGGAAAGCGCCGGGTCAAGGCGGATGTGGACTTCCCTGCCGGTGTCGTAGTCGGTGCAGTCAAGGAAGCCGTCCTTTGCCTCTGCGCCATAGGACAGGATAAGGTCGCCCGTGTGCCGCAGGCTGTCGGCGCCCTCAAACTGCCGCTGCTTCTCAAGCAGCCGTTCCAGCGCCCCCTGCATCTTGGAGTGCTTGACGTTGTACCATTTCTCCGCCTGTTGCAGAAGGCTCTCGCGGGAAAGCGTCACCGCGTGCTCCGAATAGTAGCGGTCTATCAGCTCGTTGAACGAACGGCCTTCGTCCTCCTCCCCGAATGTGCGCACCGGGAATTTTCTGAGGGCTTCAGCGGCCTGCTCCTCCGTGACCGGCTGCACCTGCGGGATGAACGTACCTCCCGACACTTCCCCCCGCTTGGGGCGGCGGTACATGCAGTCGAGGATGGTGCCGTCCTCCTCGGTCACGATGACGTTTGCGGCGCCCGACCAGAGCCGTATGTACAGAAAATAGCGCTGCTGCCAGGTGGAGACGTCCAGCTTTACGATGCGGTCGAGCCCCAGCTGCTCGCAGGAGTTGATGCGCATGCCCTGCACGTGGGAGCGCAGGAATTCGTTGAAGCGCAGCGGCTTGGGGTTCTTTGTGACGCGGGTCTTTGTCCAGCAGAGCCTGCACGACTGCGCGGACGTGCAGATGAGCAGCGTGTTGAGCGCCCCTTTCCTGATGATGCGGAATACGAGCGTGTCGAAGCCCGGCTGCACGATTTCCTGTATGAATGAGCCGGGCAGGTCGAGTTCCTGTATGATGACGTTCAGTTCGTTGCAGTTTAAAGACATAAGGCTTCCTTCTAGTATAGCACCAAAGCGGGGGCATGGGAAGTGTCCCCCCAGACGGCGGAATACGGCAGGGGGGGGATGCGCGGAGGCGGGAAAACGGCAGGTGCCGCCTTTGTAACGCGGAGCGTTACAACCAGCGGTGCCGGACGCTTTCCCACCGGGAGCGCATTCCCCTTTCCGCGCTGGAGCGTGCCGGCCATAACACGATGTTAATCATTATAACAAAAAGATAGCGCTTATAACAAAAAGATAGCGGGGAGCCGGCTTGTCAATCCTATGCCCCGCTTATAGGATAAAAGTATGAATATACGGAAACATCTAAAACAATTTTCCTTTTTTGCGGCCTTTGCCGGCCTTTGTTTGTTGGGGTGCTCATCCCCGGTCAGCTCAAGCTCAAGCTCCAGCTCTGGGTCTGGTTCCGGTTCGGGGGGCTCCGGCTCAAGCAGCACGAGCTATGCGCGGATAAGCCAGAGCGTCGATACGGGCAAGCTTGTCTCCTCTGCGGACGCCGTATCCTCCGTCAGCTTCGGGAACGAGATAACGGTGAACCTTGGCGGCGTCTCGTGGACGGCCGGCTCAAATTCCGGCACCGCCAGCTCCGACGCGGCAGAGATGACGGACTCCATCACAATCAAGAATACATCCGGGCACATCGTGATAGACGCGTCAGCTTCTACGGCGGCCACAAAGATTACCTTTACCGGCTCCATCACCTCTGGCGAGGTGGAGATTACGGGCAGCACGAGCTACTCCCTCCAGCTCTGCCTGAGCGGGGCGTCCATCTCCAGCGGCAATTATCCGTGCATCAACGTGACGACGGCCACAAAGACCTTCCTTGTGCTGGAGGGCTCCAGCAGCCTGACTGACGGCCGCACATACGGCAACGCATACAGCAGCGGCGGTAGCAGCACGAAGGGCACGCTCTACAGCAAAGGCGCCATCCTCGTCAGCGGCTCCGGCTCCCTCAGCGTGACGGAAGGCTATGCGCACGGCATATACTCAAAGGACTACATCCGCATCTTTGGCGGCTCCATCACCGTGAACAACGCCGGGCTCAGCTGCATCCGCAGCCAGAACGGCTTTGTGATGGACGGCGGCACGCTCACGCTGAAAGGCACGACCAGCCACAGCACGCGCAAGAACAACAACAGCCGCGGCATCATCGTGGAGGGCGACGAGTCCGCCCCCGGCGAAGGCTTCATCTACATTACGGGCGGAACCGTCAACATCAATACGACGGGCAAAGCCATCAGCGCCAAGTGGGACATAGACGAGGACGCGGAGACAAGCTCCACGAGCGACGACCCGAACCCCGTCGTCTACATCACGGGCGGCACGTTCACCATCAGGACGAGCGACAGCGTGGTGGATTCCGACCGCAGCAGCACCATCACCTACACAAAATACAACGGCGAGACGGAAAGCGAGAAGGAGTCCTGCTCTCCGGAGGGCATCGAGGGCAAGAACGGCGTCATCATCGCCGGTGGGACATTTGACATCCGGACGACCGACGACGCGCTCAACGCGAGCTACAGCACCTACGGCTACGTCAATATCTCCGGCGGTACGCTCTACCTGTACTCAACGCAGGGCGACGCCATCGATTCGAACGGCGACATCAACATCTCCGGCGGAACCGTCGTCACCGTAGCGCCCACGGGCAGCGAGGACGGCTTTGACTGCGACGGCAGCCTGAACTTTACGGGCGGTCTTGCGGCAGGCATCAGCGGCTCGTCCCACAGCTACGCTTCGGGCGGCTCGTCCACGCAGAAGGTCTTTGTGCTCGGCTCCAGCTATGCGGGCTCGGCGGGCAAAACCATGGCGATAAAGGACAGCTCCGGCAACCCGGTGTTCGTGTTCACGATTCCTTCCGTGGCGTCGGGCTACTCCATCATCACGCTGTCTTCCCCGAAAATCGGCACCGGTTCGTACAGCATCTGTTCCGGCGTCTCGGCGAGCGGCGGCAGCGCATCCAACGGGCTGTACACGTCGCTCCCCTCCGTGAGCGGCGGCAGTACCACCGGCACCATCACCACGTCCTCCGGGTCTGCTGTCTACATGCTCGGCGCAAGCTCCGGCATGGGCGGCTTCTGAGCGCGGGCTGCCTGCGCTACCGGCCGCCGCGGGCTCAGGCAGGAACATAAAGCTGTTTTCCGCCGCTGCCCGCGGTCTCTGCCTGAAGAGCTGCGCGGAACCGGGGTCCCGGCGGGGAATGCGCCTCCGCTGCCCGCAGGGAGCGCATGTCAGCTTTTCATGCGGAAGCCCTGTCCTGCCGCAGCCCTTGCCTTGCCTTGCAAAAGCTGCGCGGAAAGTGTAGAATCATGGCATGATACAGGCGACAGGCTCCCAGATTATTGTGAAATTACTTGAAATGGAAGGCATCAGGATCGTGGCGGGGATACCCGGCGGTTCCATCCTTCCGCTCTATGATGAGCTGAACCGCAGCTCCATCCGGCATATCCTTGTGCGGCAGGAGCAGGCTGCGGGCTTTATCGCGCAGGGCATCTCCCGCTCCACCGGGACGGTCGGCGTGTGCATGGCGACGAGCGGGCCGGGCGCGATGAATCTGCTGACCGCCATCGCCGACGCCCGCTGCGACTCCGTTCCCCTTGTTGCGATTACGGGGCAGGTGAACACCTCCCTTATCGGTACCGATGCGTTCCAGGAGGCGGACACCTTCGGGCTTTCCTTCCCTATCACCAAGCACAGCATGATGATAAAGAATCCCGCTGACCTGCTTGAGGCCATCCCGCGGGCATTCTCCATCGCCGCCAGCGGGCGCCCCGGTCCGGTGCTCGTGGATATTCCCCGCGACGTGCAGTCCGCGACGGTGGAATTTGAGGCGTGGCCTGACGTGCATCCTGTTACGGTGCCGCGCCACGCTGCCCCCGCGGAACGTTTTGCCACGCCCTCCGACAGAATCCCGGCGCTCATCGACTCTATGGCTGAGGTTCTGCGCGGCGCCTCCCGCCCCGTGCTCTACGCGGGCGGCGGCTGCAACGATGGCGCCGCTGCCGCCGCAATCGAGGACTTCCTTGCCGCCTACAAGGACTGTGCCGTCGTCTCCAGCCTGATGGGCATCGGCGTGGTGCCCCGCAGCGCGGGGAACAATTTCGGCATGGTCGGCATGCACGGTTCCTCCGCCGCCAACAGGGCGATGCACGACGCGGACGTGGTGCTTGCCGCCGGTGTGCGCTTTGACGACCGCGCGACGGGTGCCATCAAGGCGTTCTGCCCTGCGGCAAAAATCCTGCACATCGATATAGACGCCGCGGAGATAAACAAGATTCTTCCTTCGTTCGCGTCGCTTGTCTGCGGGGCAGAGACCGCTTTCCCGCTCCTGACGCAGGCGCTCCGTGCCGCTCTGCCCGATGCGGCGGCTGCCGCTTCCCGCAGCGAATGGATTGCTTCCCTCCGCCGTCTCTACGAGGAGACCGAGAGCGTGGAGCTGGGGCGCGCTGCCGCAGTTCCCGCGCAGTCCGTGAACCCCCGCGCCTTTATCAGGGACATCCCCGCCTGTGCCGCACGGGCAGGCCTCCGCCCTGAGGACATCATCGTGACCACCGATGTCGGGCAGCACCAGATGTGGAGCGCCCAGTATTACCCGGTGGAGCGCGCGCGCCAGTTCCTGACGAGCGGCTCTTTGGGAACGATGGGCTTCGGGCTTCCGACGGCGATTGGGGCGGCGCTCGCGGACGGCTCAAAGCGCGTCGTCTGCATCTCCGGTGACGGCAGCATCCTGATGAACGTGCAGGAGCTTGCGACGCTTGCCGAGCAGGGGCTCTCCGTCACGGTCATCGTGCTGCAGAACGGCTCGCTCGGAATGGTACGCCAGCAGCAGCAGTACCTCTTCGGCGGGAACTACAGCGCCAGCATCTTTGCGCGCCAGCCTGACCTGCTTGCCGTCGCCGCGGGCTTCGGCATAGACGCCATCGACGCGAATGCCGACCCTGACTGGTACAAGAAGGCTTTTTCCGCCGGGCCTCATTTTGTCCGCCTCTGCATCTCGATGGAAGAGAACGTGCTTCCCTTCGTCTCCGCCGGAAAGGCGAACATCGACGCAATCCGCGACTGAGCAAACGGGCCTGCCCTGCAGGCTGCTATGCGGAAGCGCCGCTTTGCTTCCGCGCCGTCGCGGGGTGGGGCGCTTCACTTTGCCTGGAATCAGATGCCATTCTTCCTGCAAGCGGAGCACAAAGCAGAGTTCCGTGGTTTTCTGACGAGTGCTTGACATTTTTTCGTGTTATTGTTACTCTTAGCTTATATTTATTAGTTTAATATAACAAGAGGAATGCTGATATGAAGCGTTGTGAGATTGTACAGGTTCGTGGGCGCGAGATTATTGATTCCCGCGGGAATCCTACGGTAGAGGCTGAGGTGACCCTTGCGGACGGCACCGTCGCCCTTGGTACTGCCCCCAGCGGGGCCTCCACCGGCGAATTTGAGGCGCTTGAGCTGCGTGACGGCGACAAGGCGCGTTTTGGCGGCAAGGGTGTGATAAAAGCCGTAAATAATATTAATACGGTTATCAGCGCGGCGGTCAAAGGGCTGGACGCCGCCGATATCTATGCCGTCGATGCGGCGATGCTCAAGGCTGACGGGACAAAGGACAAGAGCAAGCTCGGCGCAAACGCCATCCTTGCCGTGTCCATCGCCTCTGCGCGCGCGGCGGCAACGTCGCTGCAGCTTCCGCTGTACCGCTTCCTCGGCGGTGTGCAGGGAACCAGGCTCCCCGTTCCCATGATGAACATCCTCAACGGCGGTGCCCACGCCACCAATTCCGTGGACACGCAGGAATTTATGATTATGCCGGCTGGTGCGCCCTCCTTCAAGGAAGGTCTGCGCTGGTGCACGGAGGTGTTCCACGCGCTGCAGGCTCTGCTTAAAAAGGAAGGCAACACGACTGCCGTGGGCGACGAGGGCGGTTTTGCGCCCAACCTGAAGAGCGACGAGGATACCATCGAGCATATCCTTCAGGCCATACGCGACGCCGGCTACGAGCCCGGCAAAGATTTTATGATTGCGATGGACGCCGCTTCCTCAGAATGGAAGAGCCCCAAGGGCAAAGGCTTCTACCACCAGCCCAAGAGCGGCCGGGACTTTACCACGGACGAGCTTATCGCCCACTGGAAGTCGCTTGTGGACAAATATCCTATCATCAGCATAGAGGACGGCCTGGACGAGGAGGACTGGGAAGGCT
>DGUD01000193.1:0-2504 GCA_002393865.1 Treponema sp. UBA4319
GTTCGCGTTGGCATTCGCGCCGGTGCCGGTACCGTTCTTGTTTGTGCTGGCATTCGCGCCGCTGCCGTTGGTACCCGTGCCGTTCTTGTTTGTGCTGGCATTCGCGCCGCTGCCGTTGGTACCCGTGCCGTTTTTGTTCGCGTTGGCATTCGCGCCGCTACTGGCACCGTTCCTGTTTGCATTGGCATTTGCGGTGGCGCTGGTGCCCGTGCCGTTCTTGTTTGTGTTGGCATTCGCGCCGTTGCTGCCGCTGCCGTTGGTGCCCGTGCCGTTCTTGTTCGTGCTGGCATTCGCGCCGGTGCCGTTGGTACCCGTGCCGTTCTTGTTCGTGTTGGCATTCGCGCCGCTGCCGTTGCGGCCCGTGCCGTTCTTGTTCGCGTTGGCATTCGCGCCGCTGCTGTTGGTACCCGTGCCGTTTTTGTTCGTGCTGGCATTCGCGCCGCGGCCATTTTTATTGGCGATGCTATCTGAGCCGGTACCGCTGGTACCGCTGCCGCTCTTGTTCGTGTTGGTCTGGGCAAGGGCGGAAGATGAGCCGGATTTTTTGCCGTTCGTGCCGTCGCGGAGATTCGCGGCGGTGTTCGGGGCGGGCTCCTCTTTTACGGTCTTGCCGGAGCTGCCGCCATTCGCGATGCGGCTCATCGTGCTCTCAAAGTTCTCCTCGGAATTCGGCTCGTTGCCAGTCTTGCGGGCTTCCTCCTCCCGCTGTCGGGCAAGGCGCTCCGCCTCAGCCTTCTCCTCCGCCGCACGTTTTTCTGCCGCCAGGCGCTCCTCTTCCGCGCGTTTTGCGGCAGCAAGACGCTCCTCCTCTTCGCGGCGGGCTTTTTCTTCGGCAGCCTTCTTTTCCGCGGCCTCGCGGCGGGTCATGCCGCCTGCGGTCTGCGCGACGTCGTCACCGGGATTCTCCTTGACCGGTGTCTTTGATGCGATAGCAGAGTCGGCGCCGCCGGTCTCCTCCTCCTGGGCGGGGACAACGGTGTCGGAGATTTTTTCAGACTCAGGCTTCTCCTCTTCTTTTGTCTCTTCGGGTTTGTCTTTCTGCTTTGGGGAAGGGGATTCAGACGGAGCTGATTTACAGGAAACGATAAGCCCCGTAATCATGGAAAGCAATGCCGTATTGCGCAAAATCGTTTTTTTCATTCTCTACCTCTTTATTATTTGCCCTGTCCGGAATCCCGGCGGTCTCCGCATCGGAAAAATGCATTTCCCGGACAGCTCTATTACATTCAAATTACAGGCATCCGCGCCGCCTCTGCCTACCGGATACGCCTTAGTATAAACAAATTCTTCTTTTACTTCAATAGCGTGGTTTTTCCGCAGGGAGCAGCCCTCTTGAGAAGGAGCCGAAAGCACGTCACGGGCTTCCGGCCGACGGAGGAAACGGAGCTGCCTATAAAAAAAAGCTTAAAATGAAAAAATACGGCGGGAGCTGACAACCGCCGCTGTTTTATGCTAGAATCAGGCTGCACTTCCCCGCACGGCAGGGGAGCGGCGGGGGCTCTCATGGATACACCGGTAGTTTTTGTTTGCAGCGAAAAGGATTTCCCGAAGCTTGAGCGCAATATTCCTCAATACAAGGCTTGCATATCCGGCGCCGTCACCGTCATCGGCAAGGCAAGCCTGCGGCAGCCGTGCCAGCGGGCAGAACTCGCTTTTATCGACGAGGACGCGCTGTACCCCTCGCTGACCTACAAGGCCGTGGAGCACATCTTGCGCATGCGGGCCGGGGACGTGTCACGCACAGGCTGGTATTTCCAGCAATTCCTGAAGATGGCGTTTGCATTTACGTGCACGGAGCCGTACTACCTGCTATGGGACGCGGACACCATCCCCCTGCACCGCTACGAAGCTACGGAGCGGCCGGTCTTCGACACAAAGACGGAGCACCATCAGGCGTATTTTGACACGATACAGCGGCTCTTCCCTGAGCTGCGCAAGGAGCACGACTATTCCTACATCTCCGAGCACATGCTGATAAACAGCAAAATCATGCGGGAAATCGTGGAGCAGATTGAAGCCCTTCAAAGCGTAGAAGGCACCAGCTTTTTTGAGAAGATACTGTATTCCGTGGAGCCGGAAGAGCTGGGCAAGTCGGGCTTTTCCGAATACGAGACGTACGGCACGTATACGGCGCATTACTACCCCCAGCTGTACGGGCAGCGTGACTGGACTTCGCTCAGAGAGGAGAACGACTGGTGCAATGCGGACGTGCTGAGCCCCCGGCTGAAGGGCTGGCTGGCACAGCGCTTTGACGCGGTGTCTTTTGACAGCTGGCGCGCCGTCAACCGGCACAAGCAGAAATTCATGCTGCGGCTCTCGTATTTCTATGGCCACGACGACGCATTGCGCCTGTATGTCCTGTATGTGCGGGACAGGATGGAATTCCTGCGGCAGGTGGGTGCAAAACGATTCCTCAAGATTGTGCTGTTTCCGTGGCTCCTGAAAGAATAGGAGGCAAGCCTTGTCCAAGCGGGCCGCGCGGCGGGAATGGCACCTGTTTCCGG
>DGUD01000193.1:2599-7734 GCA_002393865.1 Treponema sp. UBA4319
GCACCTGTTTCCGGCGGGAATGGCATCTGATGCCGGCGGGAAGCGGAGCACCGCCGCCTCAGCCAGCCCCCGGCTTTCCCCCAAAGAAACAGGGCGCCCGGGATTCGGGCTCCTGACAGCCCCTAGCTATTCTGCCTCATGCCGCCGGCTGTCCCCGCCGTGCGGCGCCTGCTCCAGCTGGCGCTGGGCTTCCTGCAGGCGGCGGTCTATGCTGGCGATAAAGTCTCCCGGCCGGAAGGAGATGCGTCCGGCGCTCAGCAGGGCAAATGCGGACAGGATGTACGCGGCGAGCGCCCCTGACCGCCCCGGCAGCCGGAAGTCCCTGCCCATCACCACGCGCGAGACCAGCACCATGGCGGTCAGCACGCCGCTGCGGTGCAGGCCGGCCTCCAGCGCCCCCTGCGTCACGACAAGCGGGCCGATCCTGAGCAGCACCTTGCCCGACGGCGTCAGCAAGGAAAAGAACGTGACGCCCAGCACGACAATGAGCGCCGGCAGTATACGGGGTCTGCCCCTGCCGATGGCGCAGGACAGCACAAAAAAGAGGAGCGCGACGCCCCAGACCACCGCGAGCCGCCGGGAACACAGCACGGCCACCAGCGCCAGCACCGCGAGGGCTGCCAGCACCATGCCCCGCAGGGAAGGCCGGCCGGCGGGGAGCTCCTCCGCAAAGCCCTGCCAGGCGCCGCTGCCAAAAGCCGCATACCAGAGCGACTGCCGCTCAAAGAGGTTCGCAAAGATGCCAAGCAGCAGGCCGCTCAGCAGCCCGGAGCCGAGGAGCAGCGGGGCTATGTAGCGCGTGTTCCCCCCGAACAGGATGAGCCGGGCGCAGGCAAGCTGGGCGGCGTTGTTCGCAAGGGCCCCCGCAAGCGACAGCCCGATGAACGAGATGGAGCCGCTTTTCCGGAGGGCGTGGTACAGCAGCAGCGTCGCGGTGCAGCTGGCAAAGCTCCCCGCCACGCTGAACACAAAAATATAGCTGAGCAGGGTGCCGCCAACAAGCGACTGGACGAGCACCTTGCAGGCGGTCAGCGCGAGCACATCTTTTTTTTTCAGCTTTTTTACAGAAAGGAGAATCGGCAGGTTCGCCAGCCCCAGACGCATGAAGGGCAGCGGCTTGGGAACCGCATATTCCACCGTGGAGAGAAAGAGGCAGCACGCCGCAAGGAAACATATCCGGAAAGTGTCCTGTTTGACCGTCATCATGCCCAGTATAGCAAAAAGCGCCCCGCTGTTCAAAGCGTCCGGCACCGCTGGTTGTAACGCTCCGCGCCACAAAGGCGGCACCTGCCGTTTTCCCGCCTCCGCGCGTTCCCCTGCCGCAGAACCACCGGGCGGGACGCTTCCCTTGAACAAGCCTTTTCCCGGTGCTATAATGGAGCTGTCCGGAAAGCGTCCGGCTTCCCCGGCGGACAAGCGGTTCCTGGCAGAGAGTGAGACTTAGCATGAGCACAATCATAGGGAAATGCCATTCAGTCCTCAGCCTTATGGCGCGCCATGTACGGGCGCTGCTCTGTCTCTGCGCGGCGGCGGCCGCTTCTGGCGCGCATGCCGAGACCATCACGCTCAACGTCAACTCGCTCTATTCCACATACGACGCGCCCGTCCCCATCCAGACGGAATGGGACGAAGGCATGTTCGGGAAGACTCCGTCCACATACTACAACCATGACATCGCCCGGCTCTCCATCCTGCTGTCCGAAATCTGCTACCTGTACAACGACGACATCGCCTCGCCGGACAACACGCTGCTGCAGGCATACCACCGGCTCGGCGTGCAGGACAAGGACATAGAGCTGCATTACGACACGGACTTCACCGATCAGGAGCTCGGCAAAGACCAGTGCAAGTACAGCTTCGCGCACCGCAGCATACAAAGCGCGCTGGGCAAAAAGGAGCTCGTATTCCTTATCATACGGGGCACGTCGGACATCTCGGACGAATGGATATCGAACCTGAACATCAGCGACGATACCGGCAAGGAGAGCGTGCTGCACGAGGGCTTCCGCAAGGCGGCCGATCAGGTTCTCCAGCACTTTCTGTCCTACCTGGAGCGCTCCGGCATAGACACAAAGGACGCCTTCCTGCTGATAACGGGGCACAGCCGCGGCGCATCCATAGCGAACCTGCTCGGATATTATCTTGCGGACGGCAGCGTCTTCCTGCCGGAGCGCATCTACGACTATACATTCGCCTCCCCGAACGTCACCACGGACGAGGACGCGCAGAACCCGCGCTACGATTTTATCTGGAACATCGTGAACGCCGAGGACATCGTGCCGACAGTCCCCATCTACCGCGACAAATGGAAATTCCGCAAATTCGGCAGGATACGCACGCTCGTGAACTACTGGAACTGCGCCCCCGCGCTGTACGACGAGAACTACCTTCCGCGGATAGACGCATTCCACCGCAGGCTCAACGGGCACGGCTACACGCCGTTCAAGACCGGCCCCTTCATTCCCATCCAGATAACGACGCTGTTCAGCTCGCTCAACGGGGACGTGGAGAAATTCTATAGGGGGCCGTTCTCCCTGCGCGGCAAGGGCGAGCGCATCCTCGGCATGATTTTTCCCTCCGCAGGAAGCGAGGGCAGCGCCTCCCAGAGCCAGAGCAACGGAGGAGGAGCCGCAGACTGGCTTGACCGGTTTACCGGCGGCAAGATAAGCTACATGGCGGGCATGTTCACGGACATGCACATGGCAGAGAGCTACCTGTCCTTCATGATGGCGCTTGACGGCAACGAGGTGTTCTCCTCCGTGGGATGCAGCCAGATTATCATCCAGGGCTGCCCCGACGGGGCGATTATCGACGGCAGCGGCGCCCCCCTCCTCCAGTTCGTGAACGGAAAGGTGCTGTCCTCCTCCATAAAATTCCCCGTAGTCGCGTGGAACACGCCGAGCAACCTGCTGATTATCGGCATTCCCGGCACCATGGACGTCGATGTCGTGCTTTCCCACCAGAGCATCCTGCCGACCTCCGTCCCGATAACCATAGAGCGCTTTGGCAGCGCCGGTATCATCGAGCAGTCATTCGGCAAGCAGCACCTGTACCCGCACAAGGGGCTTGCCTACCGCTTTCCGGCGGGAGCCGTCATGCTCCGCGACCACAAGATATTCGCGGAGGAGCTGCGCTGGACGGAAGCATCCCAGCTGCTCGCCCAGACAGGTATCAGCTCCCGCCCGCCCCTGCTGATTTCCCCGGAAATCAACATGACGAGCGACTTCAACCTGGGCTACGGCATCCACGTGGGCATTCCCGCCATCTACGGCTCCATAATGGGCGGCAAAAACGTGTTCCGCCTGCTCAATTCCATCGAGGTATCGCCCGGCATCGGCACGCAGCAGACGCTCATCGGCCCCGTCATGATAGACATTGAGACATACTTGAAATGTATCGCCATCATAGAAAAATGGCCGGAAATCCCGCAAATCAACCTCGTGCCGTCGGGGCGGGTATCGCTCTCGTACAAGCCGTTCAGAAAGGCGAATATCTTTGTCGCGGGCGTCTTCGACTTCAGGATAGCGGGCTTCAACGAGGAGGCTTTCTCGTCCTATGTCCGCGTCAAGAATTTCCAGCTGCTCCCCCTGACCAACAGCGTAAGCGTGCTCCCCAGCCTCCAGTTCGGCGTGCGCTTCTAGCATCCGCCGCGTCCTGCCGCCTATAACGTTTTTTTCATTGGAAAGAGCCTGCGTTTTGTGCTATCTTTGAGCCATCACTTGGATGAACGAGCACGTTGCGGGTGTCTGCCGCTTAGTTCCAGCAGGGAAAAGCTGGAGGAGTTTTCAATGAAACGCATCATTTCTTCACTGTGCGCGATGGCCTGCCTTGTGACGGCGGCCGCGGCAAAAAGCGTCAGCGCCGACAAGGGCATCTCCTGCGTGACCAGCGTCGCGCGCATTTTCGGGGACGGCGAGAAAGTCGATTCCGTCATCGTCAGCTACAAGAAAGCGATTGACCCGCAGAGCGTCAGCGCCGACGACTACGAGGTGGAGGGGCGGCGCATAGCGTCGGCATCCGTCTCCGGCAAGGACGTGACGCTCCAGCTGGTCTACGAGAACAAGAGGGACGCCAGCGGCGGCCAGATGCAGATGCGCGGCGGCGGGCGGCGGCCGGATGGCGAGGACAAGGCTGGCGGCGGCAGGCCGGGGGAAGGACAGGGCGCCGGCCCCCGCTTTGACAGCGAGGGAAGCCCGGTCGATTTGTCCTGCACCGTCAGGCAGCTGGGCGAGGTCGCCGCTCACAACGGAACGGTGTATACGGCCGGCAGCGCCATCAGGAACACGCGCGTCCGGGAGCCTGATTTGGAGCGCTTCCAGAAAAAATCCTTTACCGACAGCGGGACGGGCATAACGCTCCCCTATTTCGTCTACCTGCCGGACGGCTACAGCAAAAAGGAGCGCTATCCCCTCGTGTTCTTTGTGCCGGACGCGAGCGCCGACACGAACATCGACACTGCCACGCTCACCCAGGGCAACGGAGCCATCGTCTGGGCAAGCGAGGAGGAGCAGGCCAAGCACAAGGCCATCGTCGTCGCCGTGCAATACCCCCTGCAGGCCGTCCGCGAGCACGGCGCGCTCACCGATGACAGCTACACGTGGACTGACGGCCTGAGCGCCGTGTACAAGCTGCTCCAGCACCTGCTCGCCACCTACAGCGTGGATACAAGCCGCATCTACGGCACCGGGCAGTCGCAGGGCTGCATGACGAACATCGCCCTGAGCGACCGCTATCCCGATTTGTTCGCAGCCCAGTTCCTGGTCGCCGGACAGTGGAACGTGGAGGAGATGGCGGCGATGAAGGACAAGAAGCTCTGGATTGTCGTGTGCGAGGGGGATGGAAAGGCCTATCCTGAGATGAGCGCGGCCGTAGGGCTGTGGGAAAGCCTTGGGGCGTCCGTCGCCCGAGGGGACTCCTTCTGGAAGCAGCAGCGCACGGAGGCCGAAAAGCAGGCCGACACCGACGCGATGCGCGCAAAAGGCGCCGACATCATGTTCAACGTAATCGAGGGCGGCAGCCACATGTACACCTGGTCGGTCGCCTATGACATAGCGGGCATCCGCGACTGGCTCTTTGAGCAGCAGAGCCGCTGACCTCCCGCCGGAATCCAATACCACTCCCGCCGGAATCCAATA
>DGUD01000193.1:7801-7943 GCA_002393865.1 Treponema sp. UBA4319
CCCGCCGGAATCAGTTGCCGCCCACTGCGGCACTGATTCCACCTGAAAACCGCCAGAGCTACGGCACAATATAAAAACTATCTTAAAACATTCCCGTCCCCCATATCCCAGGAACCGAGGATTCAGCATGAGATGTATTTTA
>DGUD01000109.1:0-1662 GCA_002393865.1 Treponema sp. UBA4319
AAGCTGCTCGGCAAGGGCGACATGCTCTACGCAAGCTCCACCGACCCCTTCCCCGTACGCATACAGGGCGCCTTTGTGAGCGACCAGGAAGTAGAGGACGTGGTTGACGCGGTAAAACAGTGGGGCGAGCCCGAATACATAGACGACGAGATTTTTGTGGACGACGAGGATGACGAGGAGAACGATGACCTTGTGCTCAGCGCGGACGGCGAGGATCCTATGTACGAGAAGGCGCTGGACATCGTCGTGCAGGCCGGCAAGGCAAGCGCCTCCTACATCCAGCGCAGGCTCAAGATAGGCTACAACCGCGCAGCCCGCCTCGTGGAGGAGATGGAGGAACGCGGCATTGTCGGCCCTGCGAACGGCAGCAAACCGCGCGAAATCATCCACATGCCGTAAAAACAGCGGCAGATTTTGAGCGACAGGAAAGGACAAGATGGAAGCAAAGAGAGAAGCACAGAATATATTCATAAAAAAAAGAGCGCGCCATGGCAGACGCTGCAGCACCTCGCTATGCATACTCTGCATCGCGCTGCTGCTCTGCATCACGGTGTCATCCGCCAGCGCAGGGAGCAAGAAGGACATGCAGCAGAATACAGAAGAAGAACCGGTACTGCCGGATGACGGCTCCCTGCCAGAGGCGCCCTCCGCGCAGATTGAGCAGGACGTGAACCGCCCGGCATATTTCCACGACCTGCCCACCGGCGACCCCGTCACCTTCCACGAGGTCTGGGGCTACGTGATGGTAGACCGTGAATACGAATACGACCCGTCCATGCCGATTACCGACCTGTGCTACTTCGGCGTGGAGGTAAATGCCTACGGCGAGCTGGAGGCAATTCCCAACGTCTCCAAGGTAAAGGGCTTCAAGGGAAGAACGCATCTGGTCGCGGCATGCAGCAGCCGCTCGCTCACCCATTTTGTGCTTGACCCGCAGTATGGTGTCAGGGAGAAGGTCATCGACGCGCTGGCAAAGGCCACATCCCAGTACGACGGCATCCAGATTGACTACGAGCTGGTGCCCGCCCGCGACGCAAAGAATTTCCGCACATTCCTCAGCGACATCAGGGCAAAAATCGGCAAGGAAAAATGGCTCACCGTCTGCGTGCCCGCCCGCGTCAAGGACATCAAGGACGACATCTACAACTACAAGGCTCTGGAGCCGCTCGTAGACCGCGTCATCATCATGGCCTACGACCAGCACTGGAGCACCAGCGAGCCGGGAGCCGTCGCGGGAATGGACTGGTGCCGCCGCATCGCCGATTACGCCGTCACCGTCCTTCCCAAGAAAAAGCTCGTGATGGGGCTTCCCTTCTACGGGCGCACGTGGCAGGACACATCGTACGGCAAAGCTTGGTATTTCAGCGGTGTAAACCGCATCATGAACGAAAACGACATGCACGTCATCGAGCGCGAGGACGGCGTGCCCCACTTTACGTTCAAGACGGAAGTGACCGTAACCGGCTACTTCGACGACACCTACTCGCTGGTAGAGCGCAGCCGCATGTACCAGTCAAAAAACATAGACCGCATCGCATTCTGGCGCATCGGGCAGGAAGACCCGTCCTTCTGGCCGTGGCTTACGGTAAAATAGCATGATACGCCGTACCGGCCACGCGGACTTGCCCCTGCATACGGGCACGGTGCCGCGCTGGCTCGCCC
>DGUD01000109.1:1720-6275 GCA_002393865.1 Treponema sp. UBA4319
CTCGCCGACCGCATGATGGCGCTCGGCACGGAGATAATCGAGGCGCTGCTCATCAGCTACGGCAAAAAAGAAGTGCTCCGGCGCCTGAGCGACCCGCTCTGGTTCCAGTCGCTGGGCGCGGTGCTCGGCATGGACTGGCATTCCAGCGGCATCACCACAAGCGTCATGTACGCGCTCAAACGCGGCATCAATGCCCGCGCCCGGGAATTCGGCCTGTGCGTCTGCGGCGGGCGCGGCATTCATTCCCGTCGGACGCCGGACGAGCTGCGCTACCTGGGCGACAAAACCGGGCTGGACGCAGAAGCCTTCGTGCGCGCAAGCAAGCTCTGCGCAAAGGTCGACAACACCGCCGTGCAGGACGGCTTCCAGCTCTACCAGCACAATTTCATACTCTCAGACGAAGGCGACTGGGCTGTCGTACAGCAGGGGATGAACGTACTGGAAAAATCCGCGCGGCGCTACCACTGGTGCTCCCAGGGTCTCAGCTCCTTTGTGGAGGAACCGCACAGCGGCGTCACCGGTGAGAATGAGGGGCGCATCCTGAACCTGACCGATTCCGGGGCAGCCGCAACCCGTTCGTCCATACTCACGCTCTCCCAAGAGGAGCCGCAAAAAATCATCAGGGAAATCAAGGACATCGCGCGGCTGGGGGCAGCAGACGACGTTCCCGCCCAGCTGGAGCTCTTTGGGGACACGGGGAACTGCGGAGTTCCCGCCCGGCAGCCGGAAGCACAGATTGCCATAGACGGAGGGCGCAACTGCGTCATGCCCGCCCACCACGATGTCCGCGCGGAAGATGTAGATTTGAAAAGACTCGGCGGCGTGCTCGCCACCGCATACGAGAGCGCCCCTCAGGATTTTGAGGGGCTGCTGCTCACTCCTGGGCTCGGGCCGCGCACCCTCCAGTCGCTCACGCTGGTAAGCGAGGTCATCCACGGAACGCCGTCACGCTTCAGCGACCCCGCGCGATTCAGCTTTGCCCACGGCGGGAAAGACGGCGCCCCCTTCCCTGTGCCGCTCAGAATCTACGACGAATCAATCCGCATTCTAGGCGACTCCATAGAGAAATCAAAGCTCGGCTACAAGGAAAAATCAGACTGTCTCCGCCGCCTGCACAGCACCGCCCTCGAAATAGAGCGGAACTGCGCGCCGGAGGCAGATTTTGAGGGAAGCATCGCCCACGAGCTGCGGCACAGCAGGGAATGGGGAGGCAGGACAGCCGGCAGCTAAGCGCCACCCCTGCCCAACCGGCGCCGCTGTCAGAGGGCTTCTACCGGCTTGTCGGAGAAATCGTAGCCGACGGTGTAGATGCGCTTGCCTTTGAAGAAATCGTCGGTCAGCTTTACGACCAGCCCGTTCAGCACAAGCAGCGAGATGATATTCGGAACCGCCATCAGACCGTTCACGATGTCGGCTATCGTCCACACGGCAGAGATTGTCATGTACGGCCCGATGAAGACCGCGATGATGTAGAGCCAGCGGTACACCGTAACCGGAAGCATGCTGCCGCCGGAAAGATATTCGATGCAGCGCTCCGAATAGTAATCCCAGCCCAAAATAGTCGTAAAGGCAAAAAGCACGAGGCAGACCATCAGGAAGAAGGAAATCACCTGCCCCGGCACACGCGGCAGCAGCATCTGGAACGCAGCGTTCGTAATGCCAAAGCCGGAATATCCGAGCTCCGGCCTCCACGCGCCGGAAATAACGATGGTCAGCGCCGTGATGGAGCAGATGACGATGGTATCAAAGAAGGTGCCCGTCATGGAAATAATGCCCTGCTGCACCGCGTGATCGACCTTTGCGGCGGATGCGGCGATAGGAGCGGAGCCGAGCCCGGCCTCATTGGAGAAAATACCGCGCGCAATACCCTTCTGCATCGCCACAATCATCGCGCCGACGGCGCCGCCCGCGACAGCCTTAAAGCCGAATGCCCCCTGCACGATTTCCTCAAGGGCCGCCGTCACGCGGGAAATATTGCAGAACAGCGCCCACAGACCGAGCACCACATAGATGACGGCCATAACCGGCACGACCACGCCCGCCACGGAAGAAATTCTCTTGAGCCCGCCGATAATCACAAGCGCCACAAGCACGGCCAATATAATAGAAGAAATCACGACAGACCACGAATACGGACGCCCCAAAAGCATCACCACATGCGCGGAAGCGGGATCAAAAAAGGTCTGCACGGCGCTGGAGATTGAATTCACCTGGCTGAACGTGCCGATACCAAAGAGCCCGACCATCGTGCCGAAGACCGCGAACAGAATCGCGAGCGGACGCCCCAGCCACTTTATTTTCTCGCCGACACCCTTCTCCATCGTATAGAAAGGGCCGCCGAGAATATGACCGTCGGCCTTTACCTCGCGGAAATGCACCGCAAGCAGACATTCCGCATACTTCGTCGCCATGCCGAGCAGTGCGGCAGCCCACATCCAGAACACGGCGCCCGGCCCGCCAAGCGCAATCGCGGTGGCGACACCGACGATATTGCCCGTGCCAATAGTCGCAGAGAGCGCCGTGCACAGCGCCTTAAAGCTCGAAAGCTCGCCGCCTTCGTCCGAATCAGATTTACGGAAAATAGAAGAAAGCGCAAATTTAAGCTGCACAAACTGGACCCCGTGCAGACGGACAGTCAAAAAAATACCCGTCGCCAGGATGAGCACGATAAGGGGAACGCCCCAGACAAAGCTGTCCACAGCGTCCAAAACTTCATTGATTTTCTGGAACATGAAAGACCTCTGCCCGCAACTCTAGCACAAAGCCCCGGATTTTTCAAGGCAGCGCATTCTGGCGGAATCCGCTGCAGCCCGCCGCCGCGGATTCCGCCGGGGCTTTGAGACCGGCTCGACAATTTTGCCGTCATCCGCTACACTTATGGCATGAAGACCTTGCGGCGAATTATACCCCTGCTGTCGGCGCTGGCAGCTGCGGCCATCGTCATGCTGTACGAAGACGGCGCGAGCGGACATTCGCTTTCCGCAGCGCGCTTGTGCTGCGACGGCCTGTTTATCGCAGGAATCCTGCACCTCTGCGCGGGCGGACTGGTATTCGTATCCACCTGCGGCGGCTTTGACAGCCTCCGCTACGCGGCAAAGCGCCTTGTGGCGCGCTTCAGCCGGCGGGACGACGGGCTCTCCTACCGGGACTACGTGCTGCAGCGGCACGAGAAGGCGCATTCCCCGTACGCCGCGATACTTGCGGCAGGAGCGCTGTGCGTCGGCGCGGCGGCACTCTTCCTTCCTTTCTGCTGAAGCCTGCGGAAGACAAAAAAAGCGCTGCCCGGCACAAGGAGCGTCAGGCAGCGCCACGGAAATCAGTTTTGCGCGCAGCCTCCAGCCACATCCGGCTGAAAGCCCGCGTATCATCCGTTCCCCCTAGA
Organism: Treponema sp. UBA4319; assembly: GCA_002393865.1. GTDB lineage: Bacteria > Spirochaetota > Spirochaetia > Treponematales > Treponemataceae > Treponema_D. The sequence goes on from DGUD01000109.1 coordinate 5,103, forward strand.
AGCGGCCCTCGTCCGCATCGAGCGAGCACAGCTCGTTGTTGTCCTTGATGAACTTGATGACCTCGTCAAGCTGGCAGAAGGCGAGCGCCACGACGGTGTCGGCCGCGCCGTAGTAGATGGCTATGCGGCCGGTCTTCTGGTCGGCAAGCGTCGCCACGGGGAAGCAGACGTTCGGCACAAAGCCCGTCACCTCATACGGCTCCTCCGGGGTCAGCATGTAGCGGTTGCAGCGGTAGAGCACCTTGCTCGGACAGTCTTTGTCAAGCAGCGCGGCGCTGAACGAATACACGAATCCGGAGCAGGTGGTGGCCACGCCGTGATAGAACATGAGCCAGCCTTCGTCGGTCTCTATCGGAGCGGGGCCGCAGCCAATCTTTACGCCCTGCCACCATGCGCTCCCGCCTTTCTGCATGACAAGCCGGTGCTCGCCCCAGTACTTGAGGTCAGGGCTCTGGCTCAGCAGGATGTCGCCGAACGGCGTATGGCCGGAATCGCTGGGACGGCTCAGCAGCAGGTACTTGCCGTTCACCTTGCGGGGGAACAGCACGCCGTTGCGGTTGAACGGCAGGAACGGATTCTCATGGCGGATGTAGGTCTTGAAGTCCTTCGTCTCGGCAAGACCGATTGCGGCGCCGTCAAAATCTCCGCACCAGATAATGTAATATGTATCGTCTATCTTTACGCAGCGAGGGTCATAGGCATAGAGCGGATCCCACGGTTTTCCGTTCTCATCCTGCATCCTGATTTTTTCCGTATCGTACGTCCAGTTGATGGCATCCTTTGAGTGTCCCAGGTAGAGGAAGGGACGCCCGGTCGTCGTCTCACCGCGGAAAACCCCGATGAACGCACCTTCGTACGGAACAACCGCGCTGTTGAAAATCCGCCCCATACCGGGGAAGGGATTGCGGTTGATAACAGGGTTCGCGCTGTAACGCCAGACAGGAAGATTCCATCCGGCAGGCTTGTCCTGCCACGGCATGTTCGGGATGTCGCATCCGTTGATTATTTTACTCATAAAAACCTCGCTTGCTAAAGTAAATTTACCTAATAAAATAATCCCATACTTTCAGCCGTTTGTCAACAGCTATTTTTGCTCCGGCACGAAACTTCCGTCCGAAAATGCAAGCACGGAAACCAAACTGCACGGAGGCGGGAGCGGCATCTGCTTCCGGC
>DGUD01000109.1:6354-18538 GCA_002393865.1 Treponema sp. UBA4319
GAGCGGCATCTGCTTCCGGCGGGAGTGGCATCTGTTTCCGGCGGGAGCACAGTTTTGCCTGCATGCCGAAGCCACTGTTTTTAAAACTGCCTCGATTGCCTTAATTCCTTCTTCCATGCTAGAATAAGGCGGCTCGGAGACGGCTGTTTCCGGACAAGCACGCGTAACACAGGACGTTTCACAAGCTGCTTAGCTCTGAAACGGACCCGACACGGCATTTTGCACGGCGGCAGCCTCAAAAAGCCCGCCAAAGGGGAATATTTCCGAGTTTCCCTTTTATCCAGTTCCCAACGTCCGACCGGACTTCCGGAACTGCCGCAACGGAGGATTCAGAAGATGAACGAAGAAACGGGTACCGCGGTCGCCGAGACCGTCCAGCAGGCAGCACAGGTAACAGTAGAGACAGTGGCGGAGGTGACGCAGGGCGTGGCAAAAGAAACGCGCACCCTGCTGCATATCGACGACCTCCTCGGCTATTTTACGTGGGCAAACGTGATGCACGTGGCCACGAGCGTCCTTGCGCTTCTGATTTTTTATGTCATCTACCGGCTCATCAAACGCTTCCTCAAAAAGCGGGCGCTGGTAAAGGTGCAGCCGCACACAGCGGTGCTCGTCTCAAAGACGGTCTCCTATGTGTTCTGGGCGCTGATGGTCATGTACGTGCTGAGCCTCTTCGGCATAAATCTGCAGGCCGTCTGGGGCGCAGCGGGCGTCGCGGGGCTTGCCATCGGCTTTGCCGCCCAGACCAGCGTGAGCAACATCATCAGCGGCATCTTTGTCCTGAGCGAGAAGGCGATGAAAATCGGCGACTACATCTCGGTAGGCGACGTGAACGGCGTGGTGGACAGCGTCGATCTGCTGAGCGTGCGGGTTCATACGCTTGACAACCAGATGGTGCGCATTCCCAACAGCGCCATCATCAACGGCATGCTGGTAAACTACAATTACTTTGACAAGCGCCGCCTCGTCTTCTCGTTCCCCGTACCATACGAGGTAAATATGGACGAAATCCTCGCGCTCGTCTCCGCAGTCCCCGCAAGCTGCCCGTCGGTGCTGCAAGACCCAGCCCCCGCGGCATTCTACGACGGCTTCGGCGACGACGGAATAACGATGAAGCTTGCGGTCTGGTTCAACAGGGCAGACTTCATCAAGGTGAAGAACGAAGTCTATATCGCCATCATGAAGCTCTGCCGCGCCCACGGCTTCGAGATTCCGTTCACGCATCTGGACGTCAATTTCTATGATGCCGCAAAGAGCGCCGCCGCAAAAGCCCCGGCAGCAAAAAAAGCCGCCGCCACCCGCACGACGCGCCGCCGCAAGACGGAAAGCGCGGATTAATCGCAAAAAAAAACAGCGGGAACCGCGCAAAACGAAACATCGCAGCGGAGTACAATGGTATGAGAAGAAACGTTTACCATTGCCCCCTGCCGCCAGCCATCACGCTGGGCATGCTGATTGTGCTGCTCGCATCATGCAGCTCCCCCACGGTCTCGTACTCGCCATCCGGTGCTTCGGGCGGCAGCACGGCATCCCCGCCGCCTGCCACCGAGACCATAGTCTTTACCGTGCCGCTTTCCGCGGAGCTGCAGCCTGCCACGCAGCTTGCGGTCAGATACGCGGCGGCGCCGGGAAAGCAGCACGAGATTGCGGTGCTGCCCGGAGACGCCGTGCCGCTCGTTATGGAAAAGAACAAGACCGCCGCCGTGCTGGTGTCGGAGAAAGCCAGCGGCACGGGCGCGGCAGGAGAAGCTGAGTGGCGGAACCTTGCCGCCTTCATCTACCCGTATTCCCTGGAGCCCGCGGAAAAAAACATCTTCCCTGCGATCCTCCTCTTCGAGCTCTACGCCAGCGACGAAACCTGCCGGACATCCGCCGAAGTGCTGGAGAACATACGCGCGTTCAACTGGCCCAAGCTGGTGGAATCCTGCGAGACCTACGAGGATGCCGAGCACAACCTGCAGAAAGACCCGCTGAAAAAGGCTATCAAAAAGGGCTCCTTCAAGAAATCGGACATCAAGCCTATAAAGAAGAAGACAACGACAACGAAGAACAAATAAGACAGGGGCAAACGCCCCGCAAAGGAAGATGTGCCAAGGCGTAGACTTTTGGAACCCGCTCGTATATAATAGAGCTGTCCGGGAACCTATGGGTTTCCTCACAAGTCTTGCATTTTTCGGGCTGAAGCCTTGCAAAAATGCGCTTTTTAAGCTTGCTGATTCGGGAACAGGAGTTTCCGGGCAGGTCTGATATTGGAGAATATGAAAAAATCTGTTAAGATGAGCCTGTTTCAAAAGCCCGCTGCCTTTCAACACGGCTCGCAAGAACCTCATCGTACCGCGATTTTCAGGATGCTGGCGGCGGCAGCGCCAAAACGCGTCCGTTTTCCGGCACAAGCCGCGCTCTCCGGCCTCATCGCCGCCATGCTGTGCATCTCCTGCTCCGGCACAAAGGAGCCTTCCGGGACAGCGCCCGATCTGCCGCAGATTTCATCCGTCAGGAAAAGCCATGAATGGTACTATTTCCGCAACGATACCTTCGTGCAGGTAGACCTGCCGCAGCGCACGCCGCAGACGCTGGAGCGCCCCTGGACGGAGGCCGTCCGCATCTCTTCCGCGGCAAGCGTGCCGCTGGCATCGCTGCGGCCGGGGGAAGCCAGCGCCTATGCCCTTGTGAACCGCATGGGCATCATCGCGTTCACGGAGGACGGCGGGGAGGTGTACAACGACCGCTCCGTATTCCCCTCCGTCACCGCGGATTCCCTTGTCTTCAGCGGCGGCATCCCGGTCTTTTACCTGTACCGGAGCTCCTTCTTCAACGAGACCATAGAGGCAGACGCCGCCCCGTCCGCAAGCCCGGCAATCCGCCCGTTCCTTGTGGAATTCAATCCGGCGACGCATATTTTTTACCCGCTCGTTTCTTATGACAACCTGAAATTATCCAAAGAAGACGAGATTACCGGCTATTTTTGGGACGGAAAGACATGGACATGCTCGTCCAAACGGACAACGGAGCATCAGGTCGAATTCAAGTATTTTTTGTGGGAGCCCCAGATTGAGCTGACGGAGCTTTCGCCGGCGCTTTCCTCTGACCGCTACATATTCAGGGACGCAACGGAGGAGACGTTCCGCAGCCTGAACATGCCCCACCTCTTCAACGATGCGCCTGCCGAGCTGAAAGAGCTGGTCGCCTCCATTCCCAGCGAATTCTCCTTCTATGTCTCCTGGCGGGACACGTCCGGCACCAGCCCCCAAAACTACTACCAGCCGGGGAACGGCTCTTCCGGCGCCAGCATAAACGCAAAAGGCCTCTGCGCCCCGGCCGCAGGCTACACAGTGATTGTCTTTGCTGACGGCACAACCTATCTGCGCCGCACGCAGACCGGCAGGATTTATGCGTTCCGGCTGCCGCTGCTACCCGCGGGCTACACCTATGGCGAGGCCGCGCTTGCGGGGAACAGCCTCTACGTCGCGTGGGAGGAGAACAATTTCTACAAGACGGGGCGTTCAGGCTTCATAAAAATCCATCTGCAGGACGTCATCTCTCAGGTTGCAGACTAAGTGCTATGCCGCCGCACAGCGATACGATACGCAAAAAAATATCCCCCGCCAGACACGGGGGATGCCTTCAGAACAAGCCGGCGTCCGAGCCACAGCCCGCCATGAGGCTTGCTGCGTCCGCCTAACGCCCCTGCCTGCTGCCGGCCATGACAAGGTTCGGGAGCCGTGAATACGTCTTCTTGAAATAGAGATATTTCAGCGGGTGCAGGTCGAGCGCGTTGACCTGCCAGCCGCCGACGCACGAAAGGTCTATGACATGCAGGCTTATCTGATGGTAGATGGGAATAACCATCCCGTCGTCCAGCAGCTGCCGCTCCGCCTTTGCCAGCAGCTCGTAATGCTCTGAGGAGCTGTCTGCCCGGCATGCCTGCACCAGCAAATCGTCAAAGACGCTGTTCTGGTACAAGGCGACGTTCAGCGAGGAATTTCCCCGGAAAAGCTCAAGGAATGCGAGCGGATCGGCAAAGTCGCCAATCCACGTATAAGAGAACAAATCCGCGTCGGTTGAAGGAATAGCGGCGTTGTACTGGTCGGCGGGAATCGGGAGCACGTTCAGCTCAACGCCGAGCGGTTCCCACGCGTCCTTGAGGATGCCGGCGATTTTCTGCATGAAGTCCCCGTCGGCAATGGCAAAGGTCAGCGTCAGCTTCTTGTCGTAAGGGATAGAGGCTTTTGCCCGCGCCTTGTTCATCATGGCGATGGCATCCGCCTTGTCATAGTCATCGAGCCCGGCGACATCCGGGTAGCCGGCAAGCGGATAGACCAGCGTTTTTGCCGGTACGGTAAGCCCCTGCCTGAGCACATCGAAGGGAACCGCCTCCAGCAGGGCATTGCGGAATTCCTCGTTGTCCCACGGCTTGTTCTTGACCTTGAAGAACAGGTATGCCGTGCCGAATTCCGCAGAGACATGCACGGAATCCTTGTTGATGACCTTTGCGGCCATTACGTTTCCGTCGGCAATCCAGTCGGCCTTGCCGGTATTGAACAGGTATGCGTTCTCGTCGCTCTCCGTGCTCAGGATAACGTCGATGCCCGGAATCTGCACCGCAGCCGCCCCGTAATAGCGGGGATTCTTCACCAGCTCGATTTTTTCCTTGCTGTAGGACTTGAGCGTAAACGGCCCGCTGTACACGCCTTTCTTCTTGCTCACCGCGCAGAAGGCATGGTGGCACAGGATGCGGGGCAGGTGCTCCGCAGGCTCGTCCAGATGCACCACGAGCGTCTTGTCGTCGCGCGCGGCAATACCGACATCCTCAGCCTTGCACTTTCCCTTGCGGAAATTCTCCGCGTTGCTGATGCAGTCAAGCAGCGACGCGTAGGGGGCGCCCGGCGTGGAGAGCAGCCCCAGCCAGGAATCCTTGATGGTCTGCGCAGTTATCGCCTCTCCGTTGCTGAACGTCGCGCCCTCGCGCATAAGGAACGTCCAGCGCTTCTTGTTGCGAGAGATTTTGTATGAGACGCAGAGCGCGTTGAGCGGCTCAAGCGTCACCGGGTCATAGGAAAAGAGCCCCTCGTAGAGCCCCGAAAGAATCTGCGCCTCGGACACGTAGCTCGCGGTGTGCGGGTTCAGGTCATATTGGTGGGCGAGATTTATCATGACGAGCGTACGCTGGAGGGCGGGGTCAAAGCCAGAAGTGTCGTCCTGCGACGCATCGAATGCCGCCGCCTGGCAGAGCAAAAGCGCCGCCAGCCCGCAGAGCGCAAAAAATTTTCGTACCGTCATTTCTGTATCCCCAGCTGCTGCATCTGCTTCTGCTCCTCTGCGTACGCCTCATATTCAGCCCTTGACTGGTTTGCCTTTACCAGCAAGTTCTTGAGCGTCGTCAGCTCCATCTTTATGCCCTTTATCCGCGTGCGGTTTGACGGGGCGACAGTCGCCTTGAAGAATTCGTCCAGCGCGGTAAGCGTCACATGGAGACGGCCGTTGTCGCGGATCTGCTTGGCGACAAAGTCCGCGATAACGTTGTCTGGCTGCTCGTCCATCTTCTGGTAGCTGGGGCTCGTCCGCGACGTAAGCGCCGCATAGTAGCGGGAACGCTTGCTCAGGTTCTCCAGGAACTGATTGTAGGGCAGCTTCTCGTGCCGCTTTGTGTTCGTCGAATGGTCGGCAATGAGCAAATCGTATACGACCGGCGGATCCTCCAGCCCGAAGAGGTTCCTGATAAGGCGCATCAGCTTGTCCTTGAATGTATTGCTCTCCGACGCAAGGATATCGTGGTTTGTACCAATCTTTCCGATGACCGAATTGTACTGTTCCGCGGTGGAGCCGAGCGTCCTGACGGAAAGCATGATGATTTCGTGCGTGTCCACGGTGTTCACACGCACTGTCTCTTCCGCTTCCTCTATACGGAGCTTTTCCATCAGCTGTTGCTGGAGCTCCGCCTTGTTCGCGGCCGTCTCCTCCGCCACGATTTCCGCGATGAGATCGCCGGTAAACGGGCGCTTCGGCATGCTCGGCGCAAAGAGACGTTTTATCTCGGCAAGCAAATCGTTGCCGGACTGCATCTTGCTCTTGTCAAACTGGGGGTTCAGGAGCACATTCCGCCTGACATCGCCCTTGTAGACCTCGCGCTCGAATTCCGCGAGCCCCTTGAGCGCCTTGTTTATCTCCTCGATGCCGTCGGCGCTTTTGTCCAGCCCGTCATTGAGCATGTTCGCGGTCATTCCCTGCCCGCTCTTGCGCAGCTCGGCAAAGGACTGCGCGAGCCCCCGCGTGTTCACCCGCGAGGAATTCTGCGAGAGATTGCCCCAGTTGAAGCTGTTGTTCAAATCCAGCAGCTTCTTTATGCGGATGGTATTCAGCTGGTCAACGGTAAATTTCATGTAATTGCAGACAAAATCCACCATCGACTCGTAGGCGCTCAGGCGGAGTCCCATCTGCACCGCACGCTCGTTCTCGCCGAACGGTGTGTCATCAGGACATACTATAGAAGAAATTTTACTATCGTGCTTGTAAGGGTCAGGCTGGATGATAGAGCGCTTGACCAAGGTGTCGAAGAGGCTGCGCACATAGGCAAGGTGTGTCCGGTAATACTCCTGCACCTTCGGCAAGAGCGTCGTGTCATACCAATCCTTCTTCGCTTCTATGGCGGCTATGACCTGAGAGTTGAAATCTGCTGTCGGTTCAGACCCTGCAGTCTCTGCTGCGGCGGTCGCAGTGCTCGCGTTGCTTGCGTCCATTATCCCCACCTTTTCCTTGCGGGCGCGGCAAAAAAGCGATTATTCCTGACGTACCCACAAGCATAGTTTTCCATATTTTACTATCGGAATTTCTCCGCTCTTTCTTCACGGTTTATTAGGCATATCAAAGCCCCCAAAAGCGCACGGAAATCCGCCTTTTGCAGGAATGTGCCTATCTCCTCCAGTATACCGCAGTATGCAAGAAAGCACAATGTGTGCCGCAGCCCTGCAGGGCTTCAGTATGAAACGGGAATTCGAACATTCAAAATGAGTCAGCGGGTCCCAGTAACGGAAAAAATCAAGGAATCCTCCCTAAAGTGTCCCTCCTTGTTTTTTTCCTATGTCCCGCAGCCTCCTTTTGAATACTTCACTTGTACAAGAAATGCTGAATCCCGCCTCCTTTTGAGGGAGGGAAAATCTCTCAGTTAAGAATTATCCCTATAAACACGTTCATCTCATGGCAAAATAAATATCATGCTGAAGCCCTTGGGAAGAAAAATGCGCTCTATTGATATAAACGCAAAAAACCGGTATTCTAGAGGGCATTGCAGGCTGTTCCGAAAGCTGTCGCTTTCCGGGCAGCTCTAGTATTTATGCGCAGGGCAGGCGTCCGAGCTGCCCGATGGAAGGTGGTTTTATGGCAGTTGATGAAAACTTACAGACGATGCGCCACAGCTGCGCGCACGTGATGGCAGAAGCGGTGACACATCTTTTTCCTGGCACCAAAATAGCCATCGGTCCGGCAATCGACAACGGATTCTACTATGATTTCGATTTTCCCGCAGACCATAAGCCCAGCGAGGCCGATTTTGCAGCCATAGAGAAGGAGATGCGCCGCATTCTTGCCGGCGGGCATACGTTCGTGCGGAACGTCGTCTCCAAAGCAGAGGCGCTGGAGCTCTTCAAGGATCAGCCGTACAAAGTCGAGCTCATCAACGATTTGCCTGACAACGAGACCATCACGACCTTTACGCAGGACGGCTTTACCGACCTGTGCCGCGGTCCGCACGTCGGCTCCACAAAAGAGATAAACGCGCAGAGCTTCAAGCTGATGAGCCTCGCGGGCGCATACTGGCGCGGCGACTCCAAGCGCCCCATGCTCAGCCGCATCTATGCCGTCTGCTTCCAGAAGCCGAACGAGCTGAAGGACTACCTCAAGATGCTTGAGGAAGCCGACAAGCGCGACCACCGCAAGCTTGGCGTCCAGCTAGACCTCTTCCACCTTGACCCGGAGGATCCGGGGCAGATTTTCTGGCACCCCAACGGATGGACGATGTACGTGGCGCTGCAGGACTATATGCGGCAGAAAGAGCAGGAAGACGGCTACCTTGAGGTGAACACGCCCGCAATCATGCCGCGCACGCTCTGGGAGCGCTCCGGGCACTGGGGGCACTACCAGCAGAACATGTTCATCACAGAAAGCGAAAAGCGCGTCTTTGCGGTCAAACCGATGAACTGCCCCGGCGCGCTGGAGATTTTCAAGTCCAAAATCCGCTCCTACAAGGATTTGCCGCTGCGCCTCGCGGAATTCGGCCACTGCGTGCGCAATGAGCCGAGCGGAACCCTGCACGGTATCATGCGCGTGCGTGGATTCGTGCAGGACGACGCGCACATCCTGTGCACGGAGGAGCAGATTGAGGCGGAAGTCACCAAATTCTGCTGCCTGCTCAAGGATGTCTACAAAGACTTCGGATTTGACAAGAACCTGCTCATAAAGCTTTCGACGCGCCCGGAAGACCACGTGGGCGACGACGCCACATGGGATCACGCGGAGGCAGCCCTTTCTTCTGCCTGCAAGGCCGCGGGGCTCAGCTTCGAGATTCAGCCGGGCGAGGGCGCCTTCTACGGCCCCAAGCTTGAATTCACGCTGATTGACGCGCTCGGCAGGCAGTGGCAGTGCGGCACCATCCAGCTGGACTACCAACTGCCTTCCGCCGAACGCCTGAACGCGGAGTATGTGGGCGCGGACAACCAGAAGCACCATCCCGTCATGCTGCACCGCGCGGTGCTCGGCTCCCTGGAGCGCTTCCTCGGCATACTGATTGAGAACTACGCCGGTGCCATGCCCGCATGGCTGCATTTTGAGCAGGCGGCTGTCGTACCGGTCAGCCCGGATTTCAACGGCTATGCGCAAAAAGTGGTCTCGTTCCTGCGGGCCGCCAACATCCGCGCAAACGCCTATACGGATGACAGCAACATGAAGAGCAAGATAAAGCTGGTAAGCTCCGAGCACAAGACGCCCTATATACTGGTAGTCGGCGCGAACGAGCAGAACGAGGAAAGCGTGACCGTGCGCTTCCGCGCGTCCAGCGGGCTCCCGCAGAAGACCTTCAAGCTGAACGAATTCCGCGACTACGTGCTGGACAAGGTGCAGACCCGCTTCAACGGCATCTGACACAAAGCAGCCTAAAAAAAGCAGCCCCGGAACGCGTTCCGCAATGTCATTAAGTTAAAATAACAAACATAGATTCCTATATCAGAAATGGTATAGGGGTCTTTTTTTTAACACTTGACACGAGCGACAAAATGTGCGGCCGCTTTCGCTACTGATCGAATAGAGAGGTAGCGAAAGCGGCCCTTGTAATTAGCAAGAGTTAATTGCAAGGAGGTGCTTATATGAAACCAAAACACATTAAAAAGCTATTAATGTCGGAAATTGAAACTGTTGCAAATGCTTCTGATAAGTATTGTTCAAATCCAGGGCGTGATTTTTCACGAGAACGAAAACTCTCTTTTAAAAAAGTCGTGGAAAGTATTATCGGAATGGGTAGCAAGGGACTTACAAATGAGTTGATTGACATCTTTAATAATGACCCTGAAATGCCCTCCGCCTCTGCTTTTGTCCAACAACGGAGCAAAATCAAGCCTGAAGCCTTCAGGGATATATTGGCAGGGTTCACAGAAAAGATAACCGAGCAATCTTGCCAATTAAGATTATTGGCAGTAGATGGTTCTGATATTCAAATCGCAACTAATCCAGATGATGAAGATACCTATTTTCCAGGGGCAAATGGTCAGAAGCCTTACAACCTAATTCATTTAAACGCCCTTTATGATCTTGAACAACATATTTATGTTGATTCAAGAATACAAGGGCGTATGAGTGGGAATGAACATATGGCATTGTAAGAAATGGTTGATAAATCAGACATACAGAAGGCCTTAGTCATCGCAGACAGGGGATATGAATCTTATAACAACATGGCTCATATACAGGAAAAAGGATGGTTCTTTTTGATACGTGTAAAAGATGGAAAAGCTGGCATAAAGGACGGATTGCTACTCCCTGAAGAGAATGAATTTGATGTTGATATTTGCTTGAAGCTTGTACGAAAACAAACCAATGAAATAAAGGAACTTATGAAAGATAAAAATAAATATCGATTTATCCCCCATAACGCAAGTTTCGATTATTTACCGGAGAAAACAAGAAAAGCAGATCCTGTTATATTTTATGAATTAAAGTTCAGGGTGGTCCGTTTTGAAATAGGAACTGAGAGTTACGAAACAGTACTCACGAACCTTGACAAAGACGCGTATCCAGCGACAGAGTTAAAGCGACTATACGCTGCCCGTTGGGGAATTGAAACATCTTTCCGAGATTTAAAGTATACATTAGGGATGCTTGATTTTCATTCAAAAAAGGTGATGTGCATCCATCAAGAAATCTATGCACATCTGATTATGTATAACTTTTCTGAAATGATTACCTCGCATGTAGTCATTGCTAAAAAACAAAGAAAGCATACATATAAAGCAAACTTCTCAGTTGCCGTCCATATGTGCAGACTCTTCTTCTATGAAAGAGCATCACCACCCAATCTGGAAACCATAATTGCAAGAAATCTTATACCGATACGGCCAGAACGACATCGCACTCGAAATCTGACTACAAAGATTTTTCATGGTTTCTTGTATAGAGTAGCATAATTATACTTAATTGAATACTTTTTGCGGCAGACTTTCGTCTGTCTTGTTGTGATGCTCAGAAATAAAAAAAGAACGATTGAAGATATAAATACCTCAATCGCTCTTGTTGATTCTTTGGTTAATCCCTTAATTGGTCAATGTTAACTTAATGACATTGCGGAACGCGTTCCGGGGCTGCTTTTTTATGTGCCCGAAAAAACGGCGCGGACAGCGCCTGCCGCGCTAGGGGCGCACCACGACATCCGCGATATGCGGGCGCTTCTGGATATCCTTCTGCAGACCTTCCTCACGCGCCTTGTTGACGTATGCGGGATCCTGGAAACTATAGGTGAAATTCGTGTGCACGTCGTACGTTCCCTTCATGAGCGCATACGCGTCTTCGGTCATCACCAGCTCCTCGTCGGTCGGGATGACAAAAATCTTCGTCTTGCTGTCATCGGCAGAAATGCAGGTTTCGGCATTGCCGGTAAAGCTATATTCGTTTTTCTGCATATCAATCTTGATGCCCATGTGCTCCAGCCCGCGCAAAGATGCGCCGCGGATGATGGGGGAACGCTCGCCGACGCCCGCGGTAAACACGATGGCGTCTACCCGCCCCAGCTCGGCAACAAAGGCGCCCACGTACTTGCGGATGCGCAGCGCCTCCATGTCGATGGAAAGCTCGGCAAGCGGGTCGCCCTCAGCAGTGGCGACCTCGATGTCGCGGCGGTCAGAATACTTCTCGGTGATACCGAGCAGGCCGCATTTCTTGTTGAGCGCCTTGTCCATCTCGTCCGCGCTCATACCGGTCTTGCGCATGATGTAGAACGGCAGCGCCGGGTCAAGGTCTCCGGAGCGGGTGCCCATCACAAGGCCTTCCAGCGGGGTGATTCCCATGGTGGTATCATAGCACTTGCCGTCCTTTACCGCGCACATAGAAGAGCCGTTACCAATGTGGCAGATGATGAGGTTCGTCTCGGAAGGCTTTTTGTGCAGCAGCACGGAGGCACGCTTTGCGGTGTAAAGGAAGGATGTGCCATGGAAACCGTAGCGGCGCGCGGCATATTTCGTGTACCATTCGCGCGGGATGGCATACATAAAGCTTGATTCCGGCATAGTCTGGTGCCATGCGGTATCAAGCACGGCGCACTGCGGCACGCCCGGCATGACTTTCTGCGCCGCCTCTATGCCCATGATGTTCGCGGGGTTGTGCAGCGGTCCCAAATCCTGCACGGAGCGGAATGTCTCCAGCACCTCCGGGGTGATAAGGACGGACTTGGTGAATTTGTCGCCGCCGTGCAGCACACGGTGCCCCACCGCCTTGATGACGGACATATCCGGAATGACACCGATTTTTGCGTCGGTGATTGTCTTAAGGATAAGCTCGATAGCCTCTTTGTGCGTAGGGCAGGGGCTTTTGATCTCAGTCTTGCTGCCACCGGCCTTGTGCGTTATACCGGAGCCGTCAATACCGATGCGCTCCACGACACCGTTCGCAAGAACCTCTTTCTTGTCCCAGTCGTAAACCTGATATTTTG
>DGUD01000129.1:0-1957 GCA_002393865.1 Treponema sp. UBA4319
CAGGGCTTCAGCATGAGATGTATTTTATCTGAAGACGGACGCGGTATTGGAAAATTATGTAAACTGTTTTAAAATGATTTTCTTTTTTATGCTACCAAAGCCAAGGATTCAACATGAAAAATGCGCGGAAGCGGAAAAATGCCCGGGCTGCCATTTGCAAAGCGAAGCGTGCGACCGGCAGTTCGGGTGTTTTTCCGCTGGGAGCGCATTTTTGTTTTCATGCTGAAGCCGTGAGCAGGGACATGGCGCAGAACGCGCGGACGCGGAAGAGCAAGCCCTGCATCGGCGGCAGGCAAAGCTGACGATGCAGCCGGGGCTCAGCCTCCTACGATGCGCCAGCGGTGCTCCACGTGGTTGAGCGGGCGGCAGCCGTCTCCGGTCACAAGCACAAGGTCTTCTATGCGCACCCCGCATTCCCCCGGCAGATAGATGCCCGGCTCTATGGAGAAGACCATCCCTTCCGCGGCGACAATCGCGCTGGAGGCGCTCACGTCGCCCGGCTCATGGTCATCCTGCCCGCAGAAATGCCCCAGCCGGTGCGTAAAGTAGTCCCCGTACCCGGCGGCGGCAATGCGGTCGCGGGCAGCGGCATCAATGTCCTTGAGCGGCACGCCGGGGCGCACGAGCGCACAGGCAGCCTCCTGGGCGCCGCGCACAATGTCGTGGATGCGCGCGGCATGGGCTGGCGCGGAGCGGAAAAAATTGGTGCGTGTCATATCCGAACAGTAGCGCGCCTTGCGGCAGCCCATATCCACCAGCACGCAGTCCCCGTCCTTCAGCACGGTGTCATCGGGGCTGTGGTGGGGGTCGGCGGCATGCGCGCCAAAAGATACGATGGTCTCAAAACAGGGGCCGTCCGCGCCCTCCAGCCGGAACTGCCCGTCGATGTAGCGGGCAAGCTCCAGCTCGCTCATTCCCTCGCGTACATGAGCCATGGCGCGCTCCATGCAGACGTCGTTTATGCGCGACGCCTCCTGCATAAGCGCAATCTCATCCGCGTCCTTGCGGCCACGCACCTCGTCCACGCAGGACGAAGCGGGCACAAACCGGGCATCCGGGCGCTGCTGCATAAGCGGAAGCAGAAAGCGGCTCGGCCACGTGCCGTCCACGCCTACGGTGCCCCGCAGCGCCGCGCTGCCTGCAAGCAGTGCGACGGCATCGTCGGCATCCGAGTACCAGACGAGCGGCATATCAAGCTCCGGCACCCGGAACAGCCGGTTCGCAAAGAGAATCCCGCTGCCGGAGCTGCCGAGCAGAAGCACGTACATGCGCTCAAAGGGCTCGTTCCAGACACCGCTCAGGTACCAGATGCTGCGGGGGTCGCTCACAATCAGCGCGTCAAGCCCCCGCCGGCGCATTCCTGCCGCAACGGCTTGCCGCCGGCGCGCGGCATTCGCAAAGGCGCTCATACCTGCGTCTTGAACTTGTTCACCAGCTCGCTCACCTCGTCGCTGACCGTCATGTTCTGGCGGGCAGCCTCGCCGTTCTTCTCCGCGGACTGCTGAATCTGATGCAGGCTCTCCGCCGCAAAGGCAGCCTTCTCCCCGATTGCGGCAGACTGCTTCCTGAGCTCGTCGATGCCGGAGAAGAGCCGGGTGCTGTCCTTCTTCATCCCGGAGCTCATGCTCATGATGTCGGAGGTGGAAGTATTGATGACGTTTATTTTCTCAAGGATGCTTTCAGCACCGATATGCTGCTCGTTCATCCCGTTCTTGATTTCCTGCATGAGGGTATTGATGTTCGCGACCTGCCCGCCGATGTCCGCAAAAGACCGGGAGGAAAGCTCCGTCGCCTCCACGATGGACGTGATGGAAGTCTCAATCTCCTCGATAAGCGTCTTGATAGAGGCTGACTGCTGGGCGCTGGTCTCCGCAAGATGGCGGATCTCATCAGCGACGACGCCGAAGCCCTTGCCCGCATTCCCCGCGTGGGCGGCCTCGATTGCGGCGTTCATGGC
>DGUD01000129.1:2027-2534 GCA_002393865.1 Treponema sp. UBA4319
TGGCAAGCAGGTTCGTCTGCTCGGCAATGCTGTTGATGGCGGCGTTTGCCTCCGTCAGGTTCTTGGATTCCTTTACAATCAGCTCAATCTTCTCGTGCACCGTATCCTGCACCTTGCGCCCGTTCTGCGTCACCGTCATCAGGTTGGCGTAGAGCCCGGTGACGCGGTTCACGCTTTCGTTGATGGAGTTGATGTTTGCCGTCAGCTGCACGATTGCGGAGCTGGACGAGCTGATTGCCTGCGACTGCACGTCAAGCTTCTCGTTCAGCCCGTTCAGGCTGCCTTCCACCGACTGCACGCTGCCGTAGACATCGCCCATCGTGCGGGACTGGTCTTTTGACTGGGCATTGATTGTCTGCACGCCGCCGTTCGCCTCCTTGATGGCACTGATGGCGAGCTCAGTCTGCTCGTGCAGGCTGCGCCCCGTGCCGGAAAGCGTCGCGACGGATTCCTTGAGCGAGCTGACCATGACGCGCAGGCGCTCGGTGACGGCGTTGCAGCTGCGGG
>DGUD01000075.1 GCA_002393865.1 Treponema sp. UBA4319
CCCAGCGGAAAAACACCCGGACTGCCTGTTGCACGCTTCGCTTTGCAAATGGCAGCCCGGGAGTTTTTCCGCTTCCGCGCATTTTTTATGTTGGCTCCTTGGCTTTTGTAGCATAAAAAAGAAATTCATCTTAAAACAGTTTACATGATTTACCAATACCGCGTCCGTCTTCAGATAAAATACATCTCATGCTGAAGCCCTGGCTGAGCTGAGGTGCTGCCTTGACCGCCCCGCCGGGAACTATGGGCGTGTGGCGGGCGGGGAAACCTGCTCTGCTGCCTTGACGATAATGGTCGTCATGTAGCCGTCGTCGGGGATGGCCTGTGCCCCGGATAAGATTTTTTCTTCCGGGAGCCCGCAGTCCTGCACCGCATAGACTGAGACGCTGCCGGCCTGCTCAAGCTGGAGCAGGGCTTCTTTGATGGCGCTGATATTCCTGCCGCTTTTCATGATGACTTTTGTGCCGGGGTAGCGGAGGCTTTCCTGGATGCTCTTTCTGCGCCCCGGAATGATGTGCAGCTCCTCGTGGCCGGAGCACAGGTCTATGCCGCATGCGGCGGCGGCCGCGCAAAAAGACGTGATGCCGCTGACGGTGCGGACGCTGTGGCCGTCTGCCTGTGCCAGCGCCGCGATGCAGCTGAACGTCGAGTAGATGGCGGGATCCCCGATGGTCAGGAATGCGGCGCTTTTGCCGGCCGCTAGGACGGGGCGCAGCGTCTGGTAAAAGCGGCCGTGCGTTTCCTGCAGCAGGCGGTTGTCCTCCGTCATGGCAAAATCGAAGCAGAGCGCTTCTTTTCCGGCGATTTCCGGCACGGCCTGCACCGCAATCTGATATGCGCGGCAGGATGCTTTGTGTGCCCGCGGGATGCAGACTATGTCTGCCTGCCGCAGTATGCGGGCTGCCTTGAGGCTGAGCATCTCAGGATCCCCTGCGCCGACTCCCACTCCGTACAATATTCCTTCCATAATATATCCCTTCCTTCGGGCGCGCCTGCTGTTGAAAATCCATCTGGACTTTTGAAACTGAGTCGGGTATACTCTAGCACGTATGCGATTTTCTTTCAAACAGTTTTTGGTTCCTCATTTTGCAAGGCGCCTGGCGTTTATGCTTCCGGCGGTGATTCTGATGGGTGTCTTCGTCTCTGTTCTGGTGGAGATTGGCTGGGGTACTGACCCTGCGAGCTTTATGAACCTGAACATTGCGGCCGCGCTTGGCTGGGGGCTGGGCAACACGGAAGTCCTTGTGTACGGGCTGATGCTGGTCTTTACCTTTGTGTTCGGCGCGGAGATGATAGGCTTCGGGACGCTGGCGAACATGATTCTGATTGGCTATGTGGTGGATATATGCCGGTGGCTGTGGGCGCGGATCGGCCTTGCGCAGCTGCTTTCAGGAGGCAGCCTTGCGTTCAGGCTGGCCGCGTTTGCCATCGCGCTGATTTGCTTTGTCTTTGTCGCCGCCGTCTACATCAACGCGCAGATGGGGGTTGCCCCCTACGATGCCATGCCGGCCATAATCAGCGGCTGGCTGCCCAAGGTGCCGTTCTTTGTGGTGAGGATTGTGTTTGACCTGCTTGCCGTGGCCGCCGGGGTTGTCGCCGGGATTTTCTTTGCGGGCGGAATACACGGCTCGGTTGTCGGCTCCGTCCTGATGTCGCTGCTGCTGGGGCCGGTCATCACGCTGGTCGGCAAGCCGCTCAAAAAGCTGCTCTAGCGTTTGCGGGGAGCGTGCCCGGCTCCGGCTCGTTGCGGGCTGCGCTTAGTCGTCGTCGCGGTCGTAGTCGCCGCGGTTTGCGCGCCTGCTTGACCAGCCTGCGGATTTTTCCTGCAGCATTTCGGCGTCTTCCCTTCCCTGGAAATGCTTCCAGCTGGTGAATTTGGGGGAGGGCGGCGTCCATCCGCGCTTTTTGTCTGCAAGGTCTTCTTTTCCGTCTGCCATGCGTGCGCCTCTAGCCTTGTGTCTGGGGCGTGGTGCCGAGGATTGAGTAGAGTATGCGGTAGAGGGTGGCCGCATCCTCCGCCGTGATGGAGATGCAGCTGCCGATTTTGGGCGGAATGGCGCGGGCTTTTTCTTTCAGCGCCTCGCCTTCCGCGGTGATGGCAATCTTTACGATGCGCTCGTCCTCGCCGTCCCGTGTGCGGCGCAGCAGGGATTTCTTCTCCATCGCCTTCAGCAGGGGCGAGAGCGTCCCCGTGTCAAGGAAGAGCTTTTTTCCCAGCTCGCCGACGGCAATCTCTTTTTCTTCCCATAGCACCATCATCACGATGTACTGGGTGTAGGTGAGCCCCAGCTCCTTGAGCAGGGGCGTGTATTTCCTGACGATTTCCCGTGAGGCCGCATAGAGGGGAAAGCAGAGCTGGTTCCTGAGCCTCAGGCATTCGTAGTCGTCATCCTGCATGCGTGCTGCCTCCTAATCGCTTATGTCCATGTCCTGCTGGACGCTTACGCTGTAGCCGGGGTAGAGCGCCTGCACCCGCTCCCTGCATGTCCTGGCGACAGCCTTCATGTCCGGCGCATCGAAAGAGACCACCACGTCGAAGGATATTTTCTTTTCCTCCGCGTCCGCAAAAAAGCCGTGAATCTGGATGATGTCCGGGAATTCTTTGAGCAGCTCGTCCACACGCTCCCGTATCCGCGCGGCCTCGCTGTTGCGCGAATTCACGCTGTAGATGCCCACGGCGGAAAGGAGCACGTTGTGCTTTTCGTACACGGCGCTCTGTATCCTGCGGGTCACGGCGTCTATGGTCTCTGCCGTCCAGTCCGCCGGAATTTCTATGTGGACTGAGCCGAGCAGAAAGTCCGGCCCGTAGTTGTTGAGCGTAAGGTCGTAGGCGCCGCTGATGCCTTTGTCCGCTGCAACGACGGTCGCCTTGATGTCTTTTGCGAGGCTGGCGTCTATGCGCTCGCCCAATATCTGGCTGACGGTCTCCAGCACGAGCTCGGCGCCGCTTTTTATAATCAGGGCAGAGATGACGAGCCCCAGCCAGGCCTCCAGCGAGGTGCCCGTCGCGATAAAGATGAGCGCGGCGCCCACGGTGGCGGCCGAGACGATGGAGTCCATGAGCGCATCCTGCCCCGACGCGATGAGGGAGGCAGAATTGGCCTTTTTGCCGTTGTGCTTGACTGCGAGACCGAGGACAATCTTTGCGAGGACGGCGGCACCGAGCAGCACCAGCCCCGCTGCCGTGTATTCAGGCGGGGTAGGGTGCAGGATTTTCTTCACGGATTCCGCCAGCGATGTGACTCCCGCATACAGGATGATGACTGATACGACGAGGGCGGACAGGTATTCCATCCGGCCATGCCCGAAGGGGTGCTTCTTTGATGGCGGCCTGAGCGCGAGTTTTGTGCCGACTATCGTTATAATAGAAGAAAGCGCGTCGCTCAGATTGTTCAGCGCATCGAGCACGACGGCGATGGAATTGGAGAAGATTCCTACGGCGGCCTTTCCGGCGGAAAGGAGCACGTTTACCGCTATGCCCATGATGCTGGTGCGGATGATGATTTTTTCCCTGTCCAGTGCGGATTCCATTCTTACCTCTCTGTGATGCTGCGCACGTAGGCCACCGCGGACAGTCCTGCCACGGCGCCTTCGTATACAGCCTTGCTAATCTGGAGCAGCCCGCCGGTTACGTTCCCGCAGGAATAGATGCCCTTTGCGTTCGTCGCCATGTGCTCGTCGGTGGCGATGGAATCCCCGTTGAGGGCGAGCCCCAGTTTTTTTGCGAAGTCTGCGCCGCCCGCGCTCCCGATGGCGACAAAGATGCCGTCGCTTTGCAGCGTGCCGCCATCCGCAAAAGTGACGCCCTGCACCGCCGCGCCGCCCTGCACCACCGCAATCGGGCGGGTGTCCAGCGTAATCTTTGCCGCCGCGGGGCTTTTTGCGCGTTCCTCCGCGAGCAGCGCGTCAAGCTCGCTGCTGTCCTCACCGTTTGTCAGGATGGTGACTCCGGCGGCTATATTTGCCAGGTGCATCGCCTCCTCCAGCGCATAGCGGCGGGCGCCGATGACGCAGCAGCGTTTGCCCCGGTAGAAAAAGCCGTCGCAGACTGCACAATAGCTTACACCTTTTCCCTCAAAGTCCGCAAGCCCCTGTATGGCGGGGCGGAGCTTTTTGTTCCCCGTCGCGATAATGACGGCGGGCGCCTCGTAGTCACCGGCGCTGGATGCCACGCCGTAGCTTTTCTCTGTGGCGAACTGTATGCCCGTCACCTCCGCGTCGATGACTTGGACTCCCAGCGCCTGCGCCTGCGCTATGCCTGCCGCATACAGCGTGGGGCCGTCGGTTCCCTGCGGGAATCCGTAGTAGTTATCGATTTTATGGGCTTTTTCCAGCTGGCTGCTGCCGTGGTAGAGCACCAGCACGGAGAGGTTTGCCCGGCGGGCATAGAGCGCCGCGGATATGCCGGCGGGCCCCGCCCCTATGATGATGACGTCGTACATGCTGTCCCCCTAGAGAAGCGCCGCAATCTTCTCGTCGATTTTTTCCGGCTCCACGGTGGACTCAAAGCGCTCTGTGACTGTGCCGTTCCTGTCTACGAGGAATTTCGTGAAATTCCACTTGATGTCGGGGTTGTTCTTGTAATCGGGATCCATCTTTGCGGCCACCGCCTTCATCACCGCGCCCTTGATGCCGCTGAAGCCCTCAAAGCCTTTCTGGCTCTTGAGGTAGCCGAAGAGAGGGATTGCATTGGGGCCGTTCACCTCTACCTTGCTGAACTGGTCGAACGATGTGTGGTACTTGAGCTGGCAGAATTCGTGGATTTCGTTGTCGTCGCCCGGCGCCTGGTGCCCGAACTGGTCGCAGGGGAAGTCGAGGATTTCAAGACCCTTGTCGTGATACTTCTGGTAGAGCTCCTCCAGCCCCTTGTACTGCGGGGTAAAGCCGCAGCCGGTCGCCGTGTTCACGATGAGCAGCACCTTGCCCCTGAATGTGTCCAGGGAAAGCTGGGAACCGTTCCTGTCCGTCACTGAAAAATCATAGATTGTCATACGTGCCTCCTGTGTACGATGTCGTCTTTGCGATGCTAGGCGGAAGCCGCCGGTGGCGTTCCCTTCCTATCTGGTTAAATTATATTGTATGCAATATAATTTTGTCAAGCACTTTTGCGTTTTTTTCATCCTGCACATTTGGCCTTTGCCTTCCGGGCTCAGCGCAGCAGGGGTGCCACCGCGTCCAGCACGAGTTCGTCGGCGGGGAGCCAGCGCAGGGAGCGCAGCGTATCTGCCGTCAGCCACAGCGCCGCCTCATGCTCCCGCAGCTCCAGCAGGCCGGAGACGACGGTGCAGCAGAAGCACTGCATGGAAAGATGGAATGCCGGATAATCGTATTCGACGGTGGCGAGCCGTCCGCCGGTGCTGACTTCGGTGGCAAGCTCCTCCCGGATTTCCCGCCGGAGGGCTTCCGGGGCGGATTCCCCCGCTTCGATTTTTCCTCCGGGGAATTCCCACCAGCCGCGCCAGTCGCCATAGCCGCGCCGGGTGGCAAAGACCTGTTTTGTGCCCTCCGGCGTGCTGCGGAGGATGATGGCGGCGGCTACGGATATGGTCTTCATGTATCGCCTTTTGCTGCCGGGGCGGCGCTCACATGCCGCGGAAGCAGATGTTTACTTCGAACGAGCCCTGGCGGGTAGTGAAGGGCACCGCGATGACGTGCGTCGAGCGCGGCCAGGGAATAACGTGGTTCTCGCCCGTGCGGATGACGGGGGCGGATACCATGATGTTTTCCGAGCTGATGGAGGAAACGGCGTTGCCCGTGATGATGTTGGTGAACTCGCTGACGAGCTGGTTCATCATCTCGTCGCGTTCCTCTGGGGAATCGACGGGAACCCCGGAGATTTCCAGCATCTTTGCAGCCAGAATCCGGTGCAGGCGGAATGCGATGACGCCCATCTCGTCCCCGGAGACGGCTACCAGCCCTGAAATTTCCCACTTATGCCCCGCGAGCGGATCGAGAAGGTACGGCTCCTTGTGCTGGGGAATAATGTTGAACATTGTCGCGAATGCTTCCTCGCAAGCGCTGAGGAAAGGATTGATAATCGAAGCGTCCATATATCCAGTATATGCCACAATCGCGGATAATGCAAAGTTTTTCTTTCCGGCAGTATTTGCAAAGCGCCTTTTTTTGCGCTATGCTTTCCCTATGACGCAGAACCCCTTTTTGCCCGTCTGCAGGGAAGATTTGCAGGAGCGGGACATAGCGCAGCTTGATTTTGTCTTTGTGAGCGGTGACGCCTATGTCGACCACGCGAGCTTTGCCGCCGCGCTGCTGGGCAGGCTGCTGGAGTCCCACGGCTATACGGTGGGCATACTGGCGCAGCCGGACTTCCGCTCGGCGGACGCGTTCAGGGCGCTGGGGCGGCCGAAGCTTGCCTTTCTGGTGAGCGCCGGCGCCATGGACAGCATGGTCTCCAATTATACGGCCAACAACAAGCCCCGCTCGGAGGATGTCTATGCCCACGGGGGCGTCGCCGGCCACCGCCCCGACCGCGCGCTCGTGCGCTACGTGTCGCGCATCCGCGAGGCGTACAAGGACGTGGACGTGATTATCGGCGGCATAGAGGCCAGCCTGCGCCGCCTGACGCATTACGACTACTGGTCCAATACCGTAAAGCATTCGGTGCTGCTGGACAGCAAGGCCGACCTGCTCATCTACGGCATGGGGGAGCACGCCATCCTTGAGATTGCCCGGCAGCTGAAGGCAGGCGTTCCCGCGCGGGCAATCCGCAGTGTTCCCGGAACCTGCTGGTTTACCGGCAAGGCGGACGAGCTGCCGCCCCATGCGGATGTCCTTGCCGCCGAAATCTCCGCCTACGAGCAGGACGCTGCCCCCCGCGTGCAGGAGGCGGGCGCCGTTGCGCCGAACGCGGGCACAGAGGGGCTGCGCCCCATGCCGCTGCTCGGCGCTGGGATCCCTGCCCGGACGGCGCTCATGCTGCCGCCCTTTGCGGACATCTCGCGCGATACGCCGCAGAGCAAGGAGCTTTTTGCCCTCAGCTACATCGTGCAGGAGCAGAATACCGACGCAATCAGCGCTCATACGCTGATAGAGCCTGCGGAAGGGCGCTTTGTGGTGCAGAATCCGGCATCCCCGCCGCTGACGACGCAAGAATTCGACGCGGTATACGGCCTGCCGTTCACGCGCCGCTGGCATCCCATGTACGACCTTCCTGCGGAGAACGGAAAGAGCGGCGTCCCCGCGCTCGCGGAGGTAAAATTCAGCCTGACGAGCACGCGCGGCTGTTTTGGCGCATGCTCGTTCTGCGCGATTACCTTCCATCAGGGGCGGCGCATCTCCGCCCGGAGCCACGAGAGCCTGCTGAAGGAAGCCTCCGCCATGACCGGGGATCCTGATTTTAAAGGTTATATACATGATGTGGGCGGCCCGACGGCAAATTTCCGCAGGGATGCCTGTTCCCGGCAGGAAAAAAACGGTGCCTGCCCGGCGCGTGACTGCCTCGGCACAAAGCCCTGCCCCAACATCCGCGTTGACCACAGCGAGTATGTGGGGCTGCTGCGCAAGCTGCGCGCGCTTCCCGGCGTAAAGAAAGTCTTTATCAGGAGCGGCATCCGCTTTGACTACCTGATGATGGACAAAGACAAGACCTTCTTCCGCGAGCTATGCATGCATCATATTTCAGGGCAGTTAAAGGTTGCGCCGGAGCACGTGAGCGATTCGGTGCTGCGCCTTATGCGCAAGAGCAGCCACCGCGTCTATGAGGAATTCTCCGCGGAATACGCGCGGATGAACCGGGAATGCGGCATGAAGCAGTATCTGGTGCCCTACTATATCGCCGGACATCCGGGCGCGGGCTTGCAGGAGGCGCTGGATGTCGCGCTCTACCTGAAGAAGACCGGTTTTGTTCCCGACCAGGTGCAGGATTTTTACCCCACGCCGGGCAGCCTTGCCACGTGCATGTACTGGACGGGGCTGAACCCGCATGAGCTGACCGCGGACGGGCATCTGGAGCGCGTCTATGTGGCGCGCGGTGGCAGGGAGCGGCGGCTGCAGCGGGCACTGCTCCAGTTCAACCGGCGCGAGAACAAGCCGCTCGTCATCGAGGCGCTGCGGCAGCTGGGGCGCATGGACGCGCTGCGCATCCTGTACCCCCGCTAAGCGCGGCGCTCAGTCGGCGTCCGTGAGCTTCGGGAAGCTGTCCGCCTCTTCGGAGCCTTCCCATTCGTCTTCCTCCGGGAGCACCGACTTGGGCATGACGGTCTTGAGCTTTTCCGGTTTGCCCTCGTCTATCGGCTTGCCGGAAGCCTTAGCCTGCTGCTTGAGGGTGTCGTAGTACTTGCCCATCAGCTTTGGATCCAGCTTTGGCCCCAGGTTGAATTTTCTGATGCACCAGATAAAAATCTTTGAGTACAGAATCATGTCCACCACGACGCCGCCGATAAAGCAGATCATGGAGGCTCCCATGTAGGCGCCCGGGCTCTCCGTGCGGATCACAAGGTGCAGCAGAATGACGCAGGCGGTGATGAGCGCGGTGATGAGCACGAGCGTCAGGGCGATGTTCAGGACGGTCGCGATGAGCATGACGAGCACGGTAAAAGTCTTTTTGTTCATGTATATTCTCCTTGCAGGAATTTTAGGCTGAAGCGATGAGCCGGTTTCAAAACTAAGCGGCGCTTGCAGCAGGCTCCGGTGAATGTTTCCGGGCACGCTCAGGATTTCTCTGCCCGGCGCGTCTGTGCTATGAATGACAGCGCAAAGAGCACGATGCATACGACGACGGCGGAGTCCGCCACATTGAACGTGGGCCAGCGCTCCATGCCGAAGAGCCCGAAGAAGTAGCAGTCGATGAAGTCCACCACGCCGTCGGGGCGGAAAAAGCGGTCGATAAGGTTGCCGATGCCGCCGCCCAGAATGCCGCAGATGGCCCAGCGCTGCAGCGGCAGGAATTCGTCGTTCCGGAAATAGACGACGAAGACCAGCACGATGATTGCCAGCGGCATGAGCGAGAACAGTACAAGGCGGATGTCCGCGGGCAGCCCCGCCCCCATACTGAACGCCACGGCCTTGTTGCGCACGTGGATGAGCCGCACGTAGTCCCCAAGGACGCGTATCACGCCGTCGTCGGAGAACAGCGTCAGCTGCGGGATATGCGCCACGACGAGCGCCTTTGTCACCTGGTCTGCCACGATGACGGCGAGCGTCAGGATGAGCGGCAGCAGCTTCTGCCGGAGCGGCTGCCTGCTGGTCTCTGCGTTTCTTTCTTCCATAAAACAATTACTCCTGTTCTATATACTAGAGCAAGCCTCAGAACTCGTCCGGCTTCTGGAACTCCCCCTATAAAAAGCTGTTTTCCGCAGGCGCTATTCCTGCCCCCGCGCTGAGCCTGCCCCCGTAAGCGCCTGCATGTGCTCCTCAAGCACCGTGGCGATGTGGCTCGCCATGTACAGGCTGCCGTCCCGCTTTTGTCCGAGCACGGCCGCCAGCAGCGGGTCGGTCTGCTCCACCGGGCCGTAGCCTTTGGTGGGGTAGGAGGCGATGTCCGAGAGATCAAAGCTCCCGTCCGTCACCGAAGATTCCTTCTGTACCTGAAAAAACGCCTCCTGCGTGCCGCCGTCGCAGACAAGGAATACCGTGTCGTCCTCGGCCGGGCTCGTGAGCTCCAGCAGCGCGCGGAATGCCTGCACGAGCCGCTCCGTCCTGAGCGCGGCGAGCGGGGCGTAGGAGTCTTCCCCCTCCAGCCGGGCGAGGCACAGAAAAAGGCGGCGCAGCACCCGCAAGTCCTGGTTGCCGCCCAGCCACGGCGCGTCGTCGGCATAGAATTCCGCCGCGTGCACCGTCCAGCCGTCGCGGGCAAGCTTTGCGCAGAACGGCTCGTATATCGCCGCCGTGGCGCATTCGTTCGGGACGAGCAGCACCGTTCCCTTGGGCTGCCCGTTTCCTTGGGCCCGGAACGTCGTCAGGAACGCGCTTGTCTTCTCGAAGGGGCGGGCCGGCGCGGTAAAGCCCGTGGAAAAACTGCCCGTGAGCTCGCGCGTTTCCTTTGTCACGCCGAATTTCTTGAGGTTCGTCCGCACCGGGCGTAGCATAAAGAGGGCGGCCGCGACGGGAAGCGCCAGCATAAGGTTTATTATTGAAATAAGTATAAAACGTATACTGTAATGGTCTATGATGAGCGCGCCGTTCAGCCGGAGCAAGGCCCTGAAATTCCAGATGGTGACAAAAAAACAGAGCAGGCAGACCGCCAGCTCCGGGATGGAGACACCCCACGCAAAGATATTGCAGACGGAGAGTATGAGCGCGATAAGGGGCAGCAGCGCGAGCGGGTCGGAGCGTACATTCTTGATGAAGAAAATCCTGCTGCACGCAATCACAAGAAAAAGCAGCAGCAGGAGTTCACTGAGCGTCTGGTTCGTCATAGGCTGTATTCTAGCGCAAAATGACCTTTTCTGCCATATATCGGCGGATTTTCTTTGAAAAAGTCGGAATTCGTGTTATAATGGAAAGAACGGCGCATTTCCCGGCGCCTGCGATAAAAAAGGCGGCTCCTTATGCGGCGCTGCCAATGGCAAGTTCTGAAGGTTGGTATGGCTCAGGTTAAAATCAAGGTTGATGTCTCTAAAGTTAGGTCTGCGATTCAGTCTGGAATCCCCCTCGTGCTGACGACGTACACGTTTCCGCGCGAAGTCGAGGAATATATACGGGATATCGTGAAGGTTTTTCTTACGGAGCTGAACCAGCCCCAGATGATAGACAGCCTGCTCTACTGCGTGACGGAGCTCGCGAACAACGCCAAGAAGGCTAACACCAAGCGCGTGTACTTTGAGGCAAAGGGGCTTGATCTCACGAAGCCCGACGACTACAAGAAGGGCATGGCCACGTTCAAGGCGGACACGGTGGACAATCTCCCGTACTGGCTGAACCTCCAGAAGAACAAGGGCCTGTACATAAAAATCATCCTGCAGGCAAAGAACAACAAGATAAAGCTGGAAATCCGTAACAAGTCGGAGCTTGCCGTCTACGAGTACAAGCGTATCCACGATAAAATCACGCGGGCGCAGCAGTACAATTCCGTGGAGGAAGGAATGGCGGCGCTGCTTGACGATTCCGAGGGTGCGGGGCTCGGCCTCGTGATGATGATTCTCATGCTCCGCAACATAGGGCTTGCCGAAGAGAATTTTCAGGTCATCAGCGAGAACGGTGAGACCATCACCCGCCTCATACTGCCCTTCAGCGAGGAGTCAAAGGCCGCCATCGTCGCCATCTCTCGCCGCTTTGTCGAGCTTATCAAGGGGCTCCCCGAATTCCCGGAGAATATCAACGCCGTCAACCGCCTTATCAACGACCCGGACAGCCAGATGAGCGACATCGCCGCAAAGATTTCGAACGACGTGTCCCTTACCGGCGAGCTGCTCAAGATGGTGAATTCGGCGGCGTTCGCGCTGTCTTCTCCGTGCAGCTCCGTCGCGGATGCCGTCAAATTTGCCGGTATCAGGGGTGTGCGCAACCTGCTGTTCTCCATCGGCTCAATGCAGTCCCTCATGGTCGAGAACGACGAGGGGCGCAAAAAGATGTGGGACCATTCCTACCGCGTCGCCTTCTACTCCAACAGCCTTGCGCGCTCCTTCTTCTCCAAATCGTCCGACAAGGAATTCATCGAGGACGCATACGTCTGCGGCCTGCTGCACGATATGGGCAAAATAGTCTTTTTGTCCGCGCACCCGGACACCATGAACAAGATGCAGGATGTCTGCAAAGAGCGGGGCGTCTCCTCCGACCTCTTTGAGCGGTTGATTGCGGGCGTGAATCACGGGGAAATCGGCGCGCTCATCGCGGAAAAATGGAATTTCCCCGCCACGATGGTGAACGTCATCCGCTACCATCACGAGCCGGAGCTTGCCCCGGATAATATGTGGAAGATTACGGCGCTGGTCAGCTTTGCCGACCTGCTCGCGCATTACGGCGAGGGCACGGTGGACATCTCGCAGTTCGATACCGAGGTGCTGAAGCTCTTCAATATCTCTACGCCGGAGCAGCTGGCGCAGCTCAGCGACAAGCTCTCGCAGGCATTCCGCAACAGTTCCCGCCGCTAGCTGGGCGCGGCGATGGTGCCGCGGGGGGGGGTCATATTACTGTAGCATCTGGCATACCTCGTGGATTTCCTTTCCAATCCTGCTGAGCAGCTCCTCCTCCAGCGAATTCCCGACGGTGCGCTCGAATTTCGCCTTCCTATTGCCGGGGCTTCCCCCTTCCTCAAAAAGCTCTGACGGCGAGATTCCTAGGGCGCTTGCAATCTTGTCCACCATTTCCGGCTGCGGCCACGAATCCTTGTTTTCTATCTGGTTTATATATGCAATGCTTTTTCCAACCGCATACGAAAGCTTTTCCTGAGAGAAGCCCTTTTGCTTCCTGTAATATCTGAGGTTGTTCACGAATATTTCCCGTATTGCATTCATGCCTATAGAATGCCGTTTTATGCCCGGTCGTGTTACGTTATGAAATCAAAATATAATTTATACGAGTTGATAATTTTGATATTTTACAGTATAATACGGTAGAATAGAGCTGTTCGGAAACTTCAGTTTTCCGAACAGCAACCTTACAATATCGACTTTTTGGGCGATGTGCGCCTGCAGCCGTGCCCTGCAAGGAGGAATGGAGTATGAAGAGGACGATGTTTGTTTCCGTGTGTGTGGCGGCTGCGGCCGCAGCTTTTTTTGCTGTCTCCTGCGCGAACCACAGCAGCGGCGGCAGTTCCGGCGGAGGGGGCGGCAGCGGTTCGTCCGGGGGAAGCAGTACGGGTACTAGCGGCGGCGCGGTGTCTGTCGCGGAGGGGACATCGGAAGTCAGGATTGTAGAAGCGAAATTTGTGGATGCAGATGTTTTTGCAGACAATTGTGTCGGCTCCTGTGGCACGCAGCTTGTCCCGTATACAGCTGCAACCGCTGCCGCATGGGAATCCCTCCCCGCAGAGACGGTTTTTCAGGACGGGAAAAAATACTCTTTGGCTTTAAAAATCTATACGGAAAACACAGACGCGGACATAATAACGCGAATTTGCCATAAAAGGACTTTCGAAAACGACGATGAGATTGAAGATATGAGCTGTTCTGTTTTTAGCACCGTCAGCGGAATCGAAGATGACGTCCACTATTATGTAGGTCAATCGAGGGCTATTGACTGTAACAGGCTTGTGGTAAGCGGAGGTTTTGATATAACCGATGAGTGCTACCTGCGCGATAAGAACGGGGCTGTGAGCAACACAGTCTCGCTGACGGCAACGAGAATAGGGGCTTATGCCCGCATTGAGCAAAGCGGGATTACAGAAGACCTTGCTGCGGGGCTAGAAAATTCTTATGGGAACACTTGTGTCAGAACCTTGGAGCAGCTCTGTACGGCTTTGGACAGGGTTGTTCCTAGTAATGCAGCTGGCGATAAATCCATACGGATATGTATTTTTAAGGGGGCGTACAATGACTTGCAGAGCGGGGCTTTGCTGAACGCACTGAAGGCTCACATGCAGCCGGGCGTACTGCTTTATATCGAGGAGCTGAACATGCAGGCTGTTCCTGCCCATGCTTTTGAAAACTGTACTTTCTTGGCAGGCGTAAAAGTTGGGCGCCCTAAAGACTATATGGCAGGTATACCTTGTACCACCGTGGGCGATTCCGCCTTTAGGAATTGCTCGTATGTCGATTACACGGGGACTGCCAGAGGGACAAGCGTATTAAAATTCAGCTCCGTTACGACTGTCGGCAAAAATGCGTTTGAAGGATGCACCGTGAATGAATTGAACTGACGTATTTGCTGCCAGAAGCAACAGCTCCCTCCGCTAGCCGGACGCCGCGATGGCGCCGCAGCGGGGCGGCGTCGGCGGGTATCAGCCTGCCGCGCGCGTGTCCTGCCCGCTGAGCCGCAGCACATACTCCTCGATGAGCTGGCGGGCTTGGTCAAAGTAGGCTCCCGGCGGAAAGCCGTGCCCGGCTCCCTCGATGATGTGCAGCGCCGCGTGCTGGTACTCCTGCTGTGCCCGTTGCGAGTAGGACACGTCCACGACTTCGTCCTTGCTGCCGTGGATAATCAGCACCTCTTTGGGGTAGGCGCAGATGTGCGCAAAGGCGTCAAAGTCCAGCAGGCGCTCGTAGTAGAGCCTGCCGACGGGCATCCACAGCTCGGTGTTTACGTCCTTTATGGCTGCCACGGACGCAAAGCGGCGGCGCGCGTCGTCCGGTATGCAGAGGGCGGGGTAGAGCAGGATGAGCCCGCGGACGGAATCCGGCATGGCGGCCGCCGTCAGCGCGCTGACCAGCCCGCCCTGGCTTTCCCCGCAGAGGAACAGCCGCCCGGAATCGATGTCCGGCCGGGCGCTGAGCAGCGCGATGACGTCCCGCAAGTCCTCCTGTTCCGTGAAGATGGACATGCTCAGGTTTGAGCCGCTGCTTCTGGACGCCGTGCTGCCGCCGCAGAAGTCAAAGATGTACGCCGCAAAGCCGAGCCTTGCCGCCGCCTCCGCATAGCCCCGCATCAGCTGGTGCGACGCGCCGAATCCGTGCGAGAATATGACCAGCGGGAATGCGCCTCCGCTGCTGGCTGCCGTGCCCTGCGCGGGCGTGTACAGCACGCCGAAAATATCCTTCCCGCCCTGCCCTGCGTGAATCTCCTGTGTCGTGAACGTCATCTGTTCCCCCTTGTGCGGCGCCTTCCGTGCCATGCTGCGCTTGCAGCCTGTTTCAATCATAAAACGAAAAGCCGGAATTGTAAAGAGAGCAGCACAGCGGAAGCAGACGGGACTGCATGGCAGCCCGAGGAGGACTGCCGGTGGCGGCTATCCCTGCATATCGAACACGAAGGTGCTGCCTTTGCCCGGCGCGCTTTCTACGCTGATGCTGCCGCCGCAGATGGCAGCGGCGCGTGCGGCAAGCGCGAGCCCCAGTCCGTTCCCTTGTGCGGCATGGCTTGTGTCCCCCTGAAAGAATTTATCAAAGACATGCGTCTTTGTGCGCTCGTCCATGCCGCAGCCGGTGTCCCGCACGCTCACCCGGATAACGCCGCGCCCGTCCTGCTGCCCCGGCAGCTGCTCCAGCCTGACGGCTACCGTGCCGCCCTCCGGCGTAAATTTGATTGCGTTGGAGATAAAGTTGTTCCAGACAAGCCCCAGCAGCGCGCTGTCCGTCGTCACCATGATTCCGTCAGGGATGTCCGCCTCAAGCTCCTGCCGTCTGGCGCTCCAGCTCTCCTCAAAAGCGAGTATGCATTCGCGCAGCTGCTCCCCCACGTCGTAGGGAGGCACCGCCGGGTAAATCTGCTGGTTCTCCAGCTTGTTCAGCTTGAGGATATTCGTTATCAGCCCCGTAAGGCGGCGGCAGTTTGCGGAGACAGCCTTTGCGTAGGCAAGGCGGCTTTCTTCGTCCAGATCCGGGGACTGGAGCATGACCGCATAGTTCTGCATGGCGGCAAGCGGCGTCTTCAGCTCGTGCGAGACATTTGCGATGAAATCCGTCTGGAGCGTCTCCCTTCCGCCCAGATCCTCTATCATCCGGTTCAGATCGGTAATCATCACGTCAAGATAGTCGTATTTTCCGGGCGGATTGATTGTGGCTATGCGCACGGAGAATTCCCCGCGCGCGACTTGTGCGGTTGCCTTGGATATTTCCTGCAGCGGAACTTCGTAGGTTTTGTGCATCCGATTCCGTATGTACAGGACGATAAGGAGCGAGACCGCAAGCCAGTAGAACAGAATCAGATGGACGGAAAAAAGCGACGGCCAGTTCCATGCGATGCCCAGCAGGATGAGGGCCACATTGATTCCGGCGGTAAGCAGCAGCATTCCCAGCACCGCCCAGAACAGGCTCGCCGGAAAGCGGCTCGTCCTGCTTCCGCCGGACGGGGAGCTTGCCGGACTGCCCGCGCTGAAGCCCCTGCTTCCGTGCAGCTGCGCTTCCTTCATTTTAGCACCGCCTTGTAGCCGAGCCCCCGGACGGTGACAATCTCAAAGCCGCTGCAGCCGGAGAATTTTTCCCGAAGCTTTGTGATGTACACGTCCACCGCGCGGGGCGAGGCGTTGCTGTCCGCGTCCCAGAATTCGTCCATCAGCTGAATGCGGGTAAACGTTTTGTTCGGGTAGGAGAGCAGCTTGTACGTCAGGTTGAATTCCCGCGCCGTCAGCGCAATCTCCTTGCCGCCGCTCGTGGCCGTCACCGCGTCCGCGTCCAGCGTGAGCGAGCCGACCGTAAGCCGCTTGCTCTGCGCGATGTTGGCACGCCGCAGCAGTGCCGCAATCCGCAGCAGCAGCTCGTCAAGGTCGACGGGTTTTACCATGTAGTCGTCGATTCCCGCGGCAAATCCCTGCTGCTTGGCGGCAAAGTCATCCCGCGCCGTCATAAAGATAATCGGGATTGTCTGGTTGATTTTCCGCACCGTCGCGGCGAATGCAAAGCCGTCCGTCTGCGGCATCATGATGTCGCTGATAATCAGGTCAAAGAGCGTGTTGTACAGTGCGTTGTAGGCATCGTTGGCCAGAAGGCAGCCGGTGACCTCGTAGCCGTGCCTGCGCAGAAAGGAGCATACGCTCTGGTTCAGGTCGGCGTCATCCTCCACAACTAGAATCTTCGTCATGCCCGCATTATACCATGCCCGAGCCGTCCGTTTCCAGCCGCCGCCTTCCGTCAGCCCTGAAAAAAATGCGCTCCGCCGTTTTTTTAATAATTCAGCAACATTCCGCAAACATTCCGGAAATATATGCCCTGTATATTCGACCTGTAAGGAAATCCGGAGGGTTCCTTGCAGGTCTTGCATTTTTTCAGGCTGAAGCCTTGCAGAAATGCGGAATTCCAAGCTTGCTGTCCGGAAACTGAATTTTCCGGGCAGCACTATTCATCCATACCGTGTGGCGCGTGCATGCGGCACACGAAAATTCAGACTATACGAGGTGGACGATATGGCAAAAGAGAACAGGACAATCTATCTGGTGACGGGTGCGGCGGGCTTCCTTGGCGGGACAATCTGCAGGCAGCTTATCGAGCGCGGGGATTCGGTGCGGGCCTTTGTGCTGCCCAATGACCCCGCGGAAAAATATGTGCCGGGAGAGGCGGAGATTGTGCGCGGCGACCTTACCGATATGCCGTCTCTTGAGCGCTTTTTTTCCGTGCCGGAAGGATGCGGGACGGTCGTCATGCACATCGCCAGCATCGTTACCGTGAACCCGGAATTCAACCAGAAAGTAATCGACGTGAATGTGGGCGGAACCCGGAACATCATCGAGCTCTGCAAGCGGCATCCCGAATGCCGGAAGCTCGTCTACTGCTCCAGCACGGGCGCGATTCCTGAGCTGCCCAAGGGAGAGAAAATCGGCGAAATCCGGCACTTTGACGCGGAAAAGGTGCTCGGCTGCTACAGTCAGTCAAAGGCACTTGCGACGCAGGCCGTGCTGGATGCCGCCACGGAAGGGCTGAATGCCTGCGTGATTCATCCCAGCGGCATCATGGGGCCGGAGGATTTTGCCGTGGGCGAGACGACGCGGGTGCTGATTCAGATTATCAACGGGGAGATGCCTGCCGGTATAGACGGCAGCTTTAATCTCTGCGACGTGCGCGACCTTGCTGCCGGAGCCATCGCGGCTGCTGACAAGGGGCAGCGGGGCGAATGCTATATCCTTGGGAACGACGAGGTCTCGTTCCGCGATTTCAGCCGCCTTGTGTCGGAGGAGGCGCACTGCAAAAAAATGCGGATGTTCATTCCGGTCGGCTTTGCCAGCGTTATGGCCAGGCTGATGGAGCGGCAGGCCAAGAAAAAAGGCACTCGCCCGCTTATGACCACATTCGCCGTGTACAACCTTGCCCGCAACAACGACTTTGATTCCGCAAAGGCCCGCCGCGAGCTCGGCTACACCACGCGCAGCTACCGCGAGACCATGCGCGACGAGATAGCCTGGCTCCGGGCAACGGGAAAGATTGCCTCGTAAGGTCAGCCGGAAAAGGCTTTTGCCTCCGCGTAAGAAGCGGCCGCCGCTTGAGCGCCGGAGGCATCTTTTTCTGCCTCATAGCGAAGCCCTGCGGCGCCCAGGGATTCAGCATGAAAACAAAAATGCGCTCCCAGTGGAAAACACCCGGACTGCCGGTTGCACGCTTCGCTTTGCAAATGGCAGCCCGGGCGTTTTTCCGCTTCCGCGCATTTTTTATGTTGAATCCTTGGCTTTGGTAGCATAAAAAAGAAAATCATTTTAAAACAGTTTACATAATTTTCCAATACCGCGTCCGTATTCAGATAAAATACATCTCA
>DGUD01000201.1 GCA_002393865.1 Treponema sp. UBA4319
TCAAATGCCCCTGCCGCCGGAATCAGATGCCCCTGCCGCTGTGGCGCGGAATCGCTGTTGAAGTCGCTTTGCTCGTGCCACGCCGTGCCTGCGACGCAGTTTCATGCCGTGCGGGGGCAGCCGCCTTTCCCTCGTGCTCCGCACAAAACTGATTTCCGCGCGAGGAAGCCTCTGTCCCGCATGGTTCGGATAAAACTCATCTCTTGCAGAAGCCATGGTGCGTTTGGGCCTATGTATTGAAAACTTTCGCTTATTGTGCTACCTTAAGGCATGAAAGTTGCAATCTTTTTGGGCTCAAAATCCGATCTGGAGACCATGAAAAAGGCGGCCGATGTCCTGAAGGAATTCGGCGTGGACTACAAGGCGTACGTGATTTCTGCCCACCGTGCGGGAGACCTGCTCATCAGGACAATCCGTGCGGTAGAGGCCGAGCACTGCGACGTCATCATCGCGGGGGCGGGGCTGAGCGCGGCGCTCCCTGGCGTCATTGCCAGCCGCACGGTTATTCCCGTCATCGGGGTTCCCCTTGAGTGCATTTCGCCGGGCAAATCCAACGGGCTTGCGGGCATGGACGCGCTGCTCTCCATCGTGCAGATGCCGCCGCAGATTCCCGTAGCGACGGTGGGCATCGGCAACGCAAAGAACGCGGCCTACCTTGCGCTCCAGATTCTCGGTATAAAATATCCTGAAATTCATCAGAAACTCGCGGAATTCCGCGCCAAGATGGTCGCCGACGCAGAGGCGGGCGGCGGCTCCGGCATAGAGCTGTAGCGGCAGCAAGGAACGGATATGCACGAAGGCTGTGATGATTTTTTTTGTGGGCAGGAAGACAAGCTGCATGACGAATGCGGCGTGGTCGGCATTTTCCTTGGGAAGGGCGCTCCCGGTGCCGCTGGAGGTGGAGAACAGACGGCTTCCGCGGCGGCAGGGAAGGGCGAGGCATATTCTACGGCGGATTTCAATGCCGCCACGCAGGCGTATTACGCGCTCTTCTCTCTGCAGCACCGCGGGCAGGACAGCGCGGGCATAGCGGTAAGCGACGGTTCGGCACTGAGCATGCACAAGGCGATGGGAACGGTTGCGGAGGCATTCAAGGCCGAGCACCTCGCCTCCCTTACGGGGCACATCGCCTGCGGTCACGTGCGCTATGCCACGGCTGGCAGCACCAGCCTGGAGAACGCCCAGCCCATGGTGATGAATTCCCGGCTCGGCGGCATAGCGGTGGCGCATAACGGGCAGCTGGTGAACTACGAGCAGCTGCGCGAGATGCTGGAGGAGACCGGCAGCACCTTTGCCTCTTCCAGCGATACCGAGGTCATCGTCAAGCTGATTGCGAAATCCTACAAGAAGGGGCTGGAGCGCGCGCTCACCGATACCATCCAGATGATAAAGGGTTCCTTCGCGCTCGTCGTGATGACGGAGAAGTGCCTTATCGGTGCCCGCGACCCCAACGGCATCCGCCCGCTCTGCCTTGGCAAGCTGGACGGCGGCTGGATTCTTGCCAGCGAGAGCTGCGCGATTGACTCCGTGAACGGAACCTATGTGCGCGACATCCAGCCGGGCGAGATTGTCATCATCAACGAGGACGGCGTGCTTTCCTTTGAATTCGGCGAGCATACGTCCAAGCGCACCTGCATTTTTGAATACGTCTACTTTGCCCGCCCGGACAGCATCATCGACGGTATCCCCGTGACCGAGGCGCGGCTGCGTATGGGCGCCTGCCTTGCCCGTGAGAGTGCCGTTCCCGCGGACGTGGTGGTGGGTGTTCCCGATTCCGGCCTTGGCGCGGCGCAGGGCTATGCGCAGGAAGCCGGTATCCCCAACGCGTCGGGCATTGTCAAGAACAAGTATATCGGGCGCACGTTCATTGCGCCGACCCAGCGCGAGCGCGAGAACCTTGTATTCGTCAAGCTGAACGCAGTCCGCTCCGTCGTCAGGGGAAAGCGCGTGGTCGTCATAGACGATTCGATTGTGCGCGGCACCACCAGCAAGCGCCTTGTGCAGATTCTGCGCCGCGCGGGAGCAAAGGAGGTGCACTTCCGCATCTCCTCGCCGCCGGTCAAGTTCCCCTGCTATTTCGGCATAAATACGCCCACGCGCGGTGAGCTTATCTCAAGCCAGCATTCGGCGGAGGAAATCTGCAAAGAAATCGGCGCGGATTCGCTTGCCTTTATCAGCGCCGAGGGCATGATGGAGGCCTGCCGCGCCTGCAACCCCGACCAGTACGGCTTCTGCAAGGGCTGCTTTAGCGGTGAATACCCGATGTCCGTTCCGGGCGAGCTGAACGGCAAAAGACTCTAGGAAAACGCTGTTTCAAAGGGCTCCGGCTTTTTGAACTGCCTGTCAAGGAAAGGAGAAACGAATGGCGAAGGTTGTGGATTACAAGAAGGCTGGCGTCGATGTGAACGAGGGCTACCGCGCGGTTGACAAATACAAGAAGGAGTCCGCGCGCGCCCGCATACCGGGAATGCTTACGGATATCGGCGCGTTCAACGGTATGTTTGCCGTGCCCAAGGGCATGGAGAATCCCGTTATGGTCAGCGGAACTGACGGCGTGGGCACCAAGCTCGATATCGCCTTCAAGCTCAAGAAATACGACACGGTCGGCATTGACTGCGTTGCCATGAGCGTGAACGACATCCTCTGCTCCGGCGTTAAGACCTTGTTTTTCCTTGATTACATCGCGTGCGGTAAGCTCGACGCAAAGGTCGCCGGTGCCCTGGTAAAGGGTGTGACCGACGGCTGCGTGGAGGCGGGCTGCGCGCTCCTTGGCGGAGAGACTGCCGAGATGCCCGATTTCTACGACGAGGGGAAATATGACCTTGCCGGATTCGGAGTGGGCGTGGGCGAGAAAAAGGAGCTGATTACCGGCGCCAAGATAAAGGAAGGCGACATACTCATCGGCCTGTCGTCCACCGGTACGCATTCCAACGGCTATTCCCTGATACGCCGCCTCGTCACCGATTTTGACGAGCCCTTTGTCGTGGATGGCAAGGAGAGCGGCAAGTCCATCGGCGAAGTGCTGCTGACCCCCACCCGCATCTACGTGAAGCCGGTGATGGAGGTTCTTTCCAAATTCCCCGGTTCCGTGCACGGTATGACGCACATCACCGGCGGCGGCTTCTACGAGAATGTCCCCCGCATGTATCCTCATGCCAAGGAAGGAAAAAAGCAGCTGTGCTCCGTTATCCGCAAGGGCAGCTGGGACATTCCGCCGATATTCGACGAGCTTGTCCGCCGTGGCGCCGATCCCAAGAATGTCTACTCTACCTTCAACATGGGCATCGGTTTTGTGCTTGCCGTCGCCAAAAAGGATGCGCCTGCCATCCTCAAGCTCTTCAATTCCCGCGCGAAGAAATACCACAAGGCCGGAATCCCTGACATGAAGGCATACGAAATCGGCTACGTGAGCCATACCGACAAGCCGGTAAAGGGCGAATTCAAGGGCAGCCGCGAGATGACCCGCTTTGTGGAGGCATAGGGACGGATTATGGCAGATATTATCCATAGCGACAAGGCGCCGGCTGCGGTCGGCCCGTATTCCCAGGCGGTCGCCTCCGGCAAGCTTCTGTTCCTGTCGGGGCAGATTGCCCTGAGTCCCGCGTCCGGCAAGATTGAGTCGGATACAGTTTCTGCTCAGGCGGAGCAGGTGTGCCGAAACATCGGCGAGGTGCTTGCCGCCGCGGGCACGGATTTTTCCGCCGTCGTAAAGACGACCTGCTTCCTGACCGACATGGCGGCCTTCGCGGAATTCAACGCGGTGTACGCAAAGTTTTTTACCGGCAGACCGGCGCGCTCCTGTGTGGCGGTCTCCGCGCTGCCCGCGGGGGCGCTCTGCGAGATTGAGGCTGTCGCGGTTCTGGGGGAGCATCGATGAACATTGCCGTGCTCGTTTCTGGCGGCGGCACGAATCTCCAGGCGCTCATCGACTACGAGAAGTCCCGGCCGTCCTGCCCCTACCACATCGTGCTTGTCGTGTCAAACACAAAGCATGCCTATGCTTTGGAGCGGGCTGCCGCCGCAGGCATCCCCGCGCAGGTACGCAGCCCGGTCTCCGTGCTGGGCAAGGAGCGCGCCGCTGCTGCCAGCCGTGACGAAAAGCGGCTCGCCGTCTCTGATGCGGTGCTGGAGCTCTGCCGCGAATACCGCGCCGATGCCATCGTGCTTGCGGGATACCTTTCCGTGCTGGGCGGCGGCATCCTCGATGCCTACAAAGACAGAATCGTGAATCTGCATCCGGCGCTGCTGCCAAAGTTCGGCGGGGTCGGCATGTGGGGGCATAACGTGCACGAGGCTGTGCTTGCCGCGCACGAGAAGGAGAGCGGCTGCACGGTTCATCTGGTGGATTCCGGCTGCGACACGGGGCGCATCCTCGTGCAGAAAAAAGTCCCTGTCATGCCGGACGATACGCCCGATTCGCTCTATGCCCGGATTGCGCCCCATGAGCACGAGGCGCTGCTGGAAGGCGTCTGCCTGCTTGCCGCCGGCATCGGCAATCAGGAGGGCTGTCCGGAAACTTCTGTTCCCGGAACGGGCCGCTAGGTGCAAAACGGTGCCGTCCTTGCGAGGGACGGCTCGTGCAGGCAAAAAAAAAGACCAAAGGTATGAACCTTTGGTCTCCTGAGCGATGGGAGGATCGAACTCCCGACCCACAGATTAAGAGTCTGTTGCTCTACCAGCTGAGCTAATCGCCCGTACTCTTATTCAAGTGAAATTCAGTATATAGTATTTTTTGTTTTTATGCAATAGTTTTTCCTGTCTGCGGCTTATTTTTTTGAAAATTCCGCACGATTTTTTGCCGCAGCAGCTCAAAGACGCAGCAGGCGGCATAGAAGCCGGCTATCGCCAGAACCGAATGCAGGGGGTAGAGCCTGCTCCTGTATTGCCGGAAGATACCGGGAAAGCGGTTGTAGAACAGGGAGCTGACGCCCGTGCAGGTGTGCAGCAGGTAGATGCCGAATGTCGCGGAGGCGATTTTGTTGATGGGAGGGCTGCTGAACGCGGGGAGCCGCTGGAAGAACAGGAAGAGCGTGAGCGCCCAGAGGGGCGTCAGGACGCCTCCCTGCACGCCGAGCAGCAGCAGCTCCCTCATGCCGCCCGCATCGCTGCCGTCCGGCAGGTAGCGGAAGTAGCTTGCTGCCGCGGAGAGGAGCCAGCACAGGACGGAGCCTGCGAGCGGTGGCAGCAGTCTGCGCATTCCGCCCCTTTTTCCGGGGGAAGGGTAGAGCCGGAGATAGGCGCCCCATGCATAGAAAAAGACCGCCCGCTGGAGGTTGTAGTAGCCGAAGGTGCCCCGGTAGGCGAGCGCCAGGATGTACCAGAACGCGTAGCAGAAGAGGAGGAAAAGCACGAAGCGCTTTTTTTCCAGCCCCTTCAGGAAGTCGTTGAGCAGGGGGCTGATGAAGTAGAGCAGCAGGTAAGTCGTTATGAACCAGAAATTCCCGCTTGAGATGGGGATGACGAGCGTCGCGAGCACATCGCGCAGATGCACGCCGGGAAAGCTGTAGTAGCCGCTTGCTTTTGCGGCGGCAAAGACGATGAAGGAAAGCCATGCGTAGCACACCGTTGTTATGACGAGCTGGAAGGCCTTCTGTTTTTTTGCCGCACCGTGCACAAGGAAGTATCCCGACAGCATGAAGAATATGGCGACGCCGGTCTGGCCGCCGCCAAGAGGCACATAGAGCGAGTTGACGATTCTGTTCAAGAGGAAATCGTTCGCCCGGTAGCATCCGCTCGCCGCGGTGTCCGCATAGTGGTTTGCGACGACCATCAGCATTGCGACGATGCGCAGCAGCTCAAAATTCGACTTTCGTGTTTTTTCCTGTGCTTCCATACCTTTCCGCCCGTAAGACTGACTTATTATACACGGAAACGACTTCTTGCAACAGTACCCCCGGTCTCAGTCCACGGGAATCAGTTTTGTGTTCCGCTTGCGGCGGGGGTGGTATCTGATTCCGGCGGGGGTGGTATCTGATTCCGGTCAAATCCGGCCGAAAACAGGGGTTCCCCATAAAAAATGCGCGGAGGCAGGGCATTGTCTGGTGCCGCCTCCGCGCATCTTTGCTTTTTAAGCTGCATTCCTGGGTGTCTGTGCTCTTAGAGGACTTCGACGTTCGTGATGGTGAAGGGTTTGCCGTCGATTCTGTCCATCACGTAATAGGTGCGGCCTGCTTTAAGATCAAGCTCGCAGCTGGCGGTGTCCGCGCTGCTGCCGGGATGCCAGTAGGGCGTCTCGTCCCAGTCGCTGTAGCCGTTGCCGCTGAGCAGATGGACATTCTGCCCGTATTGTTCGATAGCATCGGACTGTATGGTCAGGCGGACTCTTGTGTCCTTGTCCACGTTGAATGCAAATTCCTTGCCCTGATAGCCTTTCCAAGAGGAAGGAGTCGTCGGCGCGACGGGATTCTTTGTGCCGCTGCCAGAGGAGGCGTTGCCCGTAGAGCTTCCGCTGCCACCCGCAGAGCCATTGCTGCCTGCGGAGCTGCCGCCCTGAGCGGGTGAGCCTGACGCAGTGCCGCTGCCAGAGGAGG
>DGUD01000158.1:0-1934 GCA_002393865.1 Treponema sp. UBA4319
TAAAGCGTCTGCACGAATACAAGAGACAGCTGCTGAACATCTTCCACATCATGTACCTGTACAACCGCATCGTGGACGACCCGTCATACAACCCGCCGTCACGGACGTTCATCTTTGGCGCCAAGGCTGCCTCCGGGTACCGCCGCGCAAAAGCCATCATCAAGCTCATCAACACGGTGGCTGACCGCGTGAACACCGACCGCCGCGTGGGCGGCAAGCTGCGCGTGGTCTTTGTGGAGAACTACCGCGTCTCCGTGGCGGAGAAAATCATTCCGGCAAGCGACGTCTCAGAGCAGATTTCGACGGCGGGCTACGAGGCATCAGGCACATCCAACATGAAGTTCATGATGAACGGCGCGCTCACCATCGGCACGATGGACGGCGCCAACATCGAGATTGTGCAT
The DNA here is from genome assembly GCA_002393865.1 of Treponema sp. UBA4319. Lineage (GTDB taxonomy): Bacteria > Spirochaetota > Spirochaetia > Treponematales > Treponemataceae > Treponema_D. The sequence continues at coordinate 405 of DGUD01000158.1, forward strand.
GAGGCCGGCAAAGAGAACGAGGTCATCTTCGGTCTTACCGCCGACGAGATTATCAAGATAAACCAGGAGCACAGCTACAACCCGCAGAAGTTCCTTGACCGCAATCCGGCGCTCGCGCGGGTCGTCAACCAGCTCGTGGACGGCACCTACGACCGCTCCGGCCTGCTCTTCAAAGAGCTGCACGACTCCATCGTGTACGGCGTGGAAGGCCAGCGCCCCGACGTCTACTTCATCCTCGCGGACTTTGATTCCTATGTGCAGGCGCAGGAAAAGCTCGCCAAGCTTTACACTGACAAGCGAGGCTGGGCACAGAAGGCGCTCATGAACATCGCGAACAGCGGCAAATTCTCCAGCGACCGCACGATTGAGGAATACGTGCGCGACATCTGGCACCTGAACAAGGTGCAGATAAAATAGCAGTCCGGAAGCATCCGTCCCCGTCCGCCATTCCGGGGCGGAATTCCTTCTGGCGGCAACAGGCTGCCCGGAAGCCCTGCACTCAGCGGCGTTCCGGGCAGCCTTCCTGTATCTGAGGAGGCGGCGGAAAACCATGCCGGTGCTATCAGCAAAAAAGACAGCGCTCCTTGCAAGCTGTGGTCTCGTCACCGCAGCCGCCATCTGGGGCTTTGCCTTCGTTATCGTAAAAGACAGCCTTGACTACGTGGGCGCTGTCTGGGAAATCGCGTTCCGCTTCAGCATCGCGGCACTGCTGCTCGCCGCCATCTACGCAAAAAAACTGCCCCTGCTGGACGCCGCCGCGTGGCGGCACGGCATTGTGCTGGGAAGCTTCCTGTTCCTCGCGTACTTTCTCCAGACCATCGGCTGTAAATACACCACGGCGGGCAAAAATGCATTCCTGACCACTATCTACGTCATTCTCGTGCCGCTCTTCGGATGGGCGCTGGGCGCGCGGCGCCCCGGCTGGCATGTCTTTGTGGCGGCACTGCTCGCCGTCGCAGGAATCGCGCTGCTGGCGCTGCCGGACGGCGGCACAAGCCTCCTTGCGGTCAACAATGGCGACATCCTGACGCTTGCCTGCGGGATTTTCTACGCGCTGCACATCTGCTTTGTGGCGCGCTACGCCGGGCGCGAGGATCCCGTGCTGCTTACCGTGCTCCAGTTCGCCGTTGCGGCGCTGCTGGGATGGCTGAGCGCGCCCTTTGTTGACGGAGCATTCCCTGCGCAGGCGGCCGCACAGCCACGCGTCATCATGGCAATGCTCTATCTGGGCGTGTTCAGCACGATGGTCGCATTCGTGCTCCAGAACCTCTGCCTCAAGTACGTGCCATCCGCCCTCGCCGCGCTCCTCCTTTCCCTCGAATCCGTCTTCGGCGTGCTCTTCGGCACGGCAATCCTCAAGGAGCAGCTCTCCGCGCGGATGTGGCTCGGCTGCGCGCTCATCTTTGCGGCAATCCTTGGCGCAGAGGTCGTGCCCAAGCTGGGCGGCACAACACAGAGCGACACGGCTTCCGCATGAGGCGCCTTCCGCTGGGGCTGCCGCAGTTCTGGCAGCCACGCAGTGCTGGCAGC
>DGUD01000158.1:1994-4218 GCA_002393865.1 Treponema sp. UBA4319
CAGCCACGCAGTGCTGGCAGCCACGTGGTGCTGGCAGCCACGTGGTGCTGGCAGCCTATAAAAATGTATATTTATACGATGAATCACGTAAATTCTGCATAAACTGTTGACAATGAGCGGAAAGCCCTTTATACTCAAGCAGAAGATTCGGCAGCCGCATGCGAGACCGCAGGCAGCGCGTGCCCAGAGGCGGCACCGGGACTGCCCTCAGGAGGAACTATGAAGAAGACATGGATACTGGCCACACTGTGCGCGGCAGCGGCAATCGCAGTCTGCGGCTGCTCGTCAAAGAAGGAACGGGGCGAATTCACCGTAGAGAAAGGAAAGCTCACCATCGGCATGGAGGTCGGCTACCCGCCCTTCGAATACTTTGACACGGACGGAAAGACCCCCTGCGGATTCGACGTGGAGCTGGGCAAGGAAATCGCAAAGCGGCTCGGCCTGCAGCCGGAATTCGTGGACATCGCATGGGACGGCATCCTCGGCGGCCTTGACACCGAAAAATACGACGCAATCATGTCAGCTATGACCATCACGCCGGAGCGCAAGGCAAACTACGACTTCTCCATGCCGTACATCGGTAACGGGCAGTCTATCATCGTAATCAAGGGCTCCACGCTCAAAATCAGCAGCCCCGACGACCTGAAGGGGCTCAAAGTGGGCTACCAGGCGGAGACGACCAGCGACTTCTTCATGAAGAAGCAGGAGAAGGAGAACGGCGTGAACTACGTGCACGAGGAGTACGACAAAGTGATGAACGCCTACGACGACCTGCGGCTGGGCCGCATAGACGCGGTGTGCAGCGACTACCTTGTCGCCGTAGACTACCTCGGCAAGAAGGGCTCCCCCTTTGAGTGCGTATGGAAGGGCACGCCTGACGAATACTTCGGGGTCTGTGTCAAACAGGGAAACAGCGCGCTGCTGGACAAGGTGAACGAGGCCTTATCCGGCATGAAGGCGGACGGCACGCTCAAGACCATCTACGAGAAGGTCTTCGGAATGGACTTGTCCGACAGCATCCCGCAGTGACAGGGGCAAAAGCAGCATGACTTCCCTTCAGAAAATCATGGGCTGGATTCCCCAGCTGCTTGCCGGAGCCAAGATAACCATCCTGCTGACGCTCTGCGCCATTGCCGCAGGGCTCGTGCTGGGCACGCTGCTCGCCATCGGGGAGATGTCCCGGCACAAGGCGGTGCGCGCCCTGTGCTCCGCATACATATTCTTTTTCAGGGGCACGCCGCTCTTGATGCAGCTCTACTTTGTCTACTACGGACTGCCGGAAATCAACCGGGCGCTCACCATAAACAGCCAGTTCCTTGCCGCCTTCATCGCCTACGGGCTGAACAGCGGCGCCTATTGCAGCGAGATTATCCGCGCCGCAATACAGTCCATCGACAAGGGGCAGTTCGAGGCGAGCCGCGCGCTGGGCATGAACTACTTCCAGACAATGACGCTCGTCATCCTGCCGCAGTCGGTGCGGCGGCTCATCCCGCCGGTCGGAAACGAATTCATCATGCTGCTCAAGGACGCGTCGCTCGTGTCGCTGATTGCGCTCGCGGACATCACAAAGGTGACCCGCAGCATCCAGTCGTCCACGGCATCGTCGCTCGTCTACATCCCGGCTATGATTCTGTACCTCATCATCACTGCCGTGTTCACGCTTTTTTTCCACATTCTGGAGAAGAAGCATTCAAAATATGAATAGACCTGCCCGGAAAACTGAAGTTTCAGAACAGCCTTACTGAAGGGGAACGGAAATGAGCATGATACGAACGGAAGATGTCTGCAATTCTTTTGGCAAGCTGCGCGTCCTTGACCACGTGTCGCTGACGGTGGAGCCCAAGGAAGTGGTATGCATCATCGGGCCGAGCGGCGCGGGAAAATCCACCTTCCTGCGCACGCTGAACAATCTTGAGCACATCGACCACGGAAAAATCTACATCGAGGACAAGCTTCTCTCCCATTACGAGGAGGGCGAGCGCAAGCTGCACCTGTCCACGCGCGAGACCCGCGGCCTGCTGCTGGGCGTGGGCATGGTATTCCAGCGCTTCAACCTCTTCCCGCACAAAACCGCGCTGGAGAACACGATGCTCGCCCCGATGAATGTGCTCCACAAGCCGGAAAAGGAGGCGCGGGAGCTGGGCATAGAGCTGCTCAACCGCGTGGGGCTGGGGAACAAGCTGGACGCCTACCCGTCAAAACTTTCCGGCGGTCAGCAGCAGCG
>DGUD01000158.1:4287-4439 GCA_002393865.1 Treponema sp. UBA4319
CGCGTCGCCATCGCCCGCGCGCTCGCCATGGAGCCGCGGATAATGCTCTTTGATGAGCCGACCTCCGCCCTTGACCCGGAGCTGGTGGGCGAGGTTCTCAGCGTCATGAAGCAGCTCGCGGAGGACGGCATGACGATGCTGGTGGTCACCCA
>DGUD01000196.1 GCA_002393865.1 Treponema sp. UBA4319
GTGACTGCATTGCGTGCGGCAAGTGCGAGAAGGCCTGCCCGCAGCACCTTCCCGTCATCACGCTGCTCAAAGCGTGCAGGAGCATGGAATAGTGGAGCCGGCGCCGTGTTCCTGCACGGGCGTGATAGCGGCATAAGAGCCAGGTAAGGAGCCTCTGGAAGAATTCGCTTTTTGGCGGCTCCTGGGAGTAAAAAGGAAAACCTATGAAAGTTCTTCTTGTAAACGGAAGCCCGCATAAATCGGGCTGCACGTATACCGCGCTCTCGGAGATTGCGGACACGCTCCGCGAGGAGGGCATAGACCATGATATTTTCTGGATTGGGAACAAGCCGGTCGGCGGCTGCACCGGCTGTAATACATGCAGCAAGAAAAAACAGTGCGTCTTTGACGACATTGTGAACGCCTTTACCAAGATTGCGGCTGCCTATGACGCTTTTGTCTTTGCTTCGCCCGTCTATTACGCCGGGATGAACGGCTCGCTGAAAAGCTTTATGGACAGGGTGTTTTACTCCGCATCGGCGCAGGAGCCCAATCCCTTTATGCTTAAGCCCGCGGCTGCGGTCGTGTCGGCGCGCCGGGCGGGCACAACGGCTACCCTTGAGCAAATCAATAAGTATTTTATGATTCAGCAGATGCCCGTCATATCGTCGCGCTATTGGAACATGGTGCACGGGAATACACCTGACGAGGTACGGCAGGACGCGGAGGGGCTGCAGATTATGCGCGTGCTTGCCCGGAACATGGCATGGTTCCTGCGCCTGAAAGAAGCCGGTGCCCGTGCGGGGGTTCCCCTTCCCCGGCAGGAAGAGACTCGCTGCGTGACGAATTTTATCCGCTGAGACAAGGAGGTTCCCGTATGAGGACAAAATCATTTTTTGCTACAGCCGCCGTCCTGCTGCTGCTTTCGCTTGCTACAGCCGCCGCGCTTTTTGCGAAGGGGGCGTCCTCGCGCAGGACAGCTGAGGACGCTCCTTCCGTGGTGCAGCAGATTGCGCTGGACAAGCTTGCGCACCGCACGGATGATGGAGCCGCACCGGTCGTTTACTTTACGCGTGACATCTCGGCGACCGGGATGCTCCGGCTCTACGACGCGCTCGGCTGGGATGCGGCCGGAAAGACCGGCGTCAAAATCAGCACGGGGGAACCGCCTGCGTCAAATTACCTCCGCCCGGCACTTATCAAAGATACCGTTCAGAAAGTGAGAGGCACGATTGTGGAGTGCAATACCGCATACGGGGGCAGCCGCGCGTCGAACGCGATGCATAAGCGCGTCGCAAAAGATCACGGCTTTTTGGATATCGCGGATTTTGACCTGCTGGATGAGGACGGGGTCATGACGATTCCTGTCTCCGGCGGATTGCGCCTGAAAGAAGATTACGTCGGTTCGCACTTCAGGAATTATGACTCGTTCCTTATAATCTCCCATTTCAAAGGCCACTCGATGGCGGGCTTCGGCGGCGCAATCAAGAATATCTCCATCGGTTTTGGCAGCGGCACTTCGAGCGGAAAATCCGGCAAGGCGTGGATTCATTCCGGCGGCAAGAGCCTCTCGAACCCGTGGGGCGGCCAGCAGCTCGCCTTCTGCGAGGCAATGGCGGACGCTGCAAAAGGCGTATGCGCCTCCTTGGGTATGTACGGGAACGGCCCGCAGCATATCGCTTTCATCAACGTGCTGAACCGCCTGAGCGTAGACTGTGATTGCGACGGCAACCCTGCCGAGCCCGACATGCACGATATCGGCATTGTGGCGAGCCTTGACCCGCTTGCGATTGACCAGGCTTCCGTCGACATGATATACATCGCGCCGGACTCTGCCTCGCTCCGGAGGCGCATCGAATCCCGGCAGGGGATGCATACGCTGGAGGCTGGTGCGCAGATAGGGCTCGGAAGCAGAAGCTACCGGCTTGTGGAAATACCGTGATGCCCGATGCCATACTGCGGGAGGCGACGTACTTCTGGTACTATTTTGACCTCCAGCTCCGCCAGATTTTCTGGTACTGGGTGGCCGGTATCATCATAGGCTCGTGTGTCTCCGTGTTCGCAAAGAACTGGATTCATGCGGCGGCGGAAAAAATCGGGCGGCGGCTTCCCGGTATCGCCGGGCTGCTGTTTGCGAGCGCGCTTGGCATCGCGTCCCCGCTGTGCATGTACGGCACCATCCCTATCTGCGCGGCGTTTTCGCGCAAGGGGCTCCGGGATGATTTTCTTGCGGCGTTTATGATGAGCTCCATCCTCCTGAACCCGCAGCTGATTGTCTACAGCACGGCACTGGGACTGCCCCTGCTGAGCGTGCGCATCGTGTCCTGCTTTCTCTGCGGAATCGCGGCGGGCGTGCTCGTGCGCATTTTTTTCCGCAAAAAGCCCTACTTTGATTTCTCTTCGTTCGACGGGCCGCACAATCACGATACCGACCCGAATCTCTTCCTGCGGCTGGCAAAGAATATCTGGCGGAACATACGGGCTACCGGCCTCTGGTTCCTGCTTGGCGTCGCGCTCTCCGCCCTGTTCCAGCGCTACGTGCCGTCCGAGGCGATGGCGCGTCTCTTCGGAAAAGAGCATGAGGGCTTCGGTGTGCTGATGGCGGCGACAATCGGCGTTCCGCTGTACGTCTGCGGCGGAGGGACGATACCGCTCATACTGCAGTGGCTTGCTGACGGTATGAGCGCGGGGAGCGCGGCTGCTTTTATGATTACCGGCCCGGCGACAAAAATCACCAACCTCGGCGCGCTTAAGATTGCGCTCGGCCTGAGGAATTTTCTGGTCTACATTGCCTTTGTCCTTGTGTACTCGCTTGTGACGGGAATAGTCGTGAATATAGGATTCTGAGGCACAGGCTGCCGCGTGGGTACGGGACTGGAGTCCGCAGGTGCTGCGGCAGCTGCTGCGCCGGGATGCCCGTTTTTTCTTTTTTTGAGGGACAGTGGGCGGGAATAATGTACAAAACGGCCAAAATTATGCTATGATAGCGTATCATGGATACCTCCCCGGAGAATAGACTCTCTGAATCTGACTCACATTTTTCCGCCACGTCCGCATGGGCGATTTCATTCGGCTGTATCATAGGCTGGGGTTCTTTCCTTATGCCGGGAACCACCTTCATTCCTCTTGCGGGTGTCGGTGGGACTACCATCGCAATGATGATTGGCATCGCGGTTATGATTGTGTTCGCGCGGCTCTTCCACATTCTGCTGAACCGCACGGAAGCCCATGCCGGCGGGGCGCTGTTCGGCGTGCGCAAGCTCTTCGGCTACGACCATCTCTTTATCTGCGTCTGGACGCTGTCGCTCGCATATATATCGCTTATCTGGGCAAACGCGTCCGCATTCATCGTCATCATCCGTTACCTGTTCGGCGGTGTCTTGCAGTGGGGCTTCCATTACTCTGTCATGGGCTTTGAGGTCTGGGGCGGGGAAGTCCTTGCCACGCTCATCATCATCGCCTTGTACGGGCTGGCGAGCATGCTGCCGCTCGGCCTGATGCGCACCGTCTACCGGATTCTTGCCGTGGGGCTGCTCGCCGGGGTCGTGGGCTGCTTCTGCCTCGTGGTGGCACGGAGCGGAATCCGGCTCCCGGATATCGGCCCCTGCTTCGGGCTGACGCCAAAGGCGCAGTCGGTCTCCCCCGCTGTGCAGGTGCTCAACATAATCGGCCTTATCCCATGGGCATTCTCTGGCTGCGAGTCCATAACGCTCTCGTCCGACGAGCCGGGCTTTCCCAAGCGCAAGACATTCTACTTCCTTGTGGCGGCAATCATCTGCGGCGGGCTTGTGTACATCATCCTGACGCTGCAGGCTTCGTTTGCGCTGAACGGGCCGGAGGGCTCCATTCCTGTGTTCGAGGCGGCGGCTTCCGCGCTGGGATCCGCCGGAACGGTGCTGATGGCCGCGACCATATTCTGCACGCTTTCGACCAGTCTGCTGGGCTTCTACCGGGGAGCGGGAAAAATCTTGTATGCAAAGGCGCAGGACGGGGTGTTCCCTAAATGGTTCGGAATCACCAACAAGAACGGAAAGCCGAAGAACGCGATTCTGTTCATCATGGCCGTCTCGTTCTTCATTCCTTTCTTTGGCCGCACCTCGCTGTCGTGGCTCACCGATATAAGCACCGTGAGCATGACGATTGTGTACGCGTATGTCGCCGCATGCGGAATCAGAATCGGACGCTCGGAGGGCAGAGCGTCATTCAGGATACTTGGCTATATCGGCATGGCGGTGGCGGCCGTCTGTTTCCTGTTCCCCCTCATCCCGAACCAGTGGACGCTGGATAATCTGGCTACCGGTTCCTATGCCATGCTCATCGCGTGGAGTTTCGGCGGCTTCCTGCTCTACCGCTCCATCTTTCAGCATGACAAAGACCATCACTTTGGCAGCATTGCCGTTATGTTCTTCCTGCTCTTCCTGATTTGCTTCTCTTCCACCATGTGGATGAAGCAGCTGACGCAGTCGGAGGTGGATGGCGCGATGGAGGATATCCTTGGGCATTACACGACGGAGCTTGAGCGCCATAGCCAGGTCGATGCCGCCGCGATACAGGCGGAAGAGCGCCTCTATCTGGCAGACCAGCTTGAGAATATCCACGCTTCGGTGTTCATAAACAGCGTGGTTCAGCTTCTTATTATCACCATTACGCTTTTCCTCCTGTCCAATATTCTTTCCACGCTCAAGAAGCGCGAGAAGCAGATGGCGCTGGAGACGAGCCTTGCGGTGGAGAAGGCGCACCGATTTGAGATAGAGCTGCTGGAGCGCTATAAGGCTGAGCTTGAGCGGACTGTCGAGGAGCGCACGCGGGATTTGAAGCGGGAGAAGGAGAAGTCGGAGCAGCTGCTTCTGAACATCCTCCCTGCGGAGGTGGCGAAGGAGCTGGGCGAGCACCCCGGACGCACTATCGCCCAGCACTTCCCCAACGTGACGGTGCTCTTTACCGACATCGTCGGCTTTACCAAGATAAGCGGCGACATGAGCGCGGAGGAAGTGGTCTCCATGCTGAACAAGATGGTTACCTTCTTTGACGAGCGTACCAAGCGCGAGGGCATAGAAAAGATAAAGACAATCGGCGACGCGTACATGGCGGCGGCTGGGCTTTGTGAGGAAGCCGACAACGACGGCGCGGAGCGGATGGTTCGCTTTGCGCAGGGGCTGCTGGAGGATGTGCGGAAATTCAACGAGGGCTCAGAGGTACAGATTCAGATTAGAATCGGGATAAACACGGGAGACCTTGTGGCGGGCGTCATCGGAAAAGCCAAATTCATCTACGATGTCTGGGGTGATACCGTAAACGTCGCCAGCCGCATGGAAAGCACCGGCAGACCGATGAAAATCCATGTGACCGAGGCGACCTTCGCGCAGACAAAAGGGGTGTTCTCCTACAGCGAGGACGTGGATCTTGAGGTAAAGGGCAAGGGTACGATGAAGACCTACTACCTGTAGAAGCCGCCCGCGCGTTACAATCCCAGCAGGGGCTGCGCTTCGCTGGCAGTGTCCCGTAGGCTTTGCTGCCGCGCACGGTGCGTTTTGTCTCCCGCAGCCGCATCGCCGAGCAGAAAGCTTGAGTCCGGGCGGTGGCGGGCGACGTTTTTTTTGACGAGGGCGGCGTCGTAATTTGCGTAGCAGTATCTGCACAGGTGCGGGCACGAATTGTAGGCGCCGATGTCGCTGAGCGGAAGACAGGCGCATGCGCTGCGGAGCCTCTGGACGCCCGGATTCCTGACGATTTTTATCCTGCATGCCTGCTCGATGACGCTTCTGCTGATGCAGGCGCCTTGGGCGATTCCGTAGGCGCTCAAATCTATGCGCTCCGCGCAGGTCTCAATCCTGATGCCGCGTCCGGCGCCAATCTTCCCGAACCGCTCCGCCAGCAGGCGCTGCTGGCTTTCGCTCACTTCCGTCACTCCGGAAAAATTGCGCAGGGTCTTTTTGTACAAATCGATAAAGCTGATGATGCAGCGCTCCGTCTTTCCTTTCAGTTCGTCCGACATTGCGGAAAAAGCCCGCTCGTGGTATTCGCATGAATACTTGCTGCTTACAAAAATCGGGTCGTAGCGCCAGCATACGCAGCCGCTTCCCAGCGAATCAGAAAGCTCTCGGAAGCTGCTAAGCAGCTGGTGCTTGTCCGGCACCCCCGGCTCGATGTCGCGGCCGTAGGGCGTGATTGTGACAAAGAAGTATACGCCGAAGCCCCGCGCCCTGAGTTCCCCGATGAAGGGAATCATAGGACGGGGATTTTTTGTGCAGAATACAAGGCAGTCCACTGCATCCGGGGCAAGCCGGTAGCGGGAGACCTGCTCCGGAAAATACGGGTTCCGCACATCCACATATCCCGCGCGGATTCGCTTCATGAACCATTCTGAGTAGAATGCGGGAATGTCGGTGCGGCCGCTCGCAAAAATCAGCATGCTGCTACTTTATTTTTTCTGCGAAGCTCCTGACTTTTTCAAGGCTTATGTCCGGGTGCTTCGCGGCGTTTGTGAACGACTCGCTGGCTACCGCTTCCCCGCCTTTTTTCTTTGCGGCATCAAGCATCATCGCCAGTGCCTTGTCGCCGTTGCCGCCGGCGCTGGATGTAAAGGCAAAGACTTTTTTGCCGCTCAAATCGGCCTGTCCCAGAAAGGTGTTTATCGGGGCTGCCGGTTTCCCCGCCCATACGGGGGCGGCGATGACCACCTTTGCGTAGGGGGCTGTGTCCGGGAGCGCCGTCTTGAGCGCGGGCTTCAGGCCTGCGACGGCATCTTTGCCGCCGTGGAAGAATTTGAGGAGCCCTTTCTTGGGGTATTCCTTTTCTGTCTCAAGCCTGCACAGGTCTGCGTCCAGCTCCTTTGCGAGCGCCCGCGCGACAAAATCGACGTTTCCTTCCAGCGAATAAAAAACGATGAGCGTGTCTGCCATGTTGTTTCCCTCCGGCAATGTCAGCGGTACCAGTAGACGTTCTCTTTGCGGTCGGCGGCGCTGGCGGGCTCCCCGTCCCGGTAGCCGAGGGCAACGTGACCGATTCCCTCAAAATCCCCCTCGATGCCCAGGTCTTTGAGGATTTTCTTGCCGAAGTCCGAATCGAATTCCTCTTTTGCGCGGTGAATCCAGATGTTCGCGATACCGAGACTTTCTGCCGCGTTCATCAGGTTGCCCATCACAAGGGAGCCGTCGTACAGATATGTCGGCGCGGATTTGTCGGCAAGCACAATCAGGATGACCGGGGCGCCGTAGAACGGGTCGAATTCCGCACCTTTGCCCATGACGCGGGCATTTTCCGCGCTGATTGCGTCGCGGAGCGTTTTGTTTGTGACCGCGATGATTTTTACCGGCTGGCGGCCCATGCCACTTGGCGCGAATGTACCGGCGCGGATGATTGCCTGTATGTCTGCTTCCGGCGGCACTTTCCCCGGAATAAATTTCCTGCAGCTCCTGCGATTCTCAAGGATTCTTAAAGTCTCGTTCATGCTATTCCCCCTTTCTCGGCGTCCGCTGGTTGGCGCGTGGCTCGGATATGCCGGCGCTGCCAATCGCGCAGCTCTGATTGTACTTCTTTGCGGGCGCCAGTGTCAATGTTCCTGCGCAGGGGGCGGCTGGTGCTACACCAAGGGCATGCTTTGTGCTATACTTTTGCCATGAGACGGAATCTTTTTATCGTCGTTCCGGCTGTGATTGCCGGCGGTGTCCTTTTGTTTGTCGCCCTGTTTTTTCTCTTCCTTACTATTGTAGAGTACAGGCCGGAGGCTGTGGAGGATGTTCCTTTTAGCAGCGGGGATGTGCGGCTTGAGAAAAATCAGCCTGTCACCCTGCTCAGCTGGAACATCGGTTATGCGGGTCTGGGGAAGGACGAGGACTTTTTTATGGACGGAGGAAAGAAAGTCCGTCCGGACTCAAAAGAGGTTGTCGGCTCGTATTTCAGCGGAATCAAGGAGACCATCGGCGCGCATCCTACCGACATTATTTTTATACAGGAAATCGATATAAAATCAAAGCGCACGTGGAAGATGGATCAGTTTGCGGCGCTCAAGGATTTTACGGGCAAGGCCGGCTCCTTTGCGTACAATTATAAGTGTGCGTATGTCCCCTTCCCGCTGCCGACAATCGGGCATATAGAGAGCGGACTTGCGGTTCTTACGGATTATGAGACGGCTGCTGCCCAGCGGCGCTCGCTCCCGGTGCCTTTCCGCTGGCCGGTGCGCCTCGCGAACCTGAAGCGCTGCATTCTTGCGGTGCGCATCCCTGTCTACGAGCGCGGTCTTGCAAGCGGCCGGGAGCTTGTGCTTGCGGATTTCCATCTGGAGGCTTTTGACAGCGGCGAGGGAAAAATCGCGCAGACAAAGGCGCTCAAGGAATTCATCGATGCCGAGTATGCGAAGGGGAACTATGTCATCGCGGGTGGCGATTTTAACCAGCGCTTTCCTGGTTCGGATGCTTTTCCGCCGCTGTGGACGGACGGCTGGCTGCCCGGCCAGCTTGAGGCCTCTATGCTCGACGAGGGCTGGCAGTTCGTGTTCGACGACTCAAAGCCGACCTGCCGCTCGAATTCTCGTACGTACAACGATGACGACGCCAGGGCGCACCGCTGGCAGTACCACGTAATCGACGGCTTTATCATCTCTCCGAATGTAGAGAAGCTTTCTATGGATGTCATCGATGAGGACTTCCAGAATTCTGACCATAATCCCGTGTTCATGAGCTTTGCCCTGCGCTGAGCAGTCGACGCTGCCACTTTTGCGGCAGTCCGGGCTCTTGACAGCTTTTAAGAATTAGTATACTATAACCTTAGTAAATATTATGGTACTTTTAGAAGCTTTTATGTACTAAAAGTATCTCTGTCTGGCTGTCAGCAGTGTGTATAGCTGCCGCTGATGTATATGATTTGTGGAGCTACGGCATCCAAGGAGCGCAGATTATGCCTTTGTCATTCTCTAAGACTGGTGATGTGGTTCAGGTTTCCAGAATAAACGGAAATGAGTCCGTCAAAAAGCATTTGTCGGACTTGGGCTTTGTTGTGGGAGAAAAGGTGTCGGTGATATCTGCGATAGGCAACGGGAATATAATCGTCAAGGTAAAGGATTCCCGCGTCGCTATAGACAGATTGCTGGCAGACAAGATTATCGTTTGACATGTTGCTTTTCTTACGGGGAGGTGTTTTCTGTTCTCCCCGCCCTCCTTTTGTGTGTTTATCAGTTTTTTTATAGCTTGCGTGTCAGCGTAGGAAATTGCCATGCCCGTGGTGGTGCTGAGGCGCTTTCCGCATTCGCCTTGAAAAAATCTCTGCGATGGGGTTTTTGTAAGTAGGGTCAGAAGAAGCAGGTTTTTGAGGCCTGCTCAGGAGTTTATATGAAGTCTTTGAAAGATGCTGCCGTCGGAACGACGGTAAAAGTAAAACGACTTGCTGGCGAGGGGGCGCTTCGCCGTCGTCTTATGGATATGGGGTTTACGAATGGCTGTGAGGTTTTTATCAGGAAAGTTGCTCCGCTTGGCGACCCCGTTGAGGTCACTGTCCGCGGATATGAGCTCAGCGTCCGCAAAGCGGATGCGGAATGTATAGAGGTGGAGTAATCTATGGCTAAGATTAAAATTGCGCTTGCGGGAAACCCGAACTGCGGAAAGACGACGATGTTCAATTCCCTGACGGGTGCCGCGCAGTATGTCGGCAACTGGCCGGGAGTCACTGTAGAGAAGAAGGAGGGAAATCTGAAGGGCGACAAGGATATTGCCGTGACGGATCTTCCCGGTATCTATTCGCTCTCTCCGTATACGAACGAGGAAGTCGTGAGCCGCGATTATCTTGCGAGCAAAGAGCCGTCTTCCGTCCTTAATATCGTTGACGCTACCAATATCGAGCGTAACCTGTACCTTACGACGCAGATTCTTGAGCTCGGCAAGCCGGTCGTCATCGCGCTGAACATGGTCGATGCCATGCGCAAGTCCGGCGCCAAGATTGACGTGAAGAAGCTGTCTGAGCGCCTCGGCTGCAAAATCGTGGAGACCGTTGCCCTGCATGGCGACGGCGTAAAGGAAGCGGCTCAGGCTGCCGCTGACGAGGCGCGCAAGGCGTCAGTGCGTGTTCCGGGCGCATGTTTTGCTTCCGATGTGGAGGCGGTGATTTCCGAGATGGAAGGGCTGCTGCCTTCCTCCGTGGAGAACCATCTGAAACGCTGGACTGCGATAAAGGTGCTTGAGCGGGATTCTGTTGTCCTCGCGCGCCTTGCGCTGTCTGCTGATAGCTCTGCAAAGGCTGAGGCGCTTACAAAGAAGCTTGAGTCTGCAAAGGATGATGACATTGAGTCCATCATCACGAACGAGCGTTACAATTATATCACGGGCTTGCTGAAGGGAATCCTTGTAAAGCCGAAGGAAAAGATGACTGTCTCCGACAAGATAGACAGCATCGTTACGAATCGTATTCTCGGTATCCCGATTTTCATACTGGTCATGTGGTTCGTCTACTGGGTCGCGGTATCCACGGTCGGTACGATGGCTACGGACTGGGCGAACGACTCCTTTGTCGGTGGCATACAGGGCTGGGTAGAGGAAGCCCTTGGCAATGCGGGCGCAAATGAAATCCTCGTTGACTGTATCGTGAACGGTGTAATCGGTGGTTTGGGCGCTATTTTTGGCTTCCTGCCGCAGATGGCGATTCTCTTTCTGCTGCTCTCTATCCTTGAGGACTGCGGCTACATGGTCCGCATCGCGTTCGTCATGGACAGGCTGTTCCGGCATTTCGGGCTTTCCGGCAAATCCTTTATCCCGCTGCTGATTTCTTCCGGCTGCGGCATTCCCGGTATCATGGCGAGCCGTACCATAGAGAATGACAACGACCGCCGTATGACTATCATGACGACGACGTGGATTCCCTGCGGCGCAAAGCTGCCTGTCATCGCCCTGCTGGCGGCGGTCATCGGTTCCAAGCTTACCGGCGGGGATGCATCCTTTATCGCTCCGCTCATGTACCTTATCGGCATTGCCGCGGTGCTGGTTGCGGCCGTCTGCCTTAAAAAGACAAAGCCGTTCCACGGGCCTGCGGCTCCCTTCGTCATGGAGCTGCCCCAGTACCATATCCCGCAGGTAAAGACTGTTCTTCTGCATACGTGGGAGCGCGTCAAGAGCTTTATCATAAAGGCTGGTACTATCCTGTTTATCGCATGTCTTATCATGTGGTTCCTCTCAAGCTATGGCTTTGGTGAGGATGGATTTGGTCTTGTTGACCCCAACGATTCAATCCTTGCAAAGATTGGTGGTGTAATCCGCTATATCTTTATCCCGCTTGGCTTTGGTGGTGCTGAAGGCGGCTGGCAGGCTGCGGCCGCATCTCTTTCCGGCTTCTCCGCAAAAGAGGCGATTGTCTCTACGATGGGTGTTCTTGCGAACGTGGATCCCGATGTCGCCGAGGCGGCGCTGGAGGAAGAGGAGGCAATCTCTACGGTGGTCGGTGCCGTGGGCTCATGGTTCCCGACGGGAATCGCGGCGTTCAGCTTCCTGCTGTTCAACCTGCTGGATTCGCCGTGTCTTGCGGCCATTGCCACGATGGCAAACGAGCTGAACGACCGCAAGTGGTTCTGGTTTGCCATTCTGTTCCAGAATCTCTGCGCGTATGCCGTGACTTTGATTGTGTTCCAGTTGGGAATGCTTTTTGTGCACGGAGTCTTTGGCGTGTGGACGGTCATCGCGTTCTTGCTGCTGGCATTCATTCTGTTCGCCTTGTTCAGAAGGAATCCTTATAAGAGCATGAAGGCGTAAACTGTGGAACCGGGGGCACATTACCCCCGGTTTTGTTTTTTATACGGGGCTGCAGGTTTTTGCGGCCTGCTGATTGCGGATCTTCGTCCCTGATTTTTTTATAGGAGTTTTTTATGGCTGCGACGGTCTTGTGTTCTGTATTGTTGCTTTCTTATACTGGCTATGTCATCTATCGCTGTGTGGATTCTGTGCGAAGGGCAAAGAAAACCGGTCAGCCTATCCAGTGCTGCGGCTGCTCTGCCTGCAAAACAGGGAACTGCGCCTGCCGTCAGAAGGAGATGCAATCATGAAAGTTTCTGCTATCAACAAAGTCTTTGCGAAAATCGGCGCCTGGCAGATAGCGCACCGCTGGCAGATTCTTATATGCACGATTGTGGTTACAATCCTCGGCTGCCTTGGGCTTCCGCGCCTGAGCCTGTCTGCGAACGAGGAGGACTGGTTCGATGATGCCGACCAGATAAGCTTGGACGCAGACCGCTTTGAGGAGAAGTTCGGGAGCGATGATTCTTTTATGGTGCTTGTCCGTGCGGACGATGTGTTTGCACCTGAAGTCCTTGGGGCTATAGAGCGCCTGAGCAAGCGGCTTGAGGACGAGGTTCCCTATGCGAGCAAGGTGACTTCTCTGACCCAGCTTTCTGTGCCCAAGGAGGACGAGGAGGGCTTTGAGGTCATAAATCCTTTTGAGGACGGCATTCCCTCTGACCCGTCCGAGCTTTTGGAGAAGAAGGAATTCATCCTTTCCCGTGAGTCGCTGGTGAACAACCTTGTCTCCGATGATTGCAAGGAGGCGTGGGTTATCCTCGCCTTTGAGCCGTACGAAGGCGGAATCAGTTTTGCCGAGCAGAACATCGCTCCGTTTGCGCGCGACGTAGTCCTTTCGGATGAATTTCAGAGCGATGCTTATAGATTCCTTCCTACCGGTATGAGCTACACGGAGATGGAGGAAGGCGAGGTTTGTGCGCAGGAGATTGCGATTCGTGTCGGCGTCGGCTTCCTTGTGATGATTTTCTGCCTCATACTGTTTGTCCGTTCCCTCCGCGGCATTATAGTGCCGACTATCGCGACGGTGGGCGGAATCGGTACAACGCTGGGGATAAGCGCATGGCTTGGCATCGAAGGCCAGGATACCATGGTTGCTCTGCCTATCCTTTTGGGAATGGCGCTTTCGGTCGGATACTCAATCCACTATATCAATTCTTTCAGGATGCATTTCCGCATCACCGGCAACAGAAAGGACTCTGTCGTGAATGCGGTGGAGGAGACCGGCTGGCCGATTCTGTTTACCGTGATAACGACCGTCGCCTCCTTGATTTCGTTCCTCTTTGCCGGTATTGTCCCGATTCGCTGGGTCGGCGGTATTTCCGCAGCGATAGTCTTCTCTGTCTACCTGTATGTCATCATATTTATTCCCATTCTTATGAGCTTTGGGAAAGACAAGTCGCCGGATGCTCAAGCGGCGACGGTCAAGGGTGCCACAAAGGCAGACCTCTGCTTTGAGAAAGCCGGCGGCATTGTCTGCAAGCGGGCAGGAATTATCGCCGTGTGCGTTACCATTCTGATGGCGGTGCAGGTGCCGGGCATGCTCCGCATGGAAGTGAACATGGACTATACCAAAACGATGGGACTCAAGATTCCCTATATCGCCCGCCTTATCGACATGCTCAGCGGCAAGCTCGGCAGCTTGTACAGCTTTAACCTGATGGTGGAATTTGACGAGGAGGGCGCGCTCAAGAATCCTGAGAATATGAAGCGTATTGAAAAGATGGAGGAGGAATGCGCGAAGCTCCGGCTTGTCAAACATTCCGG
This sequence comes from Treponema sp. UBA4319, assembly GCA_002393865.1. Lineage (GTDB taxonomy): Bacteria > Spirochaetota > Spirochaetia > Treponematales > Treponemataceae > Treponema_D. Next base: position 13,515 of record DGUD01000196.1, read on the forward strand.
CAACAAGCCCCGTGTCACGTCCGTTATCCAGATGATAAAAGAGATGAACCGCACGCTGAACGATGGTAAGAGTGAGTTCTATACGGTTCCTGACGATGCCGATATGCTCACGCAGCTCATGTTCGTATACGAGATTTCCGGCGACGATCTTTTTGACTGGATTGACGAGGATTATAAGTCCACCTATATCCATATAGAGCTTTCCGGCTACGATGCGAATGCGATTGTCGCCGACCTGGAGGACGTAAAGCGTTCCGCCGCCGCCATTTTCCCGGACGTAAAGACATCGGTCGTTGGCGAGGTGGTGAATTATGCGGAGATGAACGGCAAGCTGGTGACCGGTCTGTTGAAATCTTTTTTTGGCTCGTTTGTTATAATTGCGGTGCTCATGATACTTGCGTTCGGAAGCATTGGGACGGGGCTCATCGGTATGATTCCGAACATCGCGCCGGTCCTGCTGATTGGCGGTGTGATGGGGTATTTCAAGATGCCGCTTGATATGATTACGATGATTGTTATGCCGATGATACTTGGTATCGCCGTCGATGACACAATCCACATGACGAATCATGTCAAGTACGGGCTTGAGAAAACCGGGAGCTACAAAGATGCTATCATGCTTTCGTTCCGGGAAATCGGGAAATCCATGGGCATGACGACATTCATCTTGTGTGCGATGTTCGTCGTGTTCATCTTTAGCCCGATGGGAGCGCTGAAAAATGTCGGCCTGCTTTCTGTCGTCGGTCTCGGCTCAGCTTTGCTTGCTGACTATACCTTGACGCCTGCGCTGATTTACCTCTGCAAGCCTTTCGGCTCGGAGGAAAAAATCCGTGCATGGAATGCAATGGAGAAGCGCTGAGAAGAACAGGGCGCCTGACCGGAAGCAGCCGTTTCCGGTCAGCCCTGCGCGCAGCGCTTTTGGCAACGCCCGCTTTGTGGAAAGCGGAAAGCGTGCCCGGAATCGGAGGAATAGACCTGCCGGGCATGCGTGAGGCAGTTTCAAAGCACATCGGCTTTTGGGACTTGCCTATATATCTATAGGAGTGTGTATGAAAAGAGGAATAAAGGCCGCAGCCTGTGCCCTTTTGGGAGCTCTGCTCTGTTCCGCGCTTGTTGCGCAGGAGATGAGCGCGTATGAAATCATAAAGAAGTCGGACGAGGTGCCTTCTGCCGATACAAGCTCGTACAAGGCGACGATGACGCTTACGAACAAGAAGGGGCAGAAGCGCGTGCGCGAGGTTCTGATGCGCTCAAAGGACGACGGCTCTGTGACCAAGACGGTCATCGTCTTTACGACGCCGAAGGATGTTGCCGGAGTCGGCTACCTTATGCATGAGTATGCTAAAAAGGCAGACGGCACGACCCCTGAGAGCGACAACTGGCTCTATATGCCCGCGCTGAAAAAGGTCAGGCGCATCAGCGGCGCAGGAAAAGCGGACGACTTTATGGGCACCGACTTTACCTATGAGGACATGGGTGACCGTGACATTGACAAAGACAACTACACCTTGCTTGGCTCGGAGACGGTGGACGGCGTGGACTGCTGGAAGATTGAATGCCTTGCAAAGGATACGACGGAGAAAAATCCGCGCCGCATCGTCTGGATACGCAAGGACAATTATATACTCCAGAAGGGCGAATTCTATGACAAGCAGAATAATCTGCAGCGCGAGCTGACGTGCAGCGGCATCCATCTGCAGGACGGCTTCTGGACGACGGACACGATGCTGATGAAGAATGTCCTCACGAACCATTCTACGGTGCTTGAGATGAAGGACGTAAAATATAATCTGGCTGTTGACGACAATATGCTTACCGTCTCAGCCCTTGAGAGGGGAATCATCCGATGACGATGCCGGGCAGGCCTTTCAGCGGGAAGGCGGGATTTTACGGATGGCTGCGTCCTTGTATCGGAGCTGCCGCAAAAGGCTTTTGCTGCCTCGTTGCGGGTCTGCTGGCAATGTTTTCGGCCGGAGCGCAGGAAATCCAGTTCTCCGGGGATGCGGAGACCCTGCTGGGGGTCGCCCTTCCATATACGGACAACGCATGGGATTTTGTTGTCGCCCAGCTGAAGCTGAACGGCGTGATCGATGTCTTTGCGGATGAGAGCACGCTGCATGTTTCGGCCGGGGGAATCTTTGACGGGCTGCAGGGGCAGTCAACTGACGATGTGCTTTCCGTTACCGCGGGCGACGGAGCTTTTTCCGCCCGCCTGAAGGAAGCCTATTTTGATTATAACGGCGGCATCTGGTCTGTACGGCTGGGGCGGCAGATTTCTGCATGGGGAAAGGCTGACGGCCTGACCGTCACGGACATCCTGTGCCCCAAAGACATGACGAACCTGTTTGCCGGCGATTACAGCGACAGCTCCCTTGGAATCGATGCGCTCCGCGTCTCTCTGAATCTGATGAGCTTTGTCTGTGACGCCTACTGGATTCCTGTGTTCACGCCGAGCTCGCTGCCGCTTGCGGAAGGAAACCCGCTCCGCAAGGTGCTCTTGCCTTCCTCCGTATCATCAAACGGCTTCACCTTGGATATCGCGCTTGGCGATTTAGTCAAGCCGGAGCTTGAGCTGCAGAACGGGGAATATGCCCTGAAGCTTGCGGCCTATTTGCCGTTCGCGGATTTCAGCGCCTATGCCTTCTACGGATGGGACGATGTTCCTGTCATGACCTATGCGCTGACGGATGCGTCGGGGAAAAAGCTTGATTTCTCCAATCCAATGCAGTTCCTGCTGCTGCCGACAGCGCAGGTAAGAGTCGGAGGCGAATACAAGCGGATGGCGATGTTCGGTGCGGATGCCGCCGTGCCCGCGGGGCCGTTTACGATACGGCTTGAGGGAGCCTTTTTCCCGCAGCGCTACTTTGCCACGACCGCAGAAAAGCAGATTGCCGCGCAAGTCAATGTCTCTGTGGAAGACTCCTTTGTCCAGCGCAACCAGCTTGCGCTGATGGCTGGCCTTGACTGGATGCCGGGCAGCTGGACGCTTACCGCCCAGTATTATCTGGATGCCGTGCTCGGAGATTTGGATGATATAGACCGGGAGGAGCGCGTTGCCCATAAAGCGACGCTGAGCGTTTCCAGAAGCTTTCTGGGAGGAAACCTGGAGCTTTCCGCCCAAGGAATTCTGGGACTGAACGATTTTGACGCCGCCGTTATACCGAGCGTGTCATACGCCCTTTCCGACCAGATTTCGCTCTCTTTGTCCGGGAACTTTTTTATCCCCGGTCCTGACAATGACGGGGAATACGGGGCGTATAAGGATTTGAGCAGCGTCACTTTCAGCGGAAAATTCTCATTCTGAGCCGCCAGCTGCCATCGTGATAAGCGTGTATCCTGCGTCGGAGAGGGCTTTGTCAAAGCTTTCTCTTGCGACAGGCTGCTTGCTGAGCACGGCGGCGCTTTTCTTCTCAAGGCTGACACGTCCCCATACGCCCTCCATGCTGTTCAGCGCGTTCTCTACGGCGCGGGCGCAGTTTCCGCAGTGCATGCCGTCAATCTGCAGCGTGTAGCTGTGCGGGTAATGCGAGGTGTCTTTGTCTTTGACCCTGATTTTTTTTGCGGGGGCGTCCTTTGCGCCGCAGCAGGACGAGCCGTAGCGTATCCTGTGGACAATGCTTTTTACCGCAAGCGCGACCGCTGCGACCAGAAGGACGATGATTATCGCTGATGCTGATGTCATTGGAAGACCTCCTTGCTAATAAACGTTAGTAAAAAACAACTTTTTTGTCAATGATGCTTGACAGCACGAAAAAGAGAAGATATACTACTTTTGTTAGTTTATGCTAACTATTTGCGGGGTTTGTTGTGGGCTTTGACCAGACATTGCTCTATTTCGGGGCGCCAGCGCTTTGCGGCCTGAAGGCGGCGAATCTCGTTTCTGTTGCGGACGAGCTTGCGGATGCCAACGGGCAGAATATCCTCGCAATCAACGAGGAGCTTGCGCAGAGCGGCAGGAAGATTGTGCGGATAAAACGGGGTGGTGGCAGGACGCTTTTTTTCCTGTATGACAGGAATATGCTGGGGCTGGCCGTTTCAAAAAAAAATGTGCAGCGTTATCTTGCGAAAAAAAACTATCCTGTTTATAATGGCTTGGATGCAATTCTTGCAGAGCTTCTTCGCAGGCTTTCGAGTCAGACAGATTTTCCGCACGAGATAGGCATATTCCTTGGTTACCCGCTGGCAGACGTCATTCTTTTTGAGAAATCAAAAGGAAAGGGCTGCCTGTATTCGGGATTGTGGAAGGTGTACGGGAACGTTCAGGAATCTGTCTGCAAGATGACCTTGTACAGGAACTGCTGCGTGAGGTGCAGCCGCCTTTTTGAGCGCGGCATGAAACTCACGGACATCAGCAGGAACTATAATAAGATTGCGGGGCTGCCGGAACCGGTATGACTATGGCGTCCCGCCATGGAGGAAACATGAAGAAGGCTGTGGTCTATGCATCGACGACGGGCAATACGGAGGCAATGGCGCTTGCTGTCGCTGAGGGAGCAAAGGATTCTGGTGCGGATGTCGTGCTTGCGACGGCGGACACCGCGGATGCCGCGGACGTGCTCTCTGCCGACGTGCTCTTCCTTGGAAGCCCTGCCATGGGTGACGAGGTGCTTGAGGATTCCATGGAGGAATTCTTCACGAAGATTGAGGGAAGTATCAGCGGAAAGAAGGTTGCCCTTTTTGGTTCCTATGACTGGGGCGACGGGCAGTGGCTCCGGGATTGGGCGGGACGCGTCTCTTCTCAGGGCGCGACCGTAATCAACGGTGAAGGCCTGAAGCTGCATCTTGCGCCGGAGGCCGATGGCCTTGAGGAATGCAAGAAGCTTGGTGCTCAGAATTAAGCCTGCACATGTGGCTGTGTGTGGTTAATTATATATTAATACATAAGGAGATGTCAGTATGACGGAAGGCACAAAAAAATTTTTGTGGGGCGTGGCTGCAGGGCTTGCTGCTGCAGTGGTCATCAAGTCTGATCCGTTCCGCAAGGGCTGCGCACGGGTCATAGCCGGAGGAATCCAGCTGAAGGATGATGCCAAAGAGTATTTTGAGACAATCAAAGAAGATGCCGAGGACGTAAAAGCGGAGAACGACGCCAAGGCAAAAGCGTAAGGGGATGCCGGATGATTCGCGCGCGGATTGTCCGGCTTTCCTATAATCTCAGGGTACAAGGTATCTATATATGGAATTTACAGTAAAGCATTCTCTTCCGGGCAGAATCCGGGTTGCTTACAATAAGAGGCGTATAACTAAGCGGCAGGCTGCTTTGGCTCAGAGTCTGCTTTCTGTGCAAGAAGGAATGGACGATGTCACGGTGAATTATGTGACAGGAACATTCCTTTTGTATTATGACACGGCAGTCCTTTCCGAGAAAAAAATCAAGGCGTATTTTATGGCGCTTTCGGACAAGTATCTGGATGACCGTGAGCTGCTCAACTCCGTCGATGAGCCGCAGGAGCAGGACAACCTGCTCTTTGACCTTACGATGATGGTAATCGGGCATTACGGCAAGCTGCTGCTGCCGCCGCCGCTGCGCCTGCTGCTGCGCGTGTGGTCGCTGGCTCCCCGTATCGTCAAGGGAATGCAGCATGTCGCGCAGGGGAATCTTTTTAAGTCAGAGGTGCTCGATGCGACTGCCATCGGTATGGCTCTGCTGACCGGCGACACAAAGACAGCCTCGAACATCAATTTCCTGCTGAACATCGGCGACACGATAGAAGAATTCACCAAGAAAAAATCTTATAGCGACCTTGCGGACAGGCTCTTGTCCCAGAATGACCAGGTGCAGCTGGTGCAGGGTAATACGGAAAAGACCGTAAGGCTCGCGATGCTCAAGCAGGATGATGTCGTGGTCGTGCGTACAGGGGGCATGATTCCGGCGGACGGTGATATTATCCGTGGCGAAGGCCTCGTGAACCAGGCATCGATAACAGGGGAGCCGCTTGCGGTGGAAAAGCGGACCGGGCTGACCGTTTTTGCGGGGACGATAGTGCAGGAGGGCGAGCTCTATATCCATGTGCGCGCCGTCGGAAGCCAGACGAAAGTCCAGAATATCCTTGCGATGATTGACAAATCCCAGCAGCTCAAAGTCTCTTCCCAGGTGCGCTCCGAGCTCCTTGCCGACCAGCTGGTAAAGTACAACTTCCTCCTTTCCCTCGTGGTCTTTCTTGCTACGCGGAACGTCACAAAGGTAATGGCGACCCTGATGGTGGACTATTCCTGCGCGATGAAGCTTGCCGCCCCGATTGCGGTTCTGAGCGCCATGAAGGAGGCGAGCGATTACGGCATAATCGTAAAGGGCGGAAAATTCCTTGAGGATGTCTCCCGCGCGGACACGGTTGTCTTTGACAAGACCGGGACGCTGACCGCCGCAGTTCCCCGGCTTTCCCGTATCATCGCCTTCGGGGGGCGCAGCGAGGACGACGTGCTGCGGACAGCCGCCTGCCTGGAGGAGCATTTTGCCCATCCTGTGGCCAATGCCATCGTGCATGCCGCAAAGGAGCGCGGCATCGAGCACCCTGAGGAGCATGCGAAGGTCGAATACATTGTTGCCCACGGTATCGCCACCGAACTGAACGGAAAGCGCCTGCTGATTGGCAGCTACCATTTTGTCTTTGAGGATGAGAAGACGCAGCTTCCGGAGCACTTCGATGAGCTCAAGAAAACAGCGATAGAGCGGGGCGAGTCCTTGCTCTACCTTGCGGAGGAGCGGCAGCTGGTAGGGGTGTTTGCGATTAACGATCCCGTGCGGGACAACGCGGCTGATATCATCCAGCGCCTGCATGAGAGCGGCATAAAGAACTGCACGATGATTACGGGCGACGACGAGGGCGCCGCAAAAACGGCCGCCAAGCTGACGCATATTGACCATTATATTTCTCAGGCTCTGCCGGAGGACAAGGTTGCATATATCAAGAAGCAGCAGAAAAAAGGCCATAAGGTCATCATGATTGGGGACGGCATAAACGATGCGCCTGCGCTTGTTGCGGCCGAGACCGGCATTGCCATGGGTGACTGCGCCGCGATTACAGGCGAGACGGCGGATATAGTCCTGAACGCTGATGACGGGCTTGCCGGACTGTACCGTACCAGAGTCATGGGGCTGCGGCTGCTGGATAAAATCGATACGAATAACCGGAGCATCGTAAAAGTCAACACGGCGCTCATGATGGCGGGGCTTTTTGGCTTTGTGAGCCCCTCGCTTGCCGCTGTGCTGCATAACGCCTCTACGATTTTGTTCTGCGCAAAATCAGCGCGGCCGCTGCTGGAGCCTTCCCATGCAGTATAATTATTTTCCCGGCAGGCTGCGCGTGCGCGATTCCGTATTCAGGGTGGAAGAAATCCGCGCTGCCGCTATCCGTGCGGTGCGTCTGCTTGCCGATGACGTGCAGATACAGTACAACGAAAAAACATCGAGCATCCTTGCGGTATATGACGCGTCAAAGCTCAATGTCGATGACCTGCGCCCGCTGCTTCCCTATCTCCTTAAGATTGAGCCGAAGGTCAGGTTCTATACGCCTGCCAAAAAACAGGATATCCTTGACGGCATTCAGGAGATTGAGCGGCGGATAGCGCAGGGCTTGTCCGGAAAACAGCAGCCGCGGCAGCAATAGCGCCGTTTTTTGCCGCCGGAAGCCGAAGATGAATCTGTCCGATTTTTTTGCTCAGCTGTACAGCCGCGGCGTATCGGGGAACGGGATAGAGCGTTTCTTCTGCAGCGACGACGGGAAGAGCTCCCTCTACTTTTCCTCTCCTTTCCGCGGCGTGTTCTGCTGGGTAAACGATATTTTCTGCAGGGAAATCCCGATGGACGTGCAGGGGGATTTCTCCGGCTTCTCCCTTAATTTTTGCCAGGAAGGTGCCTGCGAGGTTTCGCTCCTCAACGGGAATTTCGTCTATGTCTCAAAGGGTGTGCTGAGCATGGATACCAGCATGGTAAAGAGTGGGCATTACTATCCTTCGTCGCGCTACCGGGGGCTGGAGCTTGTGTTTGATTTGTCGGCCATCGCCGCAGACGGCGGGGAGCTTGCCCGCTTTGGTTTTGACCCCTTTGCATTCGAGCGGCTTCTGTACAAAGAGGCGGCGAGCGGCAGCCTTATGGTGATGCCGTCTCCTGCATGGCAGCGGAAAGCCGCTTTCCTTGCGGACAAGATGGCATCCTTTTCCGTCTCTATGGCAGAAATCCGTTTTTATGTGATGGAGCTGCTTTTTCTGCTTGCGCATGATTCCGGAAACAGAAAGTCGCTGCATCTGCCGAGCCTTACGAAGGGGCAGCGGCTGCTTGCCACGGAGGCCGAGCGGCTGCTTTCCGCTGATTTGTCCAGACATCTTACGGTTGAGCAGCTTTCCGCTATGCTTGGGGTGAGCCCGTCTTCGCTCAAGAAATATTTTTCGCAGTGCTATGGGGAATGCATTTCCGTGTACCTGCACAGAAAGCGGATGGAGCATGCCGCCCGTCTGCTGGCGCAGGGGAGTCTTTCCGTGGGAAAAATCGGCGAGGCGGTGGGCTACCAGAATCAGGGCAAATTCGGCATGGCCTTTAAGGAATTTTTTGGCGAGACACCTTTGGAGTACAGGCGCTGCCATAACTCGCCGGATACAAGATTTTCAGGACAGTTTTAGTTTGGTGGGATTGCTGTAAGTCCCGCGTCTCACGGCGCCCGTTTGGGAGCGGCGCCTTTTTTTTGCATGCCAGCAGGAGCAAAAAAATACCGGAGGGGATAGAAAAAAAGTTCCTTTTTGTATAGAGTTGTTTATATTTAACTTGTGTAAATAAGAGGTTATGTATGAAAACGTTAACTGACCTTGCGAAGGATGCGAAAGGCGTCGTTGCCTCGGTGAGCGGGGATTCCCGTTTTGTGAGCCGGATAACATCCATCGGGATTACCCCTGGCTGCGAAGTAGTGATGGTTAAGAACGAAAAGCACCGTCCGCTTCTGGTGTACGCCAGGGATACGATGATTGCGCTGAACCGCAACGAATGCAGGAATATTTTGATTGAGGGCTGAGGAGTCTGTTATGAACAAGGATACGGAAAAAGTAATCGCGCTGCTCGGTCAGCCGAATTCAGGAAAATCGACGCTGTTCAATGCGCTTACCGGGCTGAAGCAGCATGTCGGCAACTGGCCGGGAAAAACGGTCGAAAAAAAAGAAGGGCATTTTGAGCATGGCGGCGTAAAGTATCTGGTTGCCGACCTGCCCGGCACCTACAGCCTTTCTGCAAATTCCGACGAGGAGATGATAACGCGTGACTACATCGCGGGCGGAACCGCCGATGTGGTCTGCATCCTTGCGGACAGCTCCCAGCTGCAGCGCAGCCTGTACATGCTTGCGGATTACGCGGGTATCTCCGTGCCGGTCTTCCTTGTGCTGAACATGAGCGATGTCGCCGCCGAGCAGGGAAAGAAAATCGACGCCGATGCGATTTCCGCAAAGCTGGGGATTCCCGTGGTGCTTTTTTCCGCGCAGGATACCAAGCACTACGACGGCTTTTTTGCCGCGCTTGAGACCGCGCTGTCCAAAAAGACGGTGCTGGATGCATCTGCACTCGCCGCAAAATACGAGCAGATTGCGTCGTACCGGGAATTAAAGGGGCTTGTGCCGGATAATGTGATACCGGGATATTCTTCTGTGTGGCTTGCGGCAAAGGCGCTGGAAGGCGATGCCCCTGTCCGCGCGAAAATCCGATCCGCGCTGGACAGCGGTAAACGCTCTGCCTTTGACAAGGCTGTCGCGGCGGAAGAGAAAGGCATGCTTCTTACGGGCGAGCGGAAATTTGCATGGATTGACGAGGTCTTGCAGGGAAGCCTGAGCAGCAAAAAAGAACGCCGCTCTCTTGGTTCCTTTGACCGCCTGATAACGCATCGTGTCTGGGGCAAGCCGGTTGTCGTGCTTACTGTTCTGTTGGGGCTTATCGCATCCTTTATTCCGGCGCTTCCTTTCATGGGGATTGGCAGTGCCTTTGGTGCTTTGATAAATCCTGTCAGCTCCCTGCTGAACAATATAGGCTGCCCTGCGATTATTACTGCGATTCTTTGTGATGTCGTAATAAATTCTCTAAGCTTTATCCTGAAAATGCTGGGCTTTGTCTTTGGTGTCACGCTTGTATTCGGACTTCTGGAAGAGGTCGGCGTGATGGCTCGGATCTCTTATGTCTTTGATAATACAATGGCAAAGCTGGGGCTTCAGGGAAAATCCGTTATGCCTTTCCTTGTAAGCTTTGGCTGTACAATGGGCGGAGCTGCCGGCGCCCGCGTCATTGATAACTGGGGACAGAAGGTTCTGACAATTGCGCTGGCTTGGGCTATTCCTTGTGGTGCGGCATGGTCTGTTGTGCCGATGCTTTCGTCAGTCTGGTTCGGTGCAGGTGCGCCCCTTGTGATTGTCGCAATCCTTGCGGTAATGATTCTCCACATGTGGCTTACTTCAAAGCTTTTTGGCCGCTCTCTCGTAAAAAAAGAAGACCGCTACGGGATGATTATGGAGCTTCCTCCGTATCACAAGCCGAAGTGGGGCGCACTTTTCAGATACGTTCTTGGCCGGACAAAAGATACATTCTTCCGGGTACTGAAGGTTGTGCTTCTTGTTTCCTTTGTCTTCTGGCTTCTTACCTTTACGACAAGCGGCTCTATGGACAATTCAGTCCTGTATAAGGTCGGAAAGTTTATTGAGCCTGTAACCAAGATTTTTGGTCTGGGCTGGAAAACCTTCATGGCCTTTATCGCTTCTTCAATCGGAAAGGAAGGTGCCATCGGCGTTTTAAGTACAATCTTTACGGATCACAGCATGCTGACGGTCGGCGGTACGGTTGCAGGTGGCGCAGTTGCGAATATCAATGAGCTCCTTGTCGCAAATGTAGCAAAGCCTGAGGCGCTGGCCTTTATCTTTGCGATTACCTTCAACATGCCGTGCATCGTCGCCCTTGCCGCGACGTATCAGGAGACGCATTCCGCAAAGTGGACGGCTATCATCGCGTTGTACTACACGGCGCTTGCGCTGGTGCTGGCCTGCATTGCCTATCACATCGGGCTGCTTATCTGGTAGGCCGGGACTTTCCCTTGCGTTCTTGGGCTGTGCCGGGAGGCTTGTATGGAAGCATTGCTTGATTTGTTGAAAGACGGTACTTCCCGTTCCGTGGAGCTGCTTGCGGTTGAGCTGCATACCACAACGGAGGACGTGCGGCGCCAGATGGAGTTTCTGGAGCGGGCGGGCTATATCCGCCGCGTCCTCAATACGGGGGCTGACTGCGGGAATGGGGGCTGCGCCGGGTGCAGCGCTCATGCAAAGTCCGGAAAGACCTGCTCCGGCTGTCTCCCGGATGGCGGCTTTGCCCACATGGGCGAGATGTGGGAGTTTGTGCGCCGCCCTTCCTGACGGCGTTGCCGGAGACAGAAAAACGCCAGCTTCCGGCAGGAGGCTGGCGTTTGTTTTTTGGTGTGCGGGGGGCAGGTTGCGGGGCGCCTGGCTCAGAAATCTGCCCGCTGGAAATGAGCGTTGCAAGCGGCGTTATGGGAGCTGCTTGCAAGTTTCAGGAGCCGCGGAATGCCTCCGGAGGAGACGTTCCGGCTTTTCTTAGAATACCGCGATGACGTCGCCGTTCGGGTATTTCTTCTGAATCCAATCCTTGACTTTCTGGCTCTCCAGCGCTTTGACCAGTGCCTGGATGCGCGGGTCATTCTCATTGCCCTGCTTTACGGCAACGACGTTCACGTAGGGGGAATCCTTGCCTTCTACAAAGAGCCCGTCCTTGGAGGCATTCAGGCCGGCCGGGATGGCGTAGTTGCCGTTGATGATGGCGGCATCCACGTCCTGCAGCACGCGGGGCAGGGAGGCAGCCTCAATCTCCTTGAACTTGAGGTTCTTGCTGTTGGATGCGATGTCAAGCGGTGTTGCCGTGATTCCGGCAGATTCCTTGAGGGTCAGCAGCCCGGCGGACTGGAGCAGCAGCAGCGCGCGGCCTTCGTTCGTGGGGTCGTTCGGAATTGCGATTGTGGCTCCTGCCGGAATCTCTGCCAGCGCCTTGTACTTTGCGGAGTACAGGGCAATCGGCTCGATGTGGATGCCGGCCGCGCTCGCAAGGTGCGTGCCCTGCTCCTCGTTGAATGACTCCAGGTAGGGAAGGTGCTGGAAGTAGTTTGCGTCTATCTCGCCGTCCTCAAGCGCCTTGTTCGGCGTCACGTAGTCTGTGAATTCCACAACCTTGAGCTTGATGCCCTGCTTCTTGAGGTCATCCTTCACGAGGTTCAGGATTTCTGCGTGCGGCTCCGGTGTGGCACCGACGGAAAGCGTGTTGTTCTTTTTCTTTGTCTTTGCAGAGGCGACGGTCAGGACTGCGGCCAGTGCGAATACTGTTGCGATAATCTTTTTCATGTGTCTGCTCCTTGCAGGATATGCGCGGCGCTCACTTTTACGCCGCCGTTTCCTACTAAACTACTATGATTATCTTATACCGTTAATTACCTAGTTTGTCAATAGGTTTTGCGATTTATTTTACGGCCAGCCGCAAGCCGCTGCGCCTGGTGGCACGCTCAGCGTTTTGCGAGCAGGCCGGTGCTGATTTTGGTGCCGACGAGCTGGATTATCTCTACCATGACGAGAATGACGATGACGGCCGCCGCCATAATCCCCGTCCGGAAGCGCTGGTAGCCGTAGCGGATGGCAAGGTCACCTAGGCCGCCTCCGCCGATTGCCCCTGCCATAGCCGAGTAGCCGATGAGGTTGATTATGGTGAGCGTGATTCCGTCCACGAGCGAGGGCATTGCTTCGGGGATAAGGACTTTCAGGATAATCTGCATGTTTGTGGAGCCCATGGCCTTTGCGGCCTGTATCAGCTCAGGGTTCACCTCGTTGAGCGAGGATTCGATGATCCTCGCCACAAAGGGGGCTGCCGCGATGGAGAGCGGGACGATGGTGGCCGCGGTACCGATGCTTGTGCCGACGATAATCCTTGAAAGCGGGAAGAGCACAATCATCAGTATGATGAAGGGAAAAGAGCGCAGTATGTTGACGATGCGGCTGAGCACCTGGTTCAGCACGGGTTTGGGCGTGATGCCGTTCGGGTCGGTGACGCACAGCAGCACGCCGAGCGGGAATCCGAGCAGCAGTGAGAATATAGTAGAAAAAAATACCATTATGAGGGTCTGGAGCGTTGCGCTCCCCACGAGATAGAGCGAATTCATGTGTTTTCCTCCACGGTGACTCCGTTGCGGTTCAGCTCTGCGATGGCCTGCCGGATATCCTGCTCCTCCCCGTTCAGGTCGATGAGCATGGTGCCTATGTCCTGATCCGGCAGGTGCTGGATGCCTGCCGCTCGGATGTTGAAGCTGACGTTGCATGATTTTGCGAGGGCGCTCAGTACCGGCTGCCCCGTGCTGTCCCCGATGAAGTGCAGGACGTATTTGCCCCCATCATGGGACCAGCGCACCATACCCCTTCCGTCCGTCGTGATATGCGACAGGAAGTCCTTTGTGACCGCCGTCCGGGGATGCGCAAAAATGTCTTTTACGCTGCCCTGCTCCACGACTTTGCCACCATCTATGACGGCGACCTGCTCGCAGGCGTCCCGGACGACCTCCATCTGGTGGGTAATCATGACGACCGTGAGGTTCATCTTTGCCTGCAGCTCCCTGATGAGCGCGATGATGGCGTGTGTCGTCTGCGGGTCAAGGGCGCTTGTCGCCTCGTCGCAGAAAAGGATGTCCGGCTTTGGTGCGAGCGCGCGGGCAATGGCGATGCGCTGTTTCTGGCCGCCGGAAAGCGTGCTTATCGGCGCGTCTCCCCGGTCTTCAAGCCCCACCAGGCGGAGCATCTCCTGTACGCGCGGCTGTATCTCCGCTGACGGCATACCGCAGATTTCCAGCGGGTACGCGATGTTCTTTGCCGCCGTGCGGGACGCAAAGAGGTTGAAGTTCTGGAAAATCATGCCGAGTTTGCGGCGTTCCTGTATCAGGGCGGCTTTGGGCAGGTTGTCCACGCGGCGCCCGTCGTAATAGACGGCACCTGCATCCGGCGCCTCCAGCAGGCTCATCAGCCGCACCAGGGACGATTTTCCGGCGCCGCTTTTGCCGATGATACCGAAGATTGTGTTTTCCGGTATATCCAGCGAATTTCCGTCCACCGCCTCTATGATTCCGTCCGGCGTCCGGTATGTTTTTTTGAGGTTCTCAAGTCTGATGTGCATGATTGCCAATCCTGCCTGCCGGCGGCAATGCGCAGGCAGGTCTGCGTGCATTTTTTATGGAAGCCCGGAAAGCGCACCGAAGGCGTCTTTTTTCGGGCTCGTATCTGCGCAGCCGGCTTTATGCAAGCTCGCAGATGGTGAAATTCCCGCGGGTCTCCTTAATTTTATCTGCACCTGCGGTCTCGCGGGTATTGCAGTCCATAAAATAGAAGGCATCTTCTTTTGAATGGAACACAGCCTTCTTTTCCTCTGCTACCGGTTTGAAGTTAAAATCGACGGGTTTTCCGCTGCCCTTGTCAACAACAAAATAGTACATAGCAAACCTCTTGTCTAAAGTTTCCGAACGAGTTTATTATAGCAAGATTGGGAGGCAATGGCAAGTTTCATTTTGGGAAGCCTTTAAAAACTCTGCTTTTCAGGGCTTTTCTTTACGGGGCAGCTTTAAAAGTCCATGCCTTGCAAAACTGTCCCTTAAAACTTATTCTTAAAGTGCCGATATGAGGATTATGCGAAGAACCGTTTTAAAATTGTGCTTATTGTTGCATATCATGCTGTACGCCGCTTTTGATGCGGTTGCCCAGTCCCAGCCCCTGTACCGTTTGCCGGAGACCTTGCCCGCGCGGAATTCCGCGGATTCCGGGACGCCGTTCCTGCTTGGCACGGAAAAAGGGCTGTACCGGCTGCTTTCTGGTGGCCGGGCTGAAGCCTTGTGGACTGAAGGCCGGGTTGAGCGCATACTGAAGACAAAGACAAAATGGTATTTCCTGACGGAGAAAGGCGTGCTGGTCTCCTCTGATCTGAGCACATTCGCGGAATGCAATGAGGGGCTTCCCGTGCTGACCATCAAGACCTATGACGGCGAGAAGCGGGAGCTGGTAAAGCAGTCTCCGTTGCTGAAGGATATCTGCGCGGATCCCTTTGACGAGAATATTCTGGTAACGGCCACCAAGGATGCCGTGTACCTGACGCGCGACGGCGGTGCCAGCTGGAAATCCATCGGCTCCATGAGCAAGGGCACTGCCGGCATGAAGGCCGTGGCCTGCGCGCACATGCCCATATATGCAAAGGACGGCTCGTATGCGGGCAGCGAGCTGGTGGTGTTTATGTCGCACCCCATCTACGGCTTCAGCTATTACCGTGCGGATGCCGTCCGCCCCCAGTGGAACGATGTGAGCGCGGGCTTTGGCGCCATGCGTAGCCTGACTCAGCCCGACGAGATAAGCGATATTCTTCCGGTGCTCGTAAAGGATAGCGACGGTACGCTTTATACGGAAATCTACCTCGCCAATTCCTTCCTTCCCAATATGTACCGCTTTGACTGGCGCAAGAAGACTGCCGTCAAGATATATCACGGCAGCGAGGCCGCCGATACTATAGACGGCCTGTGCCAGAGCAACGGGCTCATCGTGTTCTCTTCGCTGGGGAAGATTTCTTCCGTATCGCTGGATGACGGTTCGCTGCAGGAGCTGCCGGCCGCCCAGTACGAGCGCTGGACCCGCAGGATTCTGGCCTCCGACGCGCAGGTGCATAGCGCCTATATCCCTTCTTCTGAAACGGGGCTTAAAACGTCGCTCCAGCTGAGCGAGCTCTGGCTCCTGACGCCCGATACCCCGCTCTCTCCGTGGGGCAGCACGGCGACAGGCAAAAAGGCGGTGTATGCCTCCGCATACCAGATGCAGAACATGAAGGGCATAGAGAAATACCGGAAAATCCTTGAGGACAACAAGCTGAACGCGATTGTCGTCGATATGAAGGACGATTACGGTCTGCTGCGCTTTGAGCCGAACAGCCCGCTGCTCAAGCAGAAGGGAAAAGTCACGCAGTACAAGATAGACCTTGACACCTTTGTCTCCGAATACAAAAAGAGCGGCATCTATTTAATAGGAAGAATTGTGGTCTTTAAAGACCGGAACCTTGCCTCGTATGACAAGCAGCAGTATGCCGTCTGGGACAAGAAGAACAATATGCCCTGGATTGGCATAAAGGGCGTGACCACAGTGACTGACGAAGAAGGACAGGTGACCGGCTCCAAGGTGAACTATTATGACGAGAACTGGGTTGACCCCTACAGCGAGGAAGTGTGGGAATACAACGTGGAGATTGCGAAGGAGCTGATAGAGCGCGGCTTTGACGAGATTCAGTTTGATTATATACGGTTCCCGACCGACGGCACGAATATGGGCGACGCGAGTTTCCGCTGGAAGAGCAAGGGCATGGACAAAGAGAGCGCCCTCATTTCCTTCCTTTCCTATGCGCGGAAGAATATCGCCGCTCCTATCGGCATAGATATCTATGGCGCGAACGGCTGGTACCGTTCGGGAACGCGTACGGGGCAGGATGTGGAGCTGATGAGCCATTATGTCGATGTCATCTGCCCGATGTACTATCCGTCGCACTTTGAGCAGGACTTCCTTGAATATACGCCCGTCATCGAACGCCCCTACCGCATTTATTTTTACGGCTCGTATCGCAATACCGTCATCGGGCGGAACCGCATCATCGTGCGGCCGTGGGTGCAGGCCTTTTACATGGGCGTGCGCTTTGATCGCGCCTACTACAACAAGGATTATGTGCGGCGCGAGATTTTTGGCGTGCGCGACGGCCTGAACCGCGGCTATATGTACTGGAACAATTCCGGCGGCTACTACGAGGATATCAGCCCTGATGTGGCGGACGACGAGGTTTCTCCGTGGGCGGAGAACGAGACCCAGCTGCAGCAGCGGCTCCCCGCATTCAGCGGTGGCAGCGGCTCCGCCAGCGGGGAAGCTGCGGCTGCCGCTGCACGGGAGCGCCGCAAGGACATGATTTCAATCCTTGACAGCGCCCTTGATCTGGAGGACATGACGGAGACGTCCGCCCCTCAGCCCGTGGGACTCAAGCTGCTGCACATAGAGCCGTTCGGGACGCTGCAAAAATGAGCGCGCCCGGCTACACTCCGGAGGAACCGATTGCTGCGATTGCGACGGCGCTGGCTCCGGGGGCAATCGGGATTGTCCGGGTGTCCGGCACGGGCTGCATCGCCCTGATGGAGCCCCTGTTCTCCCGCCCCGCCGCGCTGCGGGGTGCTGCGGGCAATTCCCTTGTCCACGGCTGGATAACGGTTCCTGAGAGCGGCGAGCGCCTTGACGAGGTTATGCTGGGCGTGTACCGCAGCCCCAAGTCCTTTACGGGCGAGGACATGGTGGAGATTTTCTGCCATGGCGGGCTTGCCGTCGTCTCTGCCATACAGCGTCTGCTGCTGGCGCACGGCTTCCGGCAGGCGGAACGCGGCGAATTTACCTTCCGCTCGTACATCAACGGCAAAAACGACCTGACAAAGGCTGAGGCGGTAAAAGAAATCATAGACAGCCGCACGGACGAATCGCGGGGCAAAGCTGCGGGGCGGCTTGCCGGAAATCTCTTTGCCGAAATCGATGCCATAAAGAAGCTTGTGGTGGACACACTTGCCTCCATCGAGGTCGAGATTGAGTACCCTGAGGACGAGGAGACCGTGGCGGACAGTTTTGACCGGACGGCGCTCGCGCAGGCGGAGTCGCGCCTGTCTTCCCTTGTGCATTCCTGGAAGAGCGAGAAGCTCTATCAGGACGGGGCGCGGCTTGTGCTCTGCGGCAGGACGAACGCAGGAAAATCCAGCCTTTTCAATGCGCTGCTCAAGGAAGACCGCTCCATCGTGAGCGACGTGGAGGGAACGACCCGTGACTGGCTGGAAAGCTGGGCTTCGTTCGACGGGATTCCGGTGCGCCTCTTTGACACCGCCGGTCTGCGCCGCACTGACGACCTTGTGGAGGCGGAGGGCGTGGAGCGTACCCGCAGCCTGAGCTCCATGGCGGATCTTATCCTCTATGTGGTGGATGCCGGGGGCGGTCTGTCTGCCGACGACGAGACCTTTCTTGCGTCGCAGCAGGAGATTCCGGCCGTGCTTGTGTGGAACAAGTGCGACAAGGCGGACGCATTGCCCCTGCCGCCTGACAACGCCGCGTGGAAGGCCGCTATAGCGCTCTCTGCATGGAACGGCAGCGGCATAGGGGCGCTGGTGTCGGCGGTGAAGTCCCTGCTGACGGAGGACGCCGGGGGCAGCCGCAGCGGGGCGGCGCTCGGCTCGGAGCGGCAGCGGCTTGCTGTCTCGGAGGCGCTGGAGCGGGTTTCCCATGCGCTGCGTATCTCCCGGAACCATGCTTATGGGCTCGATGCCGTGGTGCAGGATCTGGAGGATTCCCTTGTGTCCTTGGGCGAGGTGACGGGCGAGGTGACGCCCGACGACGTGCTGGGCAGCATTTTCAGCCGCTTCTGCGTGGGAAAGTAGCGCGTGGCGGAGCGTGGCTCAGCTTGCCCCGAAATTGCGGTATTTGAGCGGCGTCATGCCCTTATAGCGCTTGAACATCTTGATGAAATAGCTGAAATCGTTGAATCCGCAGGCCTCCGCTATCTCGGAAAGCTTGTCGTTTGTCTCGCGGAGCATGGTGCACGACTGGTTGATACGGTACCAGTTGAGGTATTCCACGGGGGTGTGCTCCGTCGCCTCGCGGAAAATGCGGCAGAAATACTTGGGGGAAAGCCCGGCGGTATCGGCCATCAGCTCCAGCGTTATGTCTTCGGCATAGCGTTTCCTGATAAGGTTTATGACGGATTCAAGCTGTTCCGCCTGCTTGCGCTTATTTGAGGGGATAATCTGCCGTTCGATGTACAGGTGCTGCCGTTTGAGCGCCCCAAGAAATATGAGCAGGTAGCCGGAGACTTCCAGCTCGTATCCTTCCGCGGAATCCTGAAGACTCTCAAAAAGCTTCTGCGCGATGCCGCTGACGGCCTCGTTACTGCGGGGAATGCGCTCGTCAAGTATGATGCTGCCCGTTATGATGGCGTTTATAAAGCTGTCCGGCAGGTAGCCGTGCTGGCGGATGAGCTCTATGTCAAAGACGACGGATTCATAAAGCGCCTGCCCCTTGTTCTGCGCGTCGCCGTGCAGCGTTTTTCCGGGGATAAAGCAGAGGTCGCCCTGCTCCAGCCTGATATTCCTGTCTTTTATAAAGACGGTGTATGCCCCGGACTGGACGTGCAGCAGCTCGAATTCCGTGTGCCAGTGGATAGGCAGGTCGTACGACGGGTCGGAGGTGTCGTTCAGGTAGTACTGCAAGGGAAAGAGCACCGTGCCCCGCTGGAATTTCTCCTGACCGTTCTGTTTTTGGGGCGTCCGCTTTGAGACGGAGGAATACTGGTTGACTAATACTTTTGTCATAATTTATTGGAATTATATCACTAGCAATAAATAAAATTCAAGATTATAATTATATATATGATTCAGAAATTTTCTTTTGGGGAACCTGTGGAGACAGGCGCGGTCGTTTGCGGAATGGAATGTATGCCGGAAGGAAGCCGCTTTCCGTTTGGTACGGTGGAGAGCTCGTTTCCTTTTAAGTGGATGTGCACGCTTGCTGGCGATGATTTTGTGTTCGGGCTGGGCGAGAGCATGCGCGGCATAAACAAGCGCGGCTTCCGCTATGAGAGCTGGTGCTCTGATGTGCCGAACCAGAACGAATTCACCCGCTCCATGTACGGGGCGCACAACCTGGTGATTGTGTACAGCGCGGACGGAACGAAATGCTGCGCGCTTTTCTTTGACACCGCCTCCCGCGTGGCATTTGATATCGGTTTTACGGAATACAGTACCTTTACCGTGGAGACATCCGACACCGGCGTGGACGTGTATGTGGTGAGCGCGGACGAGGGCTCCGGCCGCACTGCCCTGCAGGATGTCGTGCACCAGTTCCGGGAGCTTATCGGGCAGAGCTATATTCCCCCGCGCTGGGCATTTGGCTTCCAGCAGAGCCGCTGGGGCTACAAGACGGAGGATGATGTCCGCAAAGTGGTCTCCCGCTACCGCAGCGCCGGTCTGCCGCTCGATGCCGTCTGCCTTGACATAGACTATATGGATGCCTACAAGGATTTTACGGTGGACGAGCAGAAATTCCCCGATATGGGGGCGCTTGCTTCCGAGCTGAAGGCCGACGGCGTGCGCCTGGTGCCGATTATCGATGCCGGCGTCAAGGTTCAGCAGGGCTATGACGTCTATGAGGAAGGCTGCGACAACGACTATTTCTGCAAAAAGGAGGACGGCTCCGACTTTGTGGCGGGCGTGTGGCCGGGGCGCTCCTGCTTCCCTGATTTTATGAACCCCGCTGCCCGCGAGTGGTTCGGCGCCAAGTACGAGCGCCTGACGCGGCTTGGCATAGAGGGCTTCTGGAATGACATGAACGAGCCCGCGATGTTCTATAGCGACGAGAGCCTTGAGGAGACGTTCCGCAAGCTGCTGTCTTATCAGGGGCAGAACCTTGACGTGCAGAGCTTCTTTGAATTTACGCCGCTGAGCGGCAGCACGTTCAACCGCCTTGACGACTACCGGCGCTTTTTCCACCAGCTGCCCGGTAGCGGCACTTCCGCCCCGCAAAAAATCCGCCACGACCGCATCCATAATCTCTACGGGGCGAATATGACCCGCTCTGCCGCAGAGGCGCTGCGCAAGATTTCTCCGGACAAGCGCATGCTGCTCTATGCCCGCGCGTCCTGCGTCGGCTCCCACCGCTACGGCGGCATCTGGACGGGAGACAATGCGTCCTGCTGGGAGCACCTGAAGCAGGAGATAAAGATGCTCCCGTCGCTGAACATGGTCGGATTTTTGTATTCCGGCGCGGACATCGGCGGCTTCGGCGAGTCCACGACGCGCGACCTGCTGCTGCGCTGGCTTGCGCTCGGTGCCTTTACGCCGCTCATGCGCAACCACTGCGCGTGGAACAACCGCAGCCAGGAATGCTACGCATTCGGGAATACCGATGATTTCAAGAGCCTGCTCGATTTCCGCTATGCGCTTGTGCCGTACATCTACAGCGAATTCGTAAAGGCTGCCGTCGGGAGCAGCATGTACATCCGCCCGCTCGGCTTTGACTTCCCCGCGGATATGCGCGCGCTGCGCACGGAGGACGAGCTGCTTGTGGGAGAGGGAATTCTGATTGCCCCTGTCTACGAGCAGAACGCGGACGGGCGCTACGTCTACCTGCCGGAGGATATGACGAAGGTTGTCTGGTGCCGCGGGAATATCTCCACGGAAGAAAAGAAGCAGGGCTCCTACTATATCAGGATGCCCCTTGATTCCGTCACCTTCTTTGTGCGCAAGGACAGGCTTGTTCCGCTGTGCCGCCCCGCGCAGAGCACGGCCGCGCTGGATACCTCAACCTTTAGCTTTGTGGGGACGGGAGCCTCCTACGAGCTGTATGAGGACGACGGCTTTACCCGCTCCGTTACGCTTGAAGGGCACCTGCGCACGCTGAGCCGTTAGCGCCGCGCCATACTAAAAGCAGCACGCGAATCAACGTACCCCGCTGTTCTGTGGAGGGCTTCGTTGATTCGCTTTTTTTTTGCTTTCCCCGGTTGTAAAAAATGTCTGAAAACGCTATGCTTATAGTGTGCTGCAGGAAATGCGCTTGAGGCTGCTGCCGGTGCATCCCCGCATTTTGCTGTGTTCCTACTTTCCGGAGGCTTCTTATGTCATCACAACCCATGTCCATTGCTTTCTATGACGCTCATCCCTATGACCGGGATTCATTCTCGGAGGCGAACAAGCAGTTCCTGTACAATATCGATTTCTTTGACTTCCACCTTGACCGGAGGACGGTGCTCTCTGCAAAAGGCTATGACGTGGTATGCACCTTTGTGAACGACACGCTGGATGCGGATGTCATCGCCGCGCTCAAGGAATGCGGCGTGCAGCTGGTGGCGCTGCGCTGCGCGGGGTTCAACAACATTGACCTTGCGGCCGCCGCCGCCGAGGGTCTGAGGGTAGTCCGGGTTCCCGCCTATTCGCCGCATTCCGTGGCGGAGCATGCCATTGCGCTGCTGCTTTCCCTGACGCGCCGTATTCCCCAGGCCTATATGCGTACCCGCACGGGGAATTTTTCCATCAACGGCCTTACGGGGCGCGATTTGCACGGGCTGACGGCGGGCATTGTGGGTACGGGGCGCATCGGCAAGGTGTTTGCGGAGATGCTTTCGGGCTTCGGCATGAGAATCATCTGCTGCGATGTCTATCAGGACAAGGAATGGGCGACAAAGCACGGCTTTTCCTACGTGCAGCTCGCGCAGATATTCCAGGGCGCGGACGTCATCAGCCTGCACTGTCCGCTCACCGCGGAGACAAAGCATATCGTCAACGAGAATTCCCTTGCGCTCATGAAGCGCGATGCCGTCATCGTGAATACCGGGCGCGGCGCGCTCATCGATGCAAAGGCGCTCGTCCATGCGCTCAAAAAGCAGGAGATTGGCGGGGCAGCGCTCGACGTGTACGAGGAGGAGAACAAGTATTTCTTTGACGACTGGTCGGTGGACGTCATAAAAGACGACACTCTTGCAAGGCTTCTGACATTCCCGAACGTCATCATCACTTCTCATCAGGCCTTCCTCACTACGAACGCGCTCAAGGCCATAGCCGAGACCACGTTGGGCAATATCCTTGCCTTCCAGTCCGGCGGCGAGCTGCTGAACGAGGTGAAGGCCTGATCAGGACCTCCTTCCCCTCACGCTTTTTTTGCCCCTGCGCGGGCGGCCGGACGCTGTTCCGCATTGGGTGGGGCACTGCTTAGCCATGTTAGTCAGGTTGCCTGGGTGAGGCTTGCGTTGCTGCGCCGGGGTTCCGGCGTACGAATTGAAACATTTTGCAATCTCATATAGAATGAAGAGGCTGTTCCAGACCTGACAGGCTTCTGGAATGTGCCCCAGGGCTGGTTCGGAAAGCTGAAGATTCCGGGCGGCGCTGAAGGGGGCATCGCCGGTGCGCAGTGCGTTCCGGTGTACGATTTTGACGCACGAGGACGGACTATGATTTTTTCTCCGGTGGAAATCCAGGAAACAGTGAATATGTTTATGCGGCAGAAGCTCGATATCCGCTGCATTACCATGGGGATATCCCTGCTTGACTGCGCGGACAGCGACAGCGGTCGGGCGTGCCAGAAAATCTACGACAAGGTGATGCGCTGCGCGGGAAACCTTGTGAAGGTAGGGCAGGATATAGAGAAGGAATTCGGCGTTCCCATCATAAACAAGCGGATTTCCGTTACGCCCATCGCGCTTGTTGCGGGGGCTAGCGGCGCCTCGTCTTATGTGGACTACTGCCGGACGCTCAACCGCTGCGCCAAGGAGCTGGGCGTGAATTTTATCGGCGGGTTCAGCGCGCTCGTGCAGAAAGGCATTACGCCCGCGGATAAAATCCTCATCGATTCCATTCCGGAGGCGCTCGCCGTTACGGATTACGTGTGCTCCTCGGTGAATGTCGGCACCACAAAGAACGGTATCAATATGAACGCCGTCAGGCTTATGGGCGAGACCATCAAAAAGACTTCCGAGGCATCAAAGGACTGCGCGGTGAACGGCTGCGCCAAGCTCGTCGTGTTTACCAACGCGCCGGAGGACAACCCGTTTATGGCGGGTGCCTTCCACGGGCCAGGCGAAGGCGATGCCGTCATCAACGTGGGAGTCTCCGGGCCGGGGGTCATCCTTGCTGCCGCAAAAGAATTCAAGGGCAGGCCGATAAACGAGCTTGCTGACGGTATAAAGAAAATGGCGTTCAAGATTACGCGCATGGGGCAGCTGGTCGGCACCGAGGCTGCCCGCCGTCTGGGCGTAGATTTTGGTATCCTTGACCTTTCGCTTGCGCCGACCCCGGCGGTGGGGGATTCCGTCGCGCGGATTCTGGAGGAAATCGGGCTGGAAGGAGCTGGTGCGCCGGGAACGACCGCCGCGCTCGCCATGCTGACCGATATGGTCAAGAAAGGCGGTGTCATGGCATCCACAAACGTGGGCGGGCTCAGCGGCGCGTTCATCCCCGTCTCCGAGGACGAAGGAATGATAAACGCCGTCAAGCAGCACAGTATCTGCCTTGAGAAGCTTGAGGCCATGACCTGCGTCTGCTCTGTGGGGCTGGACATGATTGCCATACCCGGCGATACCCCTGCCACTACCATCAGCGGCATTATGGCGGACGAGATGGCAATCGGCATGGTGAACAACAAAACCACCGCCGTCCGGCTTATTCCGGTGCCGGGCAAAAAGGCCGGTGACTGGGTGGAATTCGGAGGACTGCTTGGTGGCGCCCCCGTCATGGAGGTCAGCCGCTTCAGCTGCGCGGATTTCATCAACCGGGGCGGCCGCATACCGGCGCCTATCCATTCCTTCAGGAATTAGTGGCATATCGTATTGTTCCTGTGCAGGCGGAGCAGCAGTTCCTGCTTGCGAGGCAGTTTGTGCTGCCGTATGAGAAATATTGCTGCTCGCTCATGCAGAGAATCATTGCGCGGGAACGCTTTCTCTTTATCGTGAGCAGGACGGGGACTGCGCCTGCGTTTCGGGATGTCGCCGGGGTATTCTGCTATACGGATGGCGAGCTGCTCTTGCCCTGCCTGCCAAGCCGCGATAGGCAGCTGCTGGCGGCGCTCTCATGTTTCTTTGCCCGGCGGGAGGTCTTCTGTATTTCAGGCGGGAGCCGTTCCGTCCATACGCTTATGGCTGTCCTGCGCAGGCGCGGCGGGCAGCAGATACGGGAAGAAAAGCGCCATCTCTTTATGGAATTTCAGGATGCTGCCGCAGGGCTGCGTGCGGGGATGCGGCAGGCAGGCGGCATAGACGGATGCACCGTGCAGCGCTGCTCGGCAAGGGATGCGGACGCGCTTATGCCTTTGCAGCTTTCGTACAAAGTGGAGGAAGTGCTGCCGGCCGGTGTGCCGGTGAGCCCCGCCGCGGAACGGCTGGAGCTTGACCGCACGCTCAAAGTCCAGACGGTCTTTGCCTTGCGGCGACCGGACGGCAGCTTTGCCGCAAAGGCGCAGACCAACGCGTGCTGCGAGCGCTATATGCAGATTGGCGGCGTGTTTACCCGCACGGATTGCAGGGGGCGCGGCTACGCAGCCTTCCTCGTGCGCTGCCTTGCCGCAGATATCGTCGGGCGGGGAAGAAAAGCCGTGCTCTTTGTAAACCGCAGGAACGCGGCCGCTATCCGCGCCTACCAGAATGCAGGCTTTGTCCGCTCCGGCAGCTACCTTGTTGTCTATTACGACGAATTCTCCCCCTGCGGGACGGCCGCAAGCCAGGAGTGGCGCTAAGCCTGCGCTGCCTTAGTGCCCGAGCGGCGCTTTTGAACGCCGCTCGCCTTTAAGGCTGCCTCTCATCCGTTCTGCTCCATTCAGTCTGTTTTCTTACCATGGCGGCGTAGTTTCCGTCCAGCGCCATCAGCTCGCTGTGCGTGCCCCGCTCCACGATGCATCCGTGGTCAACAAAGAAGATGATGTCGCTGTTGCGGATGGTGGAGAGCCGGTGTGCAATGATGAATGATGTGCGCCCTTTGAGCAGCTCGCCCAGCCCCTTCTGCACGAGTTTTTCCGTGTGCGTGTCCACGGAAGACGTCGCCTCGTCAAGGATAAGGATGCGAGGGTCGGAGAGCAGCACGCGGGCAAAGCTGATGAGCTGCTTCTGCCCCTGCGAGAGCCCGCCGCCGTTTGCGGTGATAGTAGTTTTGTATCCGTCCGGGAAGGCTCTGATAAATTCGTCCGCCTGCACCAGTTTTGCGGCGGCTATGCAGTCCTCGTCGCTTGCGTCGAGCTTTCCGTAGCGGATGTTGTCCATAATCGTACCGCTGAACAGGAAGCTGTCCTGCAGCATGACGCCGACCTGCGCCCGGATTGATTTTATCTTCAGCTCCTGGATGTCCATGCCGTCGATAAGAATCTGCCCGCCTTCCGGATTGTAGAACCTTGTGAGCAGGTTGACGATGGTTGTTTTTCCGGCTCCGGTGGGACCAACTATGGCGACCGACATACCGGGGGTGATGGTAAAGTCAACGTCCTTCAGGACGGGATTACCCTTCTCGTAGCTGAAATCGACGTGCGAGAAGCGGACGTGCCCGCGGATAGGCGGCAGGTCCTTCGCGTTTGGCCGGTCGCTGATATCCTCCGGCTCGTCCAGCAGCTCAAAGATACGCTCCACATAGGCGCCGGTCGTAACCATGGAATTGTAGAAGTTGCCGAGGTTCTGGATTGGCTGCCAGAAGCGCCAGATGTATCCCGCGAATGCGACCAGCGTACCGATGGTGACGCTTTTTCCCAGCGCCTGGATTCCCACAAAGTACACGAGCGCCACGCCGAGCGTAGAGAGGTTGTCCACCACCGGCCAGATGATATTGTTTATATTCACCGCCCGTATCCAGACGAGCTTGCATGTGTCGCACAGACCGTTGAATATGCCTTGGTTCACCTGCTGCCGCGCGAAGCTCTGGGTGACTTTCATGCCGTTCAGGCTTTCTGACAGGTATGCCGTCAGATTGGAGCGCTTGTAGCTTTCCTGCTTCCAGGCCTCGTGCTGCTTTTTCTTCATGGAGATGAGGACGACGAGCAGCACGGGGATGACCGCCATCGCGACGAGCGTCAGCTTTGCGTCAATGGACACCATAAAGCCTATGATGACGGCGAGCGTAAAGAGGTCGCTTATCAGCTGGATGATGCCGTTTGAAAGCAGCTCCGACAGCGAATTCACGTAGTTCACGACGCGGATGAGGATTTTTCCGTGGGGGCGGCTGTCAAAATAGCTGAATGGCAGCGACTGCAGCTTGGTGAACACGTCGCGCCGTATCTCCACGATGATTTTCTGTGCGATGCGCGTCATGATTTTCAGCTTTTGCGCCAGCAGAATCCTGACGACGAATGTTGACAGCAGCAGGATTCCTGCCAGCACAATCAGCAAGCGCACGTCCTTTTTGGGGATGGCCTGGTCAATCGCCATGCGGATAAGCCACGGGCTGGTAAGCGATATGAGCGATGCCAGCAGCATGATGAGGCATGACAGCACCATTGCCCCCCGGTACGGCTTTATCCAGCGGAACAAGCGCATGACAATGTGCGGGTTAAAGCCGTGCTCTATCTCTTCGTCTGCGTCAAATTTATTTCTTGCCATACTCTGAGTCCTCTTTGCTTGCGGGATTCTCCCCGCTTTCTTTTCCGCTTTGCTCCAGCCAGACATCCCGGTAATAACCGTCCGCCGCGGACAGCTCCTCGTGGCTCCCGCTCTGGACAATCTGCCCGTTCTGCAGGACAAGGATAACGTCGCAGTTCTCGAACGAAGAAATCCGGTGGCTTATGATGAACGTCGTGTGACCGCCGCTGCGGCTCTTTATCGACTGCCGTATCTTGAGCTCCGTCTCATTGTCCACGGCAGAAGTCGTGTCGTCCAGAATCATGATTTTTGGGTTCGCAAGGAAGAGCCGTGCCAGGGCGATGCGCTGCTTCTGCCCGCCGGAAAGCCCTACGCCGCGTTCCCCTACGATAGTATCGTATCCGTCCGTCAGGTCGCCGATAAAATCCTTGACCCGCGCGAGCTCCGCCGCCTCCTCCACCAGCTCCATCGGGGCATCGGGATTCCCGAAGCAGATGTTGCCTTCCACGGTGTCGCTGAACAGGAATACTTCCTGCATGGTTATCCCCACGTTCTTGCGCAGGTAAGCGAGCGCGTAGTCCCTGACGTCCCGGTCATCCACAAGCACCTGCCCCCGGCTTGCGTCGTAGTAGCGGCACAAGAGCTGGGCCAGCGTCGATTTGCCGCTCCCCGTGGGGCCAAGGATACCGATTGTCATGCCGGGCTGGGCGACAAAGCTTACGTCTCTGAGCACCTCCGTCTCGTTGTAGGCAAAGCTCACGTGCCGGAATTCGACCTTGCCCTGCACCGGCTCGCCGGAAGAGAACGCTCCTTCTCTGTCGGCAATCTTGGGCTCGCTGCAGTGCAGCTCGTACAGGCGCGCCGCGGATGCGTTGAAATTCTGAGTGTTGTCAACCAGCGTGCCGAACATATTGATGGGCTGGGTGAATGCCCACATGAGGCCGTTGAAGGTTACGAGCTCGCCGATGGTCATCTCATCGCCGATGACGAGAAATCCGCCGAAGAGGATGAGGATGACGGGGAGAATGCCGCACAGCGCCTCTATCCACGGCGTGTAGCGGATTCTGACGTCCGCGTTCTCCACGGACACGTCGCGGAAGCGCTCGTTTTCCTTGTCGAAGAGCTGTATCTCGTGCGCTTCCCTGACGAACGCCTTTACGACGCGGTTGCCTTCGATGTTCTCCCCTACGCGTGTGTTGAGCACGGCGAACTGGTCGCGCACTTTCAGGTGGGAGGGGAGTATGTGAATCTTGAATTTATGGATGAGCAGCAGCACGAACGGCGCGATAATCATGAACGCCAGCGTCAGCTTCCAGTTGATTGCTGAGAGCGTCAGTATGGAAAAAACGTAAATCAGTATGTTCTCCACAATCTGATACAGCACCCATGCCACAAAGTGCCGCACCTTGTCCAGATCGCTGGTAAGGAGCGTCATCACGTTCCCGGACGGAGAGTTGTCGTACCAGGAGAAATCAAGCTTCTGGATATGGGCGTACAAATCTTCCCGCAGCGCGCGGATGACGTTCTGGGAGGCGTGCTCAAAGATGACCTGGTAGGAATAGCGGAAGATTGCCTTGAGCAGCGTCGTTCCTACCATTATCAATGTTAGTTTCAGCAGCAGCTCGTGCTGCCCGTCCTTGATGACCTTATCGACGATGGCTCCCGTTACGAGCGGGTTTATCATATTGAGGGCCGCGACAAGGATGCTGAGGCACAGGCCTCCCGCAATCCAGAAGCGGTATCTCCGCACGTATGTCCAAATCCAAGCGAAAGCGCTTTTTGTTCTCACGTTCTGCCCCCTTCCGAATTCCTGCCGGATTCTGCTCCCGGAATTCTGCGACAATCGCAAAAATAGTAGCATTTTACGCGGCTGCGTGGTATAAAAAAAGAAGTGATTTATTGTACGAATCTCTAGGGGCAGACCCAGAGGCGGGCGGCTTCCGGGGCTGCCGCCGGGGTACAGGCCTGCCGCCGGCATCTGTGTGCTGCCGGGCTGCGGGAGCCTGCATGTGCCCTGGTACGCAGAGGACGGGTAGTATGGACGAACTTTTTGAGTATTCGGATATCCTGAACGCGCCTTTTCAGGCTTTTCCCGGCAACTGGAAGCGGGTCAAGCCGCACTGGCATTATTTTACGGAGATGGTCTATCTGGTGAGCGGAAAACTTGTCGCGGAGATTTCCGGCACAAGGTACGCGATGGCGCCCGGTGATATGATTATTTTCCACCCCAAGCAGATACATGCCTTTCTGGACTATCCGGAACCGGCCGGAGACCTGCGTTTTTATGTGGTCAAATTCGACGAGATGATTCTTTCCAATACGACGCCCGGCTCCCCTAAGCTGCCCCGGCTGCTGGAGAACGCGGGCTCGCAGGGCAACCCCTACAACCTGATTACTGCCGCCGAGCTGCGCTACAACCCGGTCAAGCTCTTCTTTGAGAACTGTATCTGGGAGACGGAGCACAAGGAATTCGGCTATGACATCAAGGTCGCGTCCACTATCAGCCTGATAATCACGGAGCTTATCAGAATCTGGCTCCGGAAGGGCTTCCATTTTTCCGGCCAGCACACCTTTGACCAGTTCAGCAGCAAGGATTTTTCCGTGCTGGAATACATAGACATGCATTCGGCGGAGCATATCAGCATCGAGATGCTCGCCCAGAAATGCGGGATGTGCTACTCAAATTTTGCGCGGCGCTTCAAGGCGCAGTTCGGGAAGACCTGCAAGGAATACATCGAATTTGTGCGGGTCTGCAAGGCCGACACGCTCCTCTTGTATACGGACAAGACCTTGGACTATATCAGCCAGGAGACCGGTTTCTCTGATTCCAGCCACTTTATACGCGTATACAAGAAAATAAAGGGCATGACCCCGAAGCAGCGCCGCATGGAGCTTTGAGCCGCTTTCAGAAAGCACAGTGCATCGCGCTGCCTGCCCGCAGCCCCGGCGTATGCGGCAAAGTCCGTCCGGGGCGTTTGCGGCTGAGCCTTAGATGCCTGTCATCAGTTTTATGAGCTCGCTGCGGATGGGCTCGTAGTGCCCGTCGTCTATGCCGAAATTCATCTGCCTGTATGTCCAGACCGCGTGCCCGATATCGTGCGCACGGAAGACCTTGTGGATATCCCGGAACCATGCGGCGGTGTCCGCGACGGGCGCGCCGTCGATGACGCCGTATTCCCCGCAGTACAGCCCGACTCCCGCTTTTTGTGCGGCGGCTGCGGCCTCGCAGACCATCTCCTCGATGATGGCGCTGCCGTCTATGGTGCTGTCCGTGTCGGTCACATCTTTGCCCTTGTAGCCGAGCACGAGGGATGCTTCCTTATAATACTGCAGGGAGCGCGGATAGAAGATGTCCTTGTGCGGATCCATGCCCGCTATCCAGTGCGCCTTCTGGTGGGTAAAGATGAGCGGCTCGTACATGTGGAACGTAAAGACGATGTTCTTGTCGACGGGTGCGTCCAGCAGCTTCAGCGTGCGGGCGCTGTTCCATTGGATGCCGCCGTAAATAATCGTTCCTTCCGGGCTGTGCTTTCTGATGGTGGCAACCGCCCTCCGTATCAGGCTGTTCCAACGGTCGGCGGCTTCTGCCTCGACCACCTCGTTCAGCAGCTCGAAGGCGACGTTGTGCGCCCCCGCATAGCGGGCGGACACCTTGTCCCAGAGCGCAAGGTATGTTTCCTGGAGCGCCGGCGAGGAGAATATGTTGTTCTTTCCTGCGTTGCCCGCATCGTTGAAGTCGTAGCCGGCCGCCTTGTGCAGGTCAAGGATGATGTTCAGCCCGTGCGTTTCGGCCAGCCGCACCGCCGTGTCCAGGCGGGCGAACCCTTCCTCCTTGAACTGGCCGTCGTCCTGCTGTATCAGCATGTAGTCGAACGGCAGGCGTATGTGGTCAAAGCCCCAGCGCGCTACCTGCGCAAAGTCTTTTTCCGTGATGAACGTGTCATAGCGTTCCTGCGAATGGTCGCACTGCGAATACCATCCCCCAAAATTGATGCCCTTCTTCAGTTCCATACGGTTCTCCTTGGAACGCAGGGGAAATCTGCGCTCCCGCTGTGCCGCCCGGCTTCGCGAGCAGGCCCGGTGCTTCTGCCTGCAAGCATAGCGCATGGTGGCACGGAATAATGTCATAAAATTCGTGCAAATAACATAAAATTCTGCTAAAATGGAGGAATGGAACAGGAATTTGACGAGAGCAGGCGCAAGCTTTCCGGCGCGCTCTATGACCAGCGGGAGGCCGGCATGTACCATCAGGCCTACCAGAAGGAGCTGGCCTTTTACGAGGCCGTGCAGCGCGGGGATCCCGGCGTGCTGGGCTTTTCCGGCGCTGCGGACGACGGGCAGCTGGGCAGGCTTTCCTCCAGCCCGCTCCGCAACCAGAAATACCACCTTATCATCATGACCGCGATGATAAGCCGCTTCTGTCTGAGGGGCGGGATGCCGCTTGAGACGGCCTTTACCCTGAGCGACCTGTACATCCGCCGCATAGACCTGCTGGGCGATGAGGAATCCCTTGCCGCCGTCCGCGACGAGATTGTCCGTGATTTTTCACGCCGGATGCGCGAGCTGCGGGAGACGCACCTCTACTCGAAATATACGTCGCGGGCGGTCGCCTTTATGCATGCCCATCTGCACGGAAGAATCACCCTGCAGCAGCTTGCCGGATACTGCGGCTGCAACAAGACCTATCTCTGCGCGCTGTTCAAGCGGGAGACCGGGCTGACTGCCGCAAAGTACATCGAGCGGCTCAAGGTGGAGGCCGCGGAGGAGATGCTGCTCTACAGCGGACGCTCATCGATGGACATCGGCGGCACGCTCGGTTTTTCCAGCCACAGCCACTTTATCAGCGTGTTCAGGAAGCACACTGGCATGACCCCAGCAAAGTACCGCCGTACGCACTGGAGCACCGTACTGGTGCCGACGGCGCCGGAGGAGGGGGCTTGAGCGGAAGCCGCCGCCGCTTTTCCGCCGGGAACGCATTTTTTTTATGACGGAATCCTTTTCTTTTTCTTACCATAAAAGGAATTATGGAAGTCGGACGGCTTTTGGAATTCCCCTGCATTCTTGACAGCATTTTGATAAACAGTAAAATATCATCTGGGTATCTTTTGGAAGCGTTGCCGGCATGCGAGACGCAGGCCTGCGCATTCCCGCTATCTCTCGTCATTCGTTTGGTCACGGTGGTTTACGCCGGATGGCTGCGTATGTGGTTCCGTTCTGGCTATCCGGTGTTTCCCTTGCAATCAGGACAAAAGGGATAGGGATGCTCCCCAATCCGGTCAAGGATTGGATTTTCTGGAGGGGCTGTTTCAAAAGTCTTCCGAGTTTTGAGACCTGTCCCGGATTTTCCACAAGGGGTTTTTTATGAAAAAAAGAGGAAGTACACATGGGGGTGCCGCGGCGCTGTGCGCGGTGGTGATGGCCGCGCTGCTGCCGGGCTGCGGTGGCAAGGAATCCCCTGCCGCGCAGGTAGATGACGGGACGCCGCTCAAAGTAAAGGAAGGCGGCAATCTTGTCTTTGGCGTGGCTACGGAACTGAACAACTTTGACCCGTTTACGTCGCTTACCGCAGACGTGCGCGCCGTCAATTTCAATATATTCGAAGGGCTGCTGAAGGTTTCCGAGGACGGCGGTTTTGTTCCGGCGCTGGCCTCCAGCTACAAGGTTTCTCCTGATGCCCAGACCTATATATTTGTCATTCGCAAGGGCGTCAAATTCCACAACGGCAAAGAGATGACGGCGGAGGATGTCCGCTGGTCTGTGCAGAACGCAATAGACAAGAAGCTTTCCGGCTACAACAACATAGAGAGCTTTTCCATTGAGGGGGATACGCTTTCCGTGCATCTCAAGGAGCCGGATGCAGGCTTTACCGCGCGGATGACCGCCGCCATCGTTCCTGCGGGCTCTCAGGATCTTTCCCTGCATCCCGTGGGAACCGGGCCGTTCAAGTTTGCAGAATACGCGGAGCAGGATCATATCACGCTCGTCAGGAACGAGGACTACTGGGGCAGCCCCGCGCACCTTGATTCCGTGACGCTGAAATTTGAGGCGAGCCAGGCGGGGCTGGTGCTGAGCTTTCAGGCCGGAACGATAGACGGCTTCAATGCGAGCGCCGACACCGTAAGCCAGCTGGACGATAGCGCCACCAGAAAATACCTGACGAATTCCAACACGGTGCAGCTGCTTGCCCTGAACAACGAATTTGAGCCGTTCAAGAACGCCGATGTTCGCCGTGCGCTCAGCTATCTGGTGAATTCCGAGGAAATCATCGCGATGGTCAACTATGGCTACGGCTCAAAGCTCGGCAGCGCCCTCATCCCCAATCTGGCAAAATATTACGATTCGTCGCTCTCCAGCGTTTATGACCGCGATGTGGACAAGGCAAAATCCCTGCTGGAGCAGGCCGGTTACGGCAAGGGCTTCAGCTTTACGATTACTGTGCCGTCCAACTACAATGTGCACGTGCGGACGGCAGAGGTAATCGTAAACGAGCTGAGCTCCGCAGGAATCGATGCGAAAATCCGCCAGGTCGATTGGGCGACGTGGCTGCAGAATGTCTACAAGGGGCGCCAGTTCGAGGCGACGGTCATCTCGCTGGACGGCTCCATCGCGTATCCTTCGGCCTTCCTTTCCCGCTATGTCTCCACGTCCGAGAAGAATTTCATCAATTTCAAATCCGATGCCTATGACCGCGCCTACCTTGCGGCGGAGGAGAGCGTCGATGAGGCGGCGCAGATAGACGGCTTTAAAAAAGCGCAGCAGATACTGAACAGCGAGGCTGCCAGCGTCTGGATTCAGGACATCGCGGAATTCATCGTGTTCAACAAGAAATTCGCGGGCAACAGGCCGTACCCGCTCTACGTGACGGACTATTCCGCCATCTATCAGGTGGAGAACTGATGGCCGGCGGCGGGGGAATCCTTGACGGGCTGAACAAAGGCCAGCTGGAGGCCGTGCGCTCTACGGAAGGGCATGTCCGCGTGCTGGCCGGAGCCGGAACCGGCAAGACCCGCGCGCTCATCAGCCGCTATGCCTACCTCGTGCAGGAGCTGGGCATTTCCCCCGCCAACATTCTCTGCGTTACCTTTACCAACCGCGCCGCGCAGGAGATGCAGCACCGCATCCGCGCGCTGCTCGGCGACCAGAACCTGAGCTACATCTGCACGTTCCATGCATTCTGCACCATGCTCCTGCACGAGGATATCCACGTGCTCAACTACCCCAAGGATTTCGTCATCCTTGACAAAGAGGACTGGCGTGAAATCATGCTGCGGATTTTTGCGGACATGCATCTTACGCTCCGGGAGACCACCGTCCAGCAGAAGATAGACGAGGTGCTTGAGGGCAAGAAGCTCCGCGCGGACACCTACATCGACTATATCTACAAACTGAACAACGACGAGCTGCGTGCGCGCTTTTCCTCGCCGGACAAGCCCCTTGCGCAGAACGAGGAGATTTTCCTCCGCTTTCTCTACGAGCAGAAAAAATGCTTCGGCGTGGATTTTAACGACCTCATCAATTTCGCCACCTACATATTGGAAAATTTTCCGGAGCTGCGGGAAAAGTGGCAGGAGCGTATGCAGTACGTCATGGTCGATGAGTTCCAGGATGTGAGCGCCAAGCAGTACCGCATCGCGCAGATTCTTTCCGCAAAGCACAAGAACCTTTTTATCGTGGGGGATTCCGACCAGACCATCTACTCCTGGCGCGGAAGCCACGTGCGGCTCATCCTTGACTTTGACAAGGTGTACCCCGACGCGCAGACCGTCCTGCTCACGGAGAACTACCGCAGCAGCCCCCAGATTGTGGCGGCCGGCAATACGCTTATCAGCAGGAATACCGTCCGCTACCCCAAGGAACTGCATGCCCTGCGGCCTTCCGGGGAAAAGCCGCTCTACTTCCACGCGGACAGCGACGAGAAGGAAGCCTCATGGATTTGCGCCCGCATAAAAGCGCTGGGCACGCCGTACCGGCGCACGGCGGTGCTGTACCGCTCCCATTACCAGACCCGTGCGCTGGAAGAAGCCTTCATCAAGAACGATATGCCCTACCGCATCCTTGCCGGGACGGAATTCTACGGGCGGCGGGAAATCAAGGATATCGTATGCTACCTGCGGATGCTTACCGCCGCGGACGATGTCGCCTTTTTCCGTACCATCAACATGCCTTCCCGCAAAATCGGCAGGACAAAGACCGCGCTCATACGGGACTATGCGGATTCGCACGGCATAAGCGCATACGCCGCGCTCAAGGAGCTTGCCTCCGGGCAGCCCTCGCTGTTCCGCGGAACCGGTGCCGGAGCCTATATCAGCGCGATAGAGAGTGTCCGCGATATGCTGCCGCACCCTGAGAGCAGCGCGCCTGTGCTGCACACGCAGGCAAAGCTCGGCGACATCCTGCAGGCGATTTTGGATCGCAGCGGCTACGAGGCCTTCCTGCGGACAGAGGCCGATCAGGACAGGCTGGACAATGTGGCGGAATTCAAGCGGAGCGTGAACGAGGCCGGTCTGGACGACGATGCGACGCTGGAGGGCTTTCTGCAGCACGTGGCGCTTTTTACCGACCTTGACCGGGAGGATTCCCTCGATTGCGTAAAGCTCCTTACCATCCATGCCGCAAAGGGCATGGAATTCCCGCATGTCTTTATCTGCGGCATGAACGAGGGCGTGTTTCCGAGCAGGCGCGTGAGCACTCCGGACGATATGGAGGAAGAGCGCCGCATCGCTTACGTGGCGTTTACGCGGGCGCAGCGCCGCCTCTTTCTGAGCGATGCGGAAGGAAAGGCGAACGACGGGATTTTCAAGTATCCCAGCCGCTTTATCTTTGATGCCGGGGTGGAGAACCTTGAGCTTGAGCGCCCGCTGGACGAAGGTCTTGTGCGCCAGGCGCAGAAAATCATCGCCTGCGATGAGGCCCGGATGCGTGCGATGCGCTCCCTCTTTGCCGCCGGAGACCGCGTCCGGCATCCGGTGTTCGGGGACGGCACGGTTATCCTCGTAAACAGCACGGCCTCGTGCTACACCATCCAGTTTGATGGCATGGAGACCCAGCGGAGCATCCAGTTTGCCGCAAAGCTCCAGAAGTTGTGAGCGCCCTTATCGCCCGGACCAGGTCGCGCCGCGTTCCAAAAGAAGCGCCTTTTGAGACCGGCCCGGTTCTTTTTGTGCCGCAGGCCTGGGCGCAGGCGGCCTTCCTGCCGCCTCTAGCGTTCCAGCAGCTCCGGGTGCTTTTCTGCAAGGCGCCGCGCAAAGTAGAGGAACGGTGTGTCCATCAGCGATGTCACGATGAATATGGCGTAGCCGAAAACCAGAATCTGGATGATGACGGACGCCGGGAACACACCCCAGAATGCCATCAGGTTGAAGGTGACGACATTGATGAGCTGGCTTACGAGCGTAGAGCCGTTGTTGCGCAGCCACAAAAAGCGCTTCCGGTTGCCGGATTTGCGCGCCGTCCAGTCCCACAGGAAGTGGTATGCCCAGACATCGTAAATCTCGCAGATTGCGTAGGCGATAAGGCTTGAGAGCATGACCCGCGGCGTGTTCTGGAACACGGTGCGGATAGGTGCCGCCATCGTGTCGTCGGCTGCGGGCACGTAGAGGAACCAGCTTTGCGATATGATGATGAACGTGATGTTCGCCGCGATGCCGAGCTTGACGCAGCGGTTTGCCTCTCGTTTGCCAAAAAGCTCACTCATGATGTCGGTGGCAAGGAATGACGATGCAAAGAGCACGTTGCCCAGTGTCGTGTCCATGCCGAATGCATGCACGAGGATGAGCACCTCTATGTTCGCGGCAATCGTGCAGATGACCGTCCATGCAAAGATACCGCTCTTTCCGAAGAGTCTGAAGAAAGCGACAAGCGCGCCAAAAAATACGAATACCGAGGCAATGAGAATAATCTCGTTCTGAAACTGCATAAAAATGCTCCTTTTCTGATGTGAATTTGAAAATGCTTCTATAGTGCTCTGTTCCGCGGGGAATTCAGCGGTGGCTCACAGGGCGGCGGTCAACGGCGGCAAAGAGCCGTTCTTCCGCGATGCTTGCATAGCGCGTGCCTGCCCGCCCATAATTTGCGAAGGGATAGATGGAAATGCCGCCCCTCGGCGTAAAGATTCCTTCCACCTCAAGGTATTTCGGCTCCAATAGCCGCACAAGGTCTTTCATGATGATGTTCACGCAGTCCTCGTGGAAGTCCCCGTGGTTGCGGAAGGAAAACAGGTAGAGCTTGAGCGACTTTGATTCCACAAGGAAGCCGTCAGGAATGTAGTTGATGTGGATTTCCGCAAAATCCGGCTGCCCCGTCTTGGGGCAGAGCGACGTGAATTCCGGGCAGTTGAAGGTGACCATATAGTCATTGACGGGATGCTTGTTCGGAAATTTCTCAAGAATTTCCGGCGAGTAGTCCGTAACGTACGTTGTGCTTCCGCCAAGCAGCGTTACGCCCTCAAGTTCTGATGCTGAGCGCATAGTGTGTCTCCTAGTTTTGTTTTAAGTCAGGATGGTCTCGAACTGACCGGGCAATGTGCGCGGGATATGCCGCACGTGCCGCCCGCTTTGCATGCCCGCGCCTATACTAGCGGAAATCCCCCTCTTTTGCAAGAGCGCTGTCCGTGCCGTATCAACAGCAAGGAATCATATGCATCCTCGGCACTGTCCTGCAAAAAGAACGTGCGCCAAGGTGCTTGCGCAGATAGGTTTGCTCAAGAAGTCGATTCTGGAGGGGTCGCTCAGGGGGGGGGCAGTGATGCTTGTTTGTTCTATAATAAATGGCTCAAAGTATGATAAAGCAGAGGCGTGGATGTGATTGCGGCCTTGGATGAGAATGTTCCCGGTGTAAATCCGCAAGCTGCGGCGCAGAAAAAATCGAAGTGATGAAGAAGTTTTTGGAGCCTGTCGCACGGGGGGCTTCCGGAATTGTGCTTCGGGACAGGGGCTTTATCCCGGGCAGGTTCTCGCGGTGAACATCGGGGTGGCTAACCGTATGGACTACACCGTCATCGGCGACACCGTGAACACCGCGAGCCGCATAGAGGGCCTGTGCAAGACCTACCAGAAGGATTTGCTCGTTTCACAAAGCGCCGTGGAGCGGATACGGCGGAGCGCGGCGGAAGGTGAACGGATTGGTGGCGGCACACGTAACAATGCGGACTGTAGCGCGGTGGTTGAGCCTGCGGTCACTGAGCCTTGTCGAAATGGCGAAACCACCGATGGGGAATCAGAAATCCGCGGGCGCACGGGGAAAATCAGGCTGCGGACGAGGTGAAGGATTTTGTAATGTCCTTAAATCCACAGCTTTATGGCATACAAGCACCAAATCAAAAGACTCATCTGCATTTTTCAAGGAATTCATCTTATAATTACATCGATCGAGGAGATATAACTGAATAAAATGAACATCACATTCGGCACGGCGACAGAGGTTGACATCAGCGAACTTATACGCCTGCGTCTTTTGTACATAAAAGAAGATTTCGGCGCAATCTCGGAGCGCGAAAGGGAATGTATGAAAAAACAGCTTTATGACTATTTTTCCCGCAAGCTTGGAACGGAGCTGATTGCGTTCGTGGCGCGTGACGGCGAAAGAATTGTCTCAACGGCGTACCTTCTCATCATAGAGATGCCGGCGAACCCGAATATGCTGAGCGGACTCTGAGGCGAAGTCCTGAGCGTTTTTACCGAGCCTTCGTATCGCGGAAAGGGCTTTGCACACAGCTTATGAAAAATCTGATTGAATGCGCTAAGAAGAGAGGCCTTTTCCGCATCGACCTGAGCGCGACCGCCGAGGGCTTTCCCATTTATGAAAAACTCGACTTTAAGGAAAAGCAAAACCATTACCGCGACATGCGGATTGTGCTTTATACAATGGAGCACAGATAAAAAGGGGAATATACTCTGCTCATCTCCAGAAATCCGATGTGTTTGTAAAGATTATGTCGTACCTTCCGTCATCAATCTCATAGCCGGGCGGGATAAGGGCGGCGTAGCTGTCCGGCAGGGTGCGCTTCCCTTCAAGGTCAAAGTCCATCGTCGTGTGCATGGCAAACCTGTAAAGATTTTTCGCCCAGTATGCGCGCATGTATTCTTTTCCATAATCGGTTTCCACTCACGAATCCTCAAAGCCCGGAAGCGTGTTGATTACCATCTCTTTCCCGCTTATAAAAAAGTCGCGCATTTCTTGAAGCGAAAGCACGTTGCCGTTTTTGTCCGTGACGAACTCGGTCATGTCGCTGTCAAGCATTGCCCATTTTTTGCTCTCGGGAAGATACACGATATTAACGACGTGGCAGTCGCCGTCAAACTAGTCCTCCGGCAGGCAGGTTACGAAGCGGTTTTCAATCCCCACGGAAAGCAGAAGCTCACTCAAAAGCGTGGCATGCCAGCGGCAGTTGAAGCCCGTAGGAATACGGCGCGAATACTCCCAGAGAGTGATTGCGTTCCGTTCGTCGAGCCACTCCTTCTGATTGTCGTGCGGAATGTTCTTGGCTACAAAAATCGCAAGCCCCACTGCTTTTTCCCATGTTGATTTTTGCTCTGCCGCAATCGCATCCAAATCAAGATTTGCGACATTCTGCTCGTAATTTTTTGTGATGTAACTATCGGAGTTGGAGGCGCACGAAGAAAGGCAGAGCACGGCAATAAAAAAACTCGGCGCCAAAAAGACCGATTATAATATAAGTCATCATGTTTTTTGATGCGCGGATGGCAAGGCGCAGGAATAACAAAGGTCTCCGCGCGGGGAAGGTTTAAAAAATCAATAAAAGTGATATAATACTCCTATGGAAATTTTTGACTTATACACGGATGAGCGCGAAAAGACAGGGCGGACTATGGTTCGCGGCGAGGCTACGCCGGAGGGCTTTTACAGGCTTGTCATTCACGTCTGCATTTTTAATGACAGGGGCGAAATGCTGATTCAAAAGCGGCAGCCGTTCAAGAAAAGCTGGGCTGGGCTTTGGGATGTGAGCGTGGGAGGCCATGCGGACAGCGGGGAGACAAGCAGACAGACTGCGGAACGCGAGCTGAAAGAGGAGCTGGGACTTTGCGTAGACTTTTCTTCAATCCGCCCTGCGATTACGGTTCACTGGGAAAACGGCTTTGATGATTTTTACGTCCTCACAAAAAATTTGGAACCTGACTCGCTCACGCTCCAAACGGATGAGGTTCAGGAAGCAAAATGGGCATCCGAGCGTGAGGTCAAAAAAATGATTGACGACGGAACCTTCATCCCCTACGAAAAAGGACTGATAGAATATCTGTTTTTCAGAAGGAACCACGCAAGCGCGCACACAAGAAAGGATGCAAGATAGCGGCAGGAAAGACGCTCTTGGTGAAAGTGAAAAATGAGCAGAGCGAATTTTGACGACATAAAAATTGTCAGTGAGTCGGATATGCCCAAAACATATTCGCACGAACTTTTTGAAAAGTATAAGAGCGAATTACCTTTGATGGAGAGACATAAATGAACGTATTGGAGAATATTGCGAAACTTTGCACGACACCGATGGGGGTTGATAGAATACGAAAAAATATCGGCCTTGGCGATGTGGATGTGGTTGAATATTGCAAGAGCATTATTCAAAATCTAAATTGCGTGATTTACTGTCAGGGTAAAAATTGGTACTGTGAACTTGACGGCGAGCGGATTACCGTGAACGCCAAAAGTTTTACTATAGATAGGGAAAATTCCCAATCTCTTTACAATCTCTTTGGACCCTCTTGTTGACCCCTTCTTGGAGTTACAGACCGTAAGGGTGTAAGTGGAGGTAAAGAGTTATGGAGTATGCAAAGGTTAAAGCTGAAAAAATGGCTGCAAATGAAACAAAGACAAGAGCTTTTGTGTTAGTTGGAACTATTTGCAGTAACTTTGTAATGCATAATATGCCGATTGTTTTGAGTAAACTGAAGGTTAATAGAGGTGCTTCGGTTAAAGATTGGAAGAAAGAGCTTAGAGATTGGGAGAAAGAGTGTTGGGTTAGTTTGAAAAAAAAGGGAAAAAGAGCTTGAGAATTTTTGGAGCACAAAAGATATTTGTAAGAGTAAAGAAGAGCTTCAGTGTAGAAAAAAGGAATGGCTTTTTCAATAATAGTTTTGAATGATGTTTTGGAGGATTTAAAGGAGGGAAAAGCAGAACTTGAAAGAGAAGATCAGACGTTTCATAACTTTGGAGTAGAACCTCCAATGGAGGTATTCAATGAATTTGAGAAATTCATAACTTCTTGGCAAAAAAAGATGCATGAAGAGTACAAATTAAACTTTGGTAACTAAGTTCCAATATAACTGCGCATAAAATGGAGAAGCGATATGGAAGTCGGCAATAAAAATTTTTCAGAGACTGAATTGTATAAGGAGCTTGGCAGACTGACGAAGGGAAAAGGCGAATGGGAAGAAAGCATTCCGTATGTCCGTTCGCTGCTTGAATACGACTCCGTGAAAATCAAGGCGAAAGCATTATGGCTGCTCGGTGAGGTGGGGCTGAAATATCCCCACGCCGTTGCAGAATGCGTTCCTTCGATTGCTGATTTTCTGAATGCGCAGGATTCCGTTCTGCGCGAGCGGGCAATCAACGCGCTCGGGAGAATAGGTCGGTCGGATTTTAACTTAATCAAGCCGTACTGGAAAGATTTGTTTCGCTTTTCAAATGATTCCGATGCGAAGGTCCGCCTGAGTTTCATCTGGGCTTCGGAAAACATCGCAACGAACAATCCGAATATCTATGCGGATTATATGAATGTTTTCGCCTCGCTTCTTGATGACGGCGATGACAAGGTGCGCATGGAGTCCCCGAAAATTTTCCGTGTCCTCGGCAAGCGGAATCCTGACTTGACAAAGCCCTACCTTGACCTTCTTGCAAAAATCGCCGATAGTGACGGAAACAGGGGTGTCAGAATCCATGCCTTGGGGGCGATAAAGGCGGGCGGATTACCGTTACCGCAGAAAGCTTTACAATTATAACGGCGCATAAAATGGAGAAAAATATGGCATTTGATTTTAAGAAAGAATACAAGGAATTTTATCTTCCTAAAAACAAGCCCGAAATCATTAGTGTTCCCAAGATGAATTACATTGCGGTGCGCGGCAAGGGCAATCCCAACGAGAGGGCGGCGCGTACAAGGCGGCCGTCGGCGTTCTGTATGCGGTGGCGTACACGCTCAAAATGAGTTACAAGACTGATTACAAAATCGACGGATTCTTTGAGTATGTCGTTCCGCCGCTCGAAGGCTTTTGGTGGCAGGACGGAATCATCGGCGTGGATTATTCACAAAAGGATTCGTTCAACTGGATTTCGGCAATCAGACTGCCCGATTTTGTTTCGCAAAAGGATTTTGTGTGGGCTGTGGAAACCGCATCGAAAAAGAAAAATTTGGATTGCTCCGCCGCAGAATTTTTGACGGTTGACGAAGGCTTGTGCGTTCAGATTATGCACGTCGGCTCATACGATAGCGAGCCTGAGAGCGTGAAACTTATGGACGAGTTTATCGCCGCGAACGGCTACGAAAATGATTTCAGCGATGTGCGGCTTCATCACGAAATCTGTCTTTCCGATCCGCGAAAAACGACGGCAGAAAAGTGGAAGACGGTGATACGGCATCCGATAAGGAAGAAAATATAAAAATGAGCAGGAGGATATGAAAATGATGCTGATTTTACTTGGAATACAATTTGTATTTTATTTTCTCACATTTATTCTTAAAACAAAAAAGAACCTTGCCAGGAAAAGAAACATTTT
The DNA here is from genome assembly GCA_002393865.1 of Treponema sp. UBA4319. Taxonomy (GTDB): domain Bacteria; phylum Spirochaetota; class Spirochaetia; order Treponematales; family Treponemataceae; genus Treponema_D. The sequence goes on from DGUD01000196.1 coordinate 56,374, forward strand.
GTTTGCGCTTATTCAGATAATCATATTTTATTTTTCGCTCTTGATTATCGTAAAAATTATAGACCTCCAACTTGAAAAAGAATTATACAGTTTTGACTTAAACGGCGACGGGATTTTTAGTGGGGACGAAATAACCCCTGAGCAGGAAAAAGCCATGCGGAATTATATAGGAGATGCAGGCAGGACTCTCGCACCTATAACAGGGGCAGTTTACAGCCTGCTTTATTTTCCGATTGCTATAGGAATAGAATTTTTGATAGATTGGATTGTAAAGAAAATAAAAGCCTAAGCGTTCGGAAACGCGGTGGAAAAGTATATTTGTTTACGGGTAGCAAAAGGAAATATCATGGCAATAATCAACAAAGATTTTGACAACGGAAAGCCCTTCGACTTCGGGAAAACTTCCGCCGACTACGCAAAGTTCCGCGACATTTACCCTGCGGAATTTTATGAAAAGCTTGCCGAACTGAAAATCGGAACGGCAGGGGCAGAAAATCCTTGACCTCGGAACGGGAACCGGCACGCTTCCGCGGAATATGTACCGGTTCGGCGGCGGCTGGACAGGCGCGGACATTTCGGAAAAATCAGATTCAGTTTGTGCGTGAACTGAGCGGAAAGGCGGGAATGAAAATCGACTACATCATTTCGTCCGCGGAAAGCCTTGATTTCGGCGCGGAATCGTTTGATGTGGTGACAGCCTGCCAGTGCTTCATGTATTCTGAAAAGAGCGTGATTCTTCCGAAAATCCACCGGTGGCTCAAAAAGGGCGGGCATTTTGCGGTGCTGTTCATGGCGTGGATTCCTGCCGACAGCGAGATTGCGACAAAAAGCGAGGAGCTTGTCCTGAAATACAATCCCGACTGGAGCGGCGGCGGCTGGAAGCGCAACCGCGTAACTATGCCCGACTGGGCAGAGCCGTACTTTGCGCTTGAGGATACGCTCGGCTTTGACATTCCCGTTTCCTTTACGCGCAAGACCTGGAACGGACGGATAAAATCCTGCCGCGGAATCGGAGCGTCGTCCCTGAGCGCACAGGAAATCGCCGCATGGGAAAAGGAGCATTTGACATACCTTGCGACCGTGCCGGAGACATTCGACATTCCGCATTGGGTGACGATTTTGAATTTGAGGAAGAAATAGCATGGCATCGTCAAAGGAATATCTGGATTCTGTCCTCGACCAGCTTTCGCTCGCGGGCGGACTTGCCCGAAACAGAGAAAAAGCGTTAAGAACGCGGAGTCTTGCGGACACTTATGAGACTGAAAGCCATAGAATACGGCAGGGAGAAACATGACTGGAACTGAATATCAGAAAAAAGCGATGCGGACGTGCACAGAGCCGGACATAAATCACGCGGTTTTCGGGCTTGCTTCGGAGGCGGGAGAAGTCGCGGGAATAATGCAGAAACAGCTGCAGGGGCACGGCTTTGACCAGGAGCACATGAAAAAGGAACTGGGAGATTGCCTCTGGATGATTGCGGAGGTATGTGCGGCATTGGACTTGAATCTTGACGATGTGATGGAATGTAATATCCGAAAGCTGGAAGCGCGCTATCCGAACGGCTTTGAAGTCGAACGGAGCGTGAACCGCGTGGCGGGGGATATGTAGGGTCACTTCTGCCTATAAGAAATCATGAACTGCGCGATGAGTATGGAATTACCTGCGGCAAAGAGAAAGCGTTAGGAATACGGAAGGCGGCGTAGTCGTTCCGAATCGAGCAATGCGAGCGTAGGAATGAAGCGATAGCGGAACGCGCAAACGGTAATGCCGTTTGTGTACGAGTTCGCAAAGCGAACTCGCTAGTAGCCCGACCCGAATGAAGTGAGGGTAACGCCCGTATGCGAGTTTTGCTTGCAAAACTCGGTAAGCATAACCATAGCAGGTGCGTCTGGTTGTGGTAGGTTGCGACGAACGCCCGAATAAAAAACAAAAGGAGACGGACACAAAATTATGAAGAGGGTTCTTATACTGGACGGCTCGCCGAGGAAAAACGGGAAGATGTCGCAGGTTCTGCGCGCGATGGAAAAATCAAGGCTCTTGATGAAAGATGATGTAAGCCTATGAAATGCAAGAGATTAATCGGTCAAAAAATCAATAAGATTCTACGATGTTTTTGTGCGGACATAACGGCGACCGCCTGCGCGAAAATCACGGGCGTAAATCGCAACACCGTGAACAGTTTGTACAGCGATTTCCGCCACAGAATCATGCTGCTGGTTCTTGCGGAAACAAGGACAGGGAGCGGGGAATTCGAGCTTGATGAGTCATATTTCGGAGTGCGGCGCATGCGGGGAAACGAGGGGCGGCCGGCAAAACTCCGGTCGTCGGGCTCCTCAAACGCGGCGGAAAGGTTATCGTGCGCATCGTCCCTGACTGCTCGGAGGCTCGGCAATCCGTTCCGACGGCTGGGCGGCTTACGACGGCTTGATTCTCAACGGCTACG
>DGUD01000099.1 GCA_002393865.1 Treponema sp. UBA4319
CTGGGAGCGCATTTTTGTTTTCATGTTGAAGCCCTGGGCAACGGCGCGCGCAACTGGACAAAACTAAGTTTCTGTTTTATAGTGGAGCTTATCCGGAAGCCCGTGCGCTGGCAGCGGTTCTTCCGGCATTTTTACCACAGCTCCGATGAGCCCTTAAAAGGAATGACCCGATATGCTAAAGACAATTCGCCCGGAAGCAATACTTGACAATCCGTTCAAAATGATAGGAAAAGACTGGATGCTCGTTACCGCCTGCACCAAAACGGTAGGCGAGGACGGCACCGTCACAACCGGCCGCGTAAACACGATGACCGCAAGCTGGGGCGGCGTCGGGATTCTGTGGAACAAGCCGGTGGCGACCATCTACATCCGCCCGTCCCGCTACACCAAGGAAATCATCGACCAGACGGACGAATTCTCGCTCAGCGTGCTTCCGGAAAACAAATACAAGAACGCCCTGAATTTCTGCGGCAGCCACAGCGGCCGCGACGGCGACAAATTCGCGGCCTCAAAGCTTACCGTACAGTACAGCAATGACATCCCGTGGGTAAAGCAGGCGCGGCTCGTACTCTTCTGCCACAAACTCTACGCGCAGGAATTTGCCCCGGACGCGTTTGCCGACGAGAAAGTCCTGAACCAGAACTACAAGAAGGACGATTTCCACACCATGTACATAGGGGAAATCATCAAAGTTCTGGAAGACAAGCGTTCGTAAGGAAGCGCCGGATCAGCGATTTATGGAATACAACGAAAAGAAATACTGGCACTGGATTTCTGGAGCAGGCTTTGTAATCGCACTCCTCTGCATGGTCACCAGCGTAGTCCAGTTCAAAATCTACCGCCAATACGAGCCTCTGTTTATATGCCGGTATATCAGCCTGCTCATCAACGCCATATTCCTCGTCAGCATGGGCTATCTGCTGCTCAACCCCCTGCACTTTACGGTGTACGCGGCAATGCTGTATATGTACGGTATAGGCAACCTGCTTGACGACGGGCACGTGCTGGCGGCGCTCTGCATCATCGTGAGCTGCGTGTTCCTGTACGTCACGGATTTTTTCAAGAGCAGGAAGAAGCAAAAAATACTGGCGCTCGCAATTCCGCCTGCGGCAGCGCTCTTTGCCCAGTGGCCCATCTACGGGGGCATTCACTTCCTCATCTCCACAATGCACATCATCTCTATCATCTTCCTCACGACGGTACTCTATATCCTTTTCTACCCCCGCCTGAAGGAACTGAACAAGCACAACGCCATCAAATTCGTAAACCCGGGCGACTGCTCGGAGCAGGATTTGCGGTGGCTCCAAGAAGTTCTCGCGGGGAAAAAATACTTTGAGATTGCAAAAGAGAACTCCATCTCAGAGAGCAAGGTAAAGGCGCGGATGCTGGAGCTCTACAAGCTCTTTGGCGCCCACAACAAGACAGAATTCCTGACCATGTACCACAACTTTATCTTCCAGTTTTCTGTCAATGCGGAAAAAATCAAGGAAGCAGAGCAGCGCCCCTGAGCACCAGGAACAAAGGCTCTGCCACAAAACAGCCGCAGCTAGCGCTGCAACGAGCCTTCCTTTACTTTGCGGGCAATCTCCTCGCCCACAAGGCTGCGGACGATTTCCATGGAAAACTCCTCCGCCGCCCCCGGCCCGCGGCCGGTAATCAGGTTCCCGTCATGCACAAAAGGAACTCCGGCCTTATAGCCGCCCAGATATTTCTGGGCGCGCCCCTCCATCTGGGGGTAGCATGTCCACGTTTTGCCCTCCAGGGCGCCCGTCGCGGGCAGAACCACAGCCGGCGACGCGCATATCGAGCAGACGAGCCTGCCGGCGCGATGCATCTCGGCCACAAAGGAGACCGCCCGTACCGCAGCGGCAATATGCTCCGCGCCCGGCATTCCCCCCGGAACAACGACGGCATCGGGCAGCTCTCCGTGGGAATCCAGATAGGCATCCAGCGTAAAATCCGCGTTCACGCTCACCTTGTGGGAGCACACAACAGTCCGGGCGGACGTCCCCACTGAGACGAGCGTCACATCGACCCCCGCACGGCGCAGATAGTCCACCGGGCTCAACGCCTCTATCTCCTCCGAACCATCCGCAATAAAAACAACGGCCGTCTTCACCAATACACCTCCTTCGGCGCGGGCAAAATCCGGGAAAAAGCACCCCGGAGCCCCTGCTCTGTTCATTGCAATTATATACCCAATGGAGTAAAATGGGCAAGCGAGCGGGCTCTCCAGGAACGGACGCGTTTTGCGGCAGCCTTGTTCCCGGAAGCCAGCCTGAGCAAAAGGAGCAGCAGGACATGAGCCAAGATGCAACAGACGTAGGCAGCCGTTTCCTCGCGACTACGCTGCATGAGATCCGTACCCCTATCCAGACCATAATCAGCACGACGGAGCTGCTTGAGGATTCCGTGATGGACAAAGAGCAGGCCGAATACGTGCACCAGATTGAATTCAGCGCGGGCATTTTGCTGCAGCTCGCCAACAATATCCTGGACTTCACAAAAATCCACGCAAAGGAATTTAAGCTGGAATCAATTCCGTACGACATCATCGCGCTCACCGAGCATGTCATCGATTTAATCAGCATAGACGCCTACAACAAAGGGCTGGAAATCATCACCGACATCGACTATTCCATGACGCACATGGTGATGGGCGACCCCACCCGCATGCAGCAGATTATCCTCAACCTGCTGAAGAACGCCGTCAAATTCACCCCGCAGGGCTATGTCTTCATAAAACTCTTCAAGGCGAACGGCAACATCATTTTTGACGTCGCCGACAGCGGCATCGGCGTTCCCGCGGAAAAGCAAAAGCTCATATTTAACGACTTTTATCAGGGCGACGCAAGCATCACCAGAAAATACGGAGGCACGGGTCTGGGGCTCTCCATCAGCCGGAAACTCGTGGAGATAATGGGCGGAAAAATCGGAATGCGGCCAAACCCCAGCGGGGGCTCCGTGTTCTGGTTCTCAGTCCCGTTCATCAAGTCCGATATAGAGCAAAAGGAAGCCAAGCCGGAAATTCCTCCCGGAACAAAGATTCTTATCGTGGACAAAAACACCATGGTGCTTTCCAGCCTTGCCAGAATTTTCAACGGTCTGGGAGTCACGGCAGTAGGAACAGAGAACAACAGCATGAACGCCTTCCAGAAGCTTGAGCTCGCCTCAAAGTCTGGCGCCCCCTTCACCATCGCATTCATCAACATGACCATGCCGCAGGTTGACGGATGGCACCTTGCCTCCGCTATCCGCAAGAACACGGCAATCAAAAACCTGCGCCTCTACCTTATGGTGTCCGAAGGGCAGATGCGGCGGGACACAAAGATGAAGATGAGCGATTTGTTCGACGGCTATCTGTACAAGCCTGCCAAGCGGGCAAAGCTGCTGTCCATCCTGCGCCAGACGGACGAGCACACCGAAGCCGACAGGGAAGCAAAAACGGCCGCCATCACCGCGGACGCAAGTATCGCCGCCGGCAGGAAAATCCTTGTGGCCGAAGACCACCCGGTAAACCGGAAACTGCTCTTCCAGTTCCTTAAGCGCTATGGTGCCGACATATATCTGGCGGAAGACGGCGCGCAGGCGGTTGAGCAGGTTGCCGCGCACCCGGAGATAGACCTTATCTTTATGGATATGCTTATGCCCGTCAAAAGCGGCACCGACGCAACTGCCGAGCTCCGCGGTAAAAACTACCGCGGCATCATCATCGCGTGCACCGCAAACAATGACCAGGACGACTTCAATGTCTACCGGCAGACCGGCGTAAACGACATCCTCGTAAAACCGTTCAAGCGCGAGGCCGTCAAGCAGATGCTGGAAAAATGGAGCTCCGTGCTTGCGGTGCCGGACGCAAAATCCATCGTCTCTCTGACGGACATGAACAACAAGGCGGCGGATATATGGGACGTGGGCACGCTGATACATTCCGCGGGCGGTAACAGGAAACTGGCCTTCTCGCTCATGGAGGACTACATCGCCCAGAGCCAGAAACTGCTCGTGCAGATAAAGCAGGAGCTCGCAAAGCCGCAGAAAGACCTCAAGCGGCTGGAGCTGTATGCCCACCTGCTGGAATCAAACAGCTCCGCCCGGAGCGCGCACAAGCTGGCGGAGCACGGAAAGAAGATGGAGGCCTCCGCAAAAGAAGGGAACCTCGTCGCGTTCGAAGCGGCGAGAACGTGCTTTGCGGTTGACTTCCTCAAGCTGAAGCTTATAATAAAAAACTGGGAGGCATCGGTATGAGCAGCACCTGCAAGACAAACTTTCACACGCACACAGTATTCTGCGACGGAAAAAACACGGCGGAAGAAATGGTGCAGGCCGCAATCAGCAAGGGATTCACCATGCTCGGTTTCAGCTCGCATTCCATGTACCCTTTTGCGAGCTACCACCTTGCGCCAAGGGAGCACGCCGCCTACTGCGCAGAGATACAGAGGCTCAAAGCGTGCTATGCCGGCAAAATCCAGATTCTGCTCGGCTTTGAGGCTGATTTTGTGGAAGAAATCTGCGCGCCCCGCTTTGACCGCTACAAAGAATTCTCCCCGGATTTCCTCATAGGCTCCGTCCATTATGTCCCCGGCAGCAAAGGCTTCTTTGAGGCAGACGGGGATGCGGACGACGTTATCGCCAGAATCCGTACATATTTCAGAGGGAACGCAAAGCACGCGGTGCAGGCGTATTTTGACTGCGAGAAGCAGATGCTCCGCAAGGGGGATTTTACCATACTCGGCCACCCAGACCTTATCAGGAAGCAGAACAGCAAGCAGCCCCTGTTTGACGAGAGCGCGCCGTGGTACAAACGGGAGCTCGCAAGCCTTACAAAGGAAATCGCCCGCACCGGCGTATGCGTAGAAATCAATACCGGCGGCATGGCGCGCGGCTATATGCAGCAGCCCTATCCGTCCCCGTACTTTCTGAGCATGCTCCACGAGGCAGCGGTTCCCGTCACGCTCAGCTCAGACGCGCATACAGCAGGGCTGCTGGACTTCTGGTTCCCGGAAGCAGAGCAATACGCAAAAGCCGCTGGCTACACAGAACTGGCGTTCTGCGGCACCGGCGGCCTTCAGTTCAGAAAAATATAAACGGCCGGCTCCCGCAGCTCTTGCCGCTTTCAGAGCCAGCTCCGGAAGGAAGCTCAAAACCCATCCGATTTCTGGAGCGCCTCGCAAGAGGCTGCCCGCAAGGCAATCGTCCTAACGGTTACGGCGCTCCTCCTTTGTCTGGCATTCCACGCAAAGCGCGGCGTAGGGAATAACTTCAAGGCGGGCTTCAGGAATAGGCTTGCCGCACATCAGGCACAAACCGTATTTCCCTTGGTTCATCCTGTCAAGCGCCGCATCTATCATTTTCAGGCGGCGGGCATCGGCATCCCCCAAGGATTTCAGCAAATCGCGATCTATTTTATCAGAAGCAATATCAACGTCGTCGCCGGACTCAACGGTCTCAACCAACTTCAGCAGCTGCTCGTTCCTTCCGGCAAGAGAATCGAGTATTTCCTTCCGCTGAGTAATAAGCAGGTCTTTCTGTTTTTCACAAAAGCCTTTCTTCATATTTTCCCCTTGTTGACAATTTTGTCAGTTTTGTACATACTAGTATACGCAAAAAATTCTAAAAAAGCAAATAAATTCTGGAGGAATTTGTGGCCAATAAAGATGAAGCTATTGAAGTCGTAGGGCTTGTAAAAGAGGCTCTGCCGAACACGATGTTCCGCGTCGAGCTTGAGAACAAGCATATTATCCTTGCCCATCTGAGCGGCAAAATGAGGAAGCACTATATCCGCATCGTGCCGGGCGACAGTGTAAAAGTGGAACTCTCTCCGTACGACCTCAACCGCGGTCGCATTATCTTCCGCGAACGCTAAGATTAATTTTTTTCACCCGCAAAAATGTATTTCAGCGCATGAATGGTTTCCGTGATTCCCTGCACACCAACAATCAGGCAGATGATGTTTATGGGGAACCAGAGGATGAGGAAGCGGAACGTAGCGAACGCGAACACGGTGCGGATTACGCTGCGGAAAAGCATACGGACACCATACTGACGCGGACGGTTCTCCTCTGAGCGGTTCGTCGTCCAGCGATAGGTATAGGATTCGGTGCTCTGGTGCTCCCGCTCTTCCGTATTGTAGGCATTGCTAAAGAAATCCCAGAAGGGATCGCCCGGCCCGTATGTGCCGGTGCGCTGGTAGCCGCCGTAGGCGCTTCCCTGCTGCGTGCTCCCGCTCTGCTCCTGACGGAACGGATTTGCTGAGGAACCATACATATCGTATTGCCGGCGCTTGGTCTCATCGCCAAGGATATCATAGGCGGCATTTATCTGCTTGAATTTCTCCTCGGCGGAGGCATCCCCCTGATTCCTGTCCGGGTGATAGCGCAGCGCAAGGTTTCTGTACGCTTTTTTTATCTCTTCTGCCGAGGCAGTCTTGCTGACACCAAGAACCGTGTATAAGTCTTCCATGTGCATCCCCTTGAGAGACAAGTCCTTCTTGGGGAAGAAAGCCGCGGCAAGCCCGGAACCTTCCTCCCTGAATACAAAATAAACTAAATTGCAGCTAATTACAAGATAATTCGCAGAAAGATGCCAAAATAACAGAAATTTCTGCCCGCAAGCGGCAGGTTTCCGTTATCACAGCATATTTTCAGGGCAGCTCAGCGTATGATAACCCATGTCGCGCCGCTGCCGCCGTGGTTGCGGTCAGGATGCCCGGATGCGCCGAGCCGGGAATCCTGGGCGATAAAGAGCTTGACCATGGGGCCGAGCACCGGGTCGGAACCAACGGAATGGCTGCCCTTGCCGTGGATGATGAGGATTTTCTTGAATCCGCGCCGGGCGGCATCGTCAACCACGGACTCCAGTTTTGCCCATGCCTCGTCGCGGGAAAGCCCGTGCAAATCGACAAATGCCTGGGGGCGCATGGCACGGAGATATTCCATGCTCGCATATTTCTGCTCTTCCGCTGCCGCATCGGCTATTTTGTCCTTATCGACGGTGCCGTAGCGGTTCAGCCAGACTTCCATGGGGTTGATGCTGCGGCTGTTATCAATGCGCATCTGCTGCTCGTAGGAATAGCCCTGCCGTGCAGCCTCCTTCTCTTCCTTTGTCGGGGCATTAGCCTTCTTGTGGGATTTCTGAATCCCTTTGGGCTTTTCCTGAGCCTTTTTTTGCGCGGCATCCCAATCGTTCAAAATATCGCCAAAATCCATATATTCCGCCTCTTTTCTATAAAGTAGAGCCGTCCGGAAACCTCACTTTCCGAACCAGCAAGCTTAAAAAGCTTTTCCTATACGCAATTCCATCAGGCCGCTTCCAAAACGTTCCGTTCCGCCCGTGGCTTATTCTATGGGCACTATCTCCGCGGCAGGAATCCAGCCGGATGTATCCAGAAGGGAGACATACACCCAGCCGCCCGCCGTATCCAGCACCCTGACACGGCTGCCACGCCGGACGACAGCAAGCCCCGTCGCATTTCTCTCAGGAATGGGGAACAGCGGGCCGCCACGGCACAGCGCATAGTGCCGGGCACACAGCACGCCGGATGCCACCGCGCCGGCAGCACAAGCCGCAAGCAGGACGGCAGACAGCACGGCGGCCGGCATTTTTTTTGCCGCGGCAAAAAAAGCTGCCAACACGGCGCAGAGCACCGCCGCCACAAGGAGCATGAAGAAAAGCGGGACGCCCGCAGACGGCGCTCCCGGCTGCAGGCCAAAACGTTCCTCCGCGGCACGGCGCTCCTTGACGGCATCCCTGCCCCAGAGAAAGGCAAGCGGAAAACGGCGCCGTTCCGCGCGATGCAGCTGCACCAGCATATCCAAATCGGCATCAGAGAGCGGCACCGCGGCAAGCTCTTGCACAAGCCCGGCGGGGGGCTCGAACGCAGCCCCGGCTTCCGCGGCAAAGCTGCTTTTTGCCGCATCCGCTTGCGCTACGGGAGCCGGGCGTACGGATACCGTGTAGCGCGGAAATTCCATATCCGTCAGGGCACCGTTATAAGCAGTGGCAGAGACCTCCACCGCAGGCAAAGTATAGGTGCCCGCAGAGAGCGGCTGCCAGTCAAACATCACGAGCGGACAGAGCTCAGGGGAAAAATCCGGATGCACGGCGTTGCCCGCCATATCGTAGCGGCGGATTTCCTTGAACAGGGAATTTTCCGGTATCGTCCAGGATAGAGACGCCACCTGCACGGCATACTGTATGTACACCGTAAAAATGATATGCTCCCCGGCCTCTACGCTCAAGGTCTTTGTCCCGGAAGGAACATACGGGGAGGCGACATCGACGGACAGCTTTGGGGAGATACGCTGCGCGTTCTCATAGACATGCACGTTCTCAAACTGCAAGGTATAGAATCGCCCCGCAATCTGGACATCAAGCGGAAAGAGCCGGTAATCCCCGCTCTTGGAGAAGCGGACAGACACTTCGATATGCGTGCCCGTGCCCTCCCCTTCCGCAGGGGAAGCAGGAATATACGCCTCCTTTTTGATGGAAAGCAGCTCGACGTGTTCAGGAATGGTATTCATATACACCGTTACCGTCGAAGGATCCACACCCCCGATGTCAAGGCTATACATGCAGCTGGCGGAGGTAAAAAAATAGCCGTCCGCCTTTTTGAGAACAAGTGATTGTATACGTTTTGCGTCCGGAGCCGCTGTTGCGGGCTGCAGCGCGTACAGCCCCAGCACCGCGCAAAGAAACGGCATCAGTAGTCCGAAGCGCCGCTTTCCTGCATTTCCTGTTCCTGATTCTTCCATTGTTCCTGCTCTTTTTCCCGCATAATCGAATATACGGCATTCTCCAGCATCTGCTCCTCCGCGCTCACCGTGACCGGCGCCAGCGCAGATTCGCGGGCTTCTTCCCGTGCGTCCCGGCCGCGGATAGAAAGCTCAAGGTTTATCTTTGCATCGATATTTGAGCTGTCGATAGTCAGCGCGTTCCTGAAACAGCTCGCGGCCGCCTCATAGTCTCCCTTGCGGTGCGCGACTATGCCAGTATTGTACAGCACCGCAAAGCGGATTTCATCCGGGGCATCGGGAGCTATCTGGTCAAAGCGGCTGAGCGTCGCCTCCGTCTCATCCTGCATGAGATATGTGGCGGCAAGCCCGTACAAGGCATATTGCGCTGTTCCCGGATCCCCCGCCTGCACGGAATCCTCATAGGCATCCAGAAAACACGAGACTGCCCCCTGATAGTCCTTGCGGTTCCAGTCAAGCCTGCCTTCCAGTATTCTGCCGCCGTTCCGGAACTGCGGCGTACAGCCGCCCAGCAGCACGCAGAGCACCAGCGCCCCTGCCACGCCATGCAGCCGGAAGCCCGACACATGGAGCTCGCCTGCGACAAAAGAAAGCACAAGGCAGACAAAGGCAATCGTCATGAACACGTTCTGGCGGCTCACGTCGCGCAGCTCGTACACAAGGGCGGTATCGTCGGCAGCAGCAGCGCCCGCCACAGCCGGGAAGCGCAAATCCTGCAGCAAAGCGTAGGCGGAGCCCGCATCCTCGGCGGCAATATAGCGCACCAGGGGCACAGAACGGGCTTGATTTTTCAGCTTGCCCGTATCATGGACTGAAGCCATCGTCTTTTTGAGCGAAGCCGAACGACGGGCGGTCTGCACCTTGGTCATGCCGTCTCCGGCAAGCACCTCCGATTCCTGCTCGGAACCAAAGCCGATGACCGTGACGGGGATACCAAAGCGGACGGCATCGTTCAGCGCGGGCAGAAGGGAACCATCTGTCTCCTCCCCGTCCGTGAACAGCCAGATATAGCCCGACTGCGACGATTGCACGGGGAAAGTCTGCACCGCCGCGGCAATTCCCTTGCCAAGACTTGTCCCTGCGGAAGTCATCAGCGACGGCGACAGGCAGGAGAGCAGGCCGAGCACGCTTTCCTTATCCTCGGTCATCGGAACCGCGACGGCACCGTCACCTTTCGCAAGCACCACAGAAACAGCCACCCCGTCCATTCTGTCTAGCAGCGCTCCTGCATAGGCCGCGGCCGCCTCCAGCCGGGTCTTTTTCCCCGGCGCATCGTTTGCGAGCATGCTGTAGGATATGTCGAAGACAAGGGCAACAGCCCTTCCGCTTTTCTGCACCGGCGCAAAACGGCTGCCCCAAGAAATTCCCGCATAAGCAAGGATAAAGCAGGAAGCCGCAAGCCCCCGGAGCGCTGTCCGCACGGCAAAACGGAAGCGCCGGCGCCGGAACAGCGCTGCATCGCCAGCGGCAAAGCTGTTCCCGCCAAGTACCGCGATAAGCCTGCGGTATTTATACACACTAAAGGCAAACATGGGCAGCAGCACTAGGAATGCCCAGAAAGCAAAAGGCCTCTCGACGCTGAATCTCATAGCACCTCCTGAAGCAGCACCCTGCGAATCACCCATGCAAGGCAGGCAAAGCAGGCCGCAGCAAGCAGAAAGGCACCGTAATAGCCGGTGTCATAGTTCCTGACACGGTAGCTCTGCGCGACGGATTCATTGCGCGCCACAGAATCAAACGCGTGGGCAAGGGCATTCAGCGATTCCACGGTAAAAAACTTTCCGTCCGCCTCGCTCGCAATCTTGGACAGCGTCTGGCTGTCATACTCGGATTTCAGGTAGCCGGAATACATACGCCCTGTCTTGGGATCCACATATTCAAGCGGAACCGAGCCACGGGTACCAATACCGAGGACATACAGCGACACCTGTTTCTCCCGCACAAGGCGCGCCGCCGTGTAGGGGCTTATGCTGCCTGCATTGTTCTCGCCGTCGGTGATGAGCACAATGCAGCGGCGCTCAGAGCCGGAGCGCTCCAGGTGGAACAGCGCGCAGCTCAAGCCCGTGCCGATTGCGGTGCCGTCACCGAGCCCGCCGACAACCAGCTTGTCTATCTTGTCAAAAAAAACATTCCTGTCCATCGTCGGCGGAACAGAGACCGCCGCATCGCGCGCCATCTCCACCAGCCCAAAGCTGTCGCCTCCGTCCGAATCAGCAAGCAGGCGGATTGCCTGCTTTGCCGCATCCAGCCGCGTCATTCCCCCGATATCCTTTGCGGCCATGGAAGGGCTGGTATCCACAACAAAGACGATGTCCGCGCCGCGCGACGAATACACCTTCTGCTGATGGCGGACGACAGGCCCCGCATACGCCGTCACGGCGCAGGCATAGGCACACACAGCCAGCACACGAGCTAGGACGGAAAGAAAGCCGAAGCCTCCCTGCCGCCAGTCAAACGAGGCTCCGTGCCAGTCGGAAAGCGTCAGCGGGAACGTAATGCCCCGGAAAAGCTTGAGGTAGCGCAAAAAATACAGGAGCGGTACCAGCAGCAGCAGGAAGAACGCAAAGGGGTTCTCAAATTCCATCATACGTCGCTCCCTCCCGCACCGACCTGCTCCAGCGCGGCAATCGCCTGGCAGGAAAGCGCTATAATCCGTTCCCGCTCACCCGGCGCAAACACAGCCTCGTGCTCGGCGGCAGGCAGCAGGCGGGAATCTATGGAGCCGCCGGCAAAGCGAATATAGTCCGTGCGGATGAACAGCGCTGTCAGGGACGACAGCGCATTGTCCTGCTCGATATCAAGCATATCGCCTGTCCGGCGCGTAATCAGCGGGGCTATTCCCCGTGCCGTCACAGAAGAAAAAGAAATGCCGAAGCGGTAGGAGAGGTACGCGCGCATGACAGCCTGCCACTGGCCGGCAAACTGGATGTCCGGGCATTTTTTTCTGCCGAGCACAGACAGCCGGCGCCGCGCGGAGCGGGCATTCCAATAGAAGCCTGCGTTCTCACGGATTCCGGAGACGCAGCGCACGAGCGCGGAAAAGCGCGCGAGCAGGAACCCGGTGCCAACCAGCAGCAGAAGGATAAGAAGAATTCCCACCCACAACACATAGCTCGTGCCGGGCAGCAGGAGCGGCGGAAGCGGCGGACGAACCGCAGAGGCAGCGACCTTATCCGCAAGAGAAGAAATTTCCACGAGAGAAGGCCGAACAGGAAAGGCCGCTTCCCCGGCAGATGCCCCGCAAAGCGCAGCAAGGTCAAATTCATCAAAAGAAATCGCCCCTGTCCTCCACGGAACAAAGGTGATGATAAGCGTGCAGGTTGTGCCCGCTTTCTGCAGAACCGCATGCTCAACCGTATACTCTTCCGCATGGCGGGCAAAGACGGCGGCCTCATGGTCAAGCAGAACAACGCCGTCCTCAATCCGGGAAGCGGGAGCCATAGCAAAAAAATCAACGGAACTCTGGAACGTGCAGCGGAGCTCCGCCCTGTCCCCGACAAACACATTCCGCGGCACAAGCACCTGCTGCAGGCCTTCAGGCGCCGCACCGTCCCCTTGGGCAAGAACCGGCAGAAGGAAAACAAAGGAAAACAGCGCAAAAAGCGCCATCCGGCGAACGCAGCGCGCGGCACAGAAAGAGATGATTCCGTCGTTTTTCCGGCAGGGAACAGGTCGCAGGCATATCATACGAGTCACCGGATTTCCCTTGCCGCAAAAAAACTGGTCAGCTCAGCGGCGGAATCCTTCTCCGTGCTCAGCTCCAGCGGAATTCCTCCGTGGCGGATGCATTCCTTGCGCCAGACATTCACCCGCTGACGGTGGGCATCGCGCCACGCCGACTGAAAAGTCTTTGACGATGTAGGCAGAACGCGCGTCAGCGTTCCCTCCGCGTCCGCAAAGGAAACCGAGCCGACAGCCGGAAGCTTTTCGTCCGAAGGGGCATGTATGCGTGCCGCCACGACATCATTCCCCTGGCAAAGCCGCCCGAACGGCGCAAGCCAGCCGCTCGTCCTGAAATCTGAGAATACCATGACCAGCGTACGTTTGCGGAGCAGCCGGCCCGCGCCCTGCAAGGCATTGTCAAGCACCGTCCCGTCCTGCCGCCGGGCATGGTCTTTCCCGAACTGCGAAAGCAGCAGCAAGGCCTGCTCCTCTCCCCCGGAAGGCGGACAGGAGAACAGCAGCTCTCCCCCAAAGATTACGGCACCCACCGGACTCGCGTTTTGCAGCGAGGCGAGCACCAGCAGAGAGGCGCATTCCATCGCCTTGTCCAGCCGAGACTGCTTTCCGGAACCGCAGCACATAGAAAGCGAGGCATCGATTATCAGAAAAACATCCAGCTCGCGCTCCTCGTTGAAGGTCTTTACAAACGGCCTGCCCATGCGCGCCGTCACGTTCCAGTCTATCGTGCGCACGTCATCGCCACGCAGGTACTCGCGCACCCCGCTGAATTCGATGCCCTGCCCGCGGTACAAAGACCTGAACGAACCGCTCCTCATGCCCTCGGCAAGGGAAAGCGCGCTCAGCCGCAAGAGTGAG
The DNA here is from genome assembly GCA_002393865.1 of Treponema sp. UBA4319. Taxonomy (GTDB): domain Bacteria; phylum Spirochaetota; class Spirochaetia; order Treponematales; family Treponemataceae; genus Treponema_D. The sequence goes on from DGUD01000099.1 coordinate 13,290, forward strand.
GCTTTTTTTGCAAGCGTCGTCCTCGTATCCATAAGAAAGCTGCCCCTCCTGCTCAGGGAACAGGCATGAGCTCAAGTATCTTGGCAATTAGGTCGTCTGCGACAACGGAATCCGCGGAAGCCTCATAATTCAGGACGATACGGTGCCGCAGCACAGGGCGGGCGACAGCCTGCACATCCTCCGGCAGCACAAAACTCCGCCCGGCAAACAGGGCGGCAACCTTGGCACAGCGCAGCAGGGCAATTCCGGCGCGGGGCGAGGCACCAAAAGAAATGTAGCGGGTTATATCATCCTTGCCCGCCGCAGCTGCATCCCGGCGGGATTCCTTTGCGGCGGCGGGGCGGGTTACATTCACAAGGGAGACAATGTAGCTCACTATCTTCTCGTCCGCGGCTATGACTTCCACCGCGGCCCGGCATTTCTGGAGCGCAGCCGCAGAAAAGACCTGCCGTACCGGCACGTTGAGCGCCCGCCCGTTCGAACGGACGATGGCGAGCTCCTCCTCCGGTTTGGGGTACGGGACGACAATCTTCATGAGAAAGCGGTCAAGCTCGGCTTCCGGCAGCCTGTAGGTTCCCTCCTGCTCTATCGGATTCTGCGTCGCAAGCACAAAGAATGGCTCCGGCAGTCGGAACGTTCCTTCGCCTATCGTAACCTGATGCTCCGCCATAGCCTCCAGCAATGCAGACTGCACTTTTGCAGGCGCCCGGTTTATCTCGTCCGCAAGCACGATATTGGAGAACACGGGACCTTTGTGCACAAGGAATTTACCCGTAGACTGCTCGTACACCAGCGTGCCCGTCACATCGGCAGGCAGCAAATCCGGGGTAAACTGGACACGCCGGAACGCAAGCCCGGAAATCTCCGCAAACGTCCGTACCGCAAGCGTCTTCGCAAGCCCCGGCACACCCTCAAGAAGGATGTGCCCGCCAGCTATCAGCGCCGTCAGTATGGCATCCACAACTTCTTTTTGCCCCACAAGGCGCTTGGAGACTTCCTCCCGGCACGCCCTGACATACTGCGCGCACTCATCCAGCTCATTTTTAGAAACCGCCGTTTCCATCCGTGCTCCTCATCCCTGCAAGAAATATACATACACCGGCTGTGACCGGACATGCTGTTTTCCGGGCGCAAACCCTGATGTTCTGCAATTTTGCAAGGCTTCAGCCTGAAAATTACACAAGACCTGTTCGGAACCTTCAGTTTCCGAATCAGCGCTCATTATAGTAACAAACGGCGTTTTTTTCTAGTAGGGAGCCAGACACAAAACGGGGCGCGCCGGGCTTTTCCGCCTAGCGAATCCGTATGTCCGTCAGGGCTACCTGATCGCCGGTAAGGGCGACATATACTTCTTCGACCCCGGAAGCAAGCGTAGTGGTACTCTCGATATTGATACCAAGATTGTCCGCCCTCAGGATAATCCTGTTGCCTTTTTTCTCCAGGAAAACCTCATACTCCATTCCTTCCCTGTTGGCAAACTTCCATGCGTCCCATCCGGGGAATCCGTCCTTCTTTTTCAGCCTGAATTTTGTCTGGGCTAATTCGGTCAGGCACTCGGCCTCTCCGTTCAGCTTTATCAACGCATATTCCTGATACCCCTCCCCACCGACGGAGCCGTCCTTAGACCAATACAAGACAACATACGGGCAATGCCAGATAAGGCTTGCCGCAGGAAGGCTCATGGAGTGGAATGCGATTCTCAGGCGGTTTTCCAGCGCTATGCCCTGTGTAGAGGCAGAACGAGTCTTATCAACCTGCACATTCTTGATATCCGATTCCAGATGATTGATATAGCTGATATCTCCGACTATCCGGGGAATATCTTCCGCCCCGGTCTCAGATTCCACCGTCTCTATGGCAATATCCTGAATCGTGCAGTGCTCCCCCGTCAGCCCGATATACGACGACATCGTCCGGTTTGGCAGCGCGACAATGATTTCCTTCTCAAGCTCCGGCCCACGCATCGTAAGCTTTATGTGATCGTCCACCCTGAAGGCTGTCATCTCGTATTCCGCCCTGCTTCCTTCAGCGCCGCCTTCCCTCCGGAAAACCTTTACCACCTCCATCTTCCGGGCCGCAGTGGTAATCATGTGCTCGTCAAACCAGAGCTCCCCATATTCAAGATAATGATACGCGTCTATCGTCCTGTCATCGCTGTGGACGCGCCTGTCAAACGAGTCAAAAAGAATAATGGAAGGCGCGCTGAATTTTTCTCCGGCAGCAGTGTCGATGCACACAAAGCTGATTTTTTTTATTTTCCGGCCGATTTCGATTCCTTGTGAGACTTTATCCCGGTATTCACCGCAGCGTATCTCCTCTGTCTCCGAAAAATCCTGCGCGGCAGTTTTGCCATCGGCATCGATAATCTTGACCATTGTGTCCGCGAACACGGCATCGAACTTCTCTCCCGCACCTTTGACCAATTCCTCCCGCGCCATATACAAGGGCATCGCGTCATGCTCCTTTCCGGACATCGTCATATCGGCACACGCGGTGGCAACTTTCGCAATCCGCTCCATCTCATCAGCCTCGCGGTCCTGAAAATCCAATATCTTGCCGTAAAAGCTGAACAAGCCGACTGCATCGAACAGCGCCGTATAATATGCCTTGGCGCAGTAATCGTCATCCTTGCCATTGTACTGCGCGATTCTTTTTGCATATTCCGCGGCCCGGACCGGCTTGCCTTTGGTAAGGCTGTCTTTTTCCTCAAGCTCCGATATAAATGCCAGCGATATACGGTTGAGCACATCCTGCATCCTTTTCTTCTCATCCTGCATGGTCAGAATCTCAATATTATGCGCATGCACGACCGTGTTGTTCATATCAATGTAGGAAAACACATACAGAAAGATGGAGACGGCCACCATGGCCATGTTCACAATGGAAATACCATAGGCAAATATCTGTATGATGCCGCATACTATGGGCACGAATATATATAATACCAACGAGATATAGATAAGCCTGCCAAAGATTTTCCGGTATTGCCTGACAACGCTATACTGCACGAGCGGGCAGACAACCGGTATGATATATGCGACAAGAAAGCCCGGCCCACGGTGGTAGCGGTTCATCTCATCAAAGTAATAGTACAGGTTCATGGGAACAGAGATGACCGCAAGAAGCATCCCGACTGCGGACAATCCGCTCACAAACTTGAGCCGCAGGGGCAGCGTGCGGAGCTTGCCTTCCGAACTAAGCCAGTCCATAAGATACAGATTGAAGCCGAATACAATGCCGGAAGTCAGGAAGAACACCATGAAATTGCTCACCCTGACCATTACGTAACCTGTCCGGCCGGGATACCCGGCATAGATATAGGCCAGCCTGTCAAACCACAGGAGGTGCAAAGCTAGCAGCTCCATAAGGATAAGTATCCGCTTTCTGTTCTTGGACAGAAAGCGCGTAAGGAGCAGCAGGAACACAAGTATTCCGCACGCCCCGCATATAACAAGCATGCTATTCAACTGATGTGCTTCTATAAACGCAATCATCCGCCCGCCTCCTTCTTACTGCCTGATCAGGGCTTCCATGCCGTCCCAATCAAATGATTTGAGCATCTTGGACAGCGCCCTGACCTTCTCGTCGTCCTGGGGCGGAAGCTCATATTCGTTCAGCCCGTTCAGTATCATCTCCACGGAATTATAATCCATCTGGGGAACAACCATAGAGAGCGCCTCGTAGGCATCCTGTAGTTTTTTGCCGGATATCAGCTCCTTGTCCTTTGCCGGCGCCGGATGCAGACGGCTGAGCTTGTCCTTATATGCCTCATAATCCGAAAGCAGTTTTTCGTGGTGCTCGTCTATAAAGCCGCTATCTTCCTTATTCCCGGCATTCTCCACAGCCGCGGCAAGCTCGGAGAGCCCCAGCGCGCCGATAATCCTCGCGGAGCTTTTCAGCGCATGGACTTTTATCGTGTACAGCCTGATGTCCCCGTGCCCATACGAATCCCTGATAATCTTTGCGTTCTCGTCAATCGTATCAAGGAAAAGGTTGAGCGCAAATATATAGTTGGACACCCCGCCGGCATTCTTGATCCCCTGCTCGACGACAAGGTCTTCCGTATCGTATATCCAGCGCATATCCGGAGGAATCTCCTTCATGTCTTCCACGGCGTATTCTTTCGACGGCTTCTTGATAATCTCCGGCGGAAGATTCTCCATGATAGTTCTTTCAAGCGCACGGCTGTCGATTGGCTTTGTCAGGTAGCCGTCAAATCCCTTTGACACATAGAAGTCGTTGTCCACCGTCGTATTCGCGGTCAGCGCATATACCGGAAGGTCGGGATAGCTCTCACGGATTCTGGCCACAGTCTCAACGCCGTCCATACCCGGCATAAAATGATCGAGCAGCACCACGTTGAAGCGGGTCTCTTTTATCTTCTCAAGGCATTCCTCCCCGCTCTTGGCGGTCGTGACATAGACCCTGGTCGGCTTCAGCAGGCCTTTTATCACGTTCAGGTTCATGGGCGTATCGTCAACGACAAGGACATCGGCATCCGGCGCAACGAACAGCGGCACATACGGGCCGCTCGCCGTGCCCTCGTCATGCTCCCTGAACACACCGACAGGACTTTTGTCCATTATCTTCTGATTGACTATAAAGATAAACTCGGAACCCCTGCCATACGCGCTTTTGCAGGTGAGATCACCGCCCATAAGCTGCGCGAATTTCCGGGAGATATTGAGACCGAGCCCCGTGCCCTGGATGCCGCTGTTCTTGACCTCGTCAAAGCGCTCATAGGCGGTAAAGAGCTTGTCCAGATTCTCTTTTTTTACGCCTATCCCGGTATCCTTTACGGAAAAACGGATTTTGCACATATCGTCTTCCCGTTCATCCATGGACACATGCAGGGCAAAGCCGCCCTTGTCCGTATACTTAAGGGCATTGGTAAGGAGATTGAGTACTATCTGCTTGATTTTGCCCGCGTCCCCGAACAGGCGCTTGGGCAGCAGCTCATCAATGACGACATCGAATATGAGCTCTTTTTCCGTGCTCCGCATCCGTATCATCGATACGATGGAGCGCAACATGTCCTGCGTGTCGTATTCCTGCTCCACAAGATGCATCTTGCCGGATTCGACCTTGGAGATGTCAAGGATGTCATTGATGATTGAGAGCAACGATTCCGATGCGTTGCGTATATCAAGGGAATAATTCATCATGGACATAAAATAGCCCTTGGGGACGCCGGTCGCGTCTTCCCTGAGAGCCATCTCGTTCATTCCCATGATGGTGTTTATAGGCGTGCGTATCTCATGGGAGATATTGGCGAGGAACCTAGATTTTGCGGTGTTCGCGCGCTCGGCCTCGTCCTTTGCCTGCCGGATTTCCTCATACTGCTTTTTGACGGCCAGCCGCATAATCCTCCAGACGACGATTCCCGTGGCAAGCATCAGGAGCAATGGTATGATGACCAATATAAGCGGGTGTTCCGATATCGCGCCCAGCGCATGTGTGATTGTGTTTCCTCCCACGGACAGCCTCCCGTTATATCTCATGGTTGTATTTTCTGAGGATTACCTTGACATTCGGAAGGGATTCCATGAACACCTCCACGCACTTCGGGTCAAAGACCTTTCCTTTCCCCTCTTCTATGATTGCCAGCGCCTTCTCCAGGGGGAATGCCGCTTTGTAGACACGCGGCGACGTAAGCGCATCAAATTCATCCGCAAGCGCCATGATGCGGGCGGACAGCGGTATCACCTCGCCATGAAGCTGCTCCGGGTAGCCCGTACCATCCCAGCGCTCGTGATGGTACGCCGCCATGTTCCTCGCTTCTTTCAGATAGCTCTCGCCCTCCATAAAAGCAATGGCGTCCTCGATTATCTTCTTTCCGGCCGTCGTATGGGTCTTCATAAGCTCATATTCCTCATCCGTAAGACGCCCCGGCTTGTTGAGCACCCCGTCAGGCACATAGATTTTGCCCACGTCATGCAGCGGTGCTGAACGCACGACATCGGACATAAATTTGGGCGTAATCTTCTCCGGATAATAACCTTTTTTCTTAAGCCCCTCCACGATAATCTTTACGTACGCGGTAGTCTTGCGGATATGCAAGCCAGTATCGGAGTCCCGGTTCTCCACTATGTTCGCCATGGTGATGATAAGGCCGTCCTGCATCTTTGCCGTAGACTCGGACAGCTGCCGGATGCTCCGGGTCTGCTCCGCCTGCATCTGCACCATCTGGCAGAGGGATTTGAAGAGCTGCTCGATTTCATCGCCGGTATGGACATCGAGTTTCCGGAACGCCTTGACATATTCATCCAGCTTTTCCTGGGAATCATGGGAGCGGGAAAACGCATCGACATACATGGTGAGCGCCCTTACCGGAAAGACGACATGGCAATCGCTCAGCCAGATAACAAAAACGCAGAGCAGGATAAAGAAGCTCAGGAATACGGTCTCCAGCTCGACGAGGAAGCTTTTCTCGTTCGCAAGGAGCGCCTCCATGTCGATATCCGCAATCGCGTAGCAGACGCACCTGCCGGAAGAGTCGTACACCGGCTTCATTGCCGTAAGCAGGTAGCCAAAACTATCCCGCGTGATGATAGGCTCCACCTCTTCCCCCGCAAGCAGCCGCGGGATGTACGGGACAAGCCCCTTCTCGTATGGAATCAGGGCTCCGATGTCATCCGCCGGCGTTTTTTCGGTCGCAATATCGATAATGACGCGCCAGCCATCCTGCTCCATTTTGTACACGTACAAATAGGCGATTTCTCTGGAGCTATGCAGGATATCCGAAAGCAAAGCCTTTGTCTGGGTATAGCCCTCCGCAGATTCCCCGTCCGCAAGGAAGGCGTCCACCCGGTCTCCGTCGATGACCTTTGCGGCAAGACCAACCATCCCCATCGCAAGATTCCTGTGCTCGCCGATGTTTGTCCGGCGGTATACCATCACGCTGATATAGGTTCCTGCAAGCGCGACGGTCACAAGCGAAAAACCAAGAACCAGCATCAGCTTTTTGCGCAGGGACAAGACGCGGGAACCCGACTTGCGGTTCAGCTCGTCCTTGACGCCCGCCACGGGATTCTGCATCCATATATTGAATCTGAAATAAGGGAGGAGCTTTTCCGGCACGGAATTCACGATGGGCATCACCAGCAGCACCGTGGCAAGCTTGTCGGGCAAATCCATTATGAGGCTTGAGAAAAGGTGGGAAGAGAAGGGGCCAAAGAAGCCCGTCCGATACAGCACGCCGCTCAGCGACTCGCTGTCAAAGGAAAGACTTTCCATGAACCACGGTATAAGCGCGCCGAGCCCCCCGCCTATACACATGAACAGAAAGACGGCAAGCGGAATATCCCGGATTCGCCGGAAGTGCCCGCGCCTGGCAAGATACGATGCCATGACAGCGATAAGCACGTTGAGCACACCATAATACAAGGAAGAATTATCAAAAAAGTTCTTTACGATATTGGTGGCAAATCCCACGGAGACACCCGGAAGATAGCCACCCAGAACGGCAATCATCACAGTCCCGACGGTGTCCAGATACAACGGCAGCCCAAGCGCGGATGCCCCCAGCCCCAACAGCAAATTCAAGGCAACTGCTGCACCGCAGGCACACAAAGCTGTTATATTCTGGTTTTTCCGGAAAAATTCCCAAGCTCCGTTCTTGTTCATCGGCTTCTCCCTGAGACAACAGCATCCACACAGCTATCGCTTTCCGAATTCACAGGAACGAGGCTTATCTGTATTGGATGTGCCCGGAAACCAAGAGGAATTCCAGACAATTTTAGTATAGCACGGAAGCTGGCACAACGCAACAAAAACCGGGGTCACGGACAGGGATTCAGCATGAAAACA
>DGUD01000120.1 GCA_002393865.1 Treponema sp. UBA4319
AGCGAAGCAACGTCCGCGCCGCCGTCCTGCATCCAGTAGCTGTCGAATTCAAAATTGACGTATTCGGGATTCGTGTTTTCGATGATGACGTCGTATGCAGTCTTTTCCGCCGTGACGTGCTGAAGCTCAACGTTGTGGTTGTGATAAAGGAGTCGGATTCCGTATTCGGACAATTTTTTCCCCGCCTCATTCAGCCTTTCCGCCAGACGCCCTACTTCCTCAAGGTTTGAATAATCGAAGCGGTACATCGCGGTTATGACGACTGTGTCTGTGCCGAAGCATTCCGCTTCCTTTGCGACCGTAAGCGGGTTTTCTTCAATTTGCGCAAGGTAGGTGTGGAGGCTTGAGACTGCAAGCCCGCTTTCCTGAACCAGACGAGACCAGTCGAGCTTCCCTCCTTTACCCACGGGCATTCCCGCAAGCTTTGTCAACAGCCTCACCGTCAGCCCCGAATCGTGAATCATGAATTCGTTCAGCTCGATGGCATCGTAGCCTGCGTCCTTTATCGCCTTGAGCGTCTGGCGCGCCTGCTCTTCGTTCGCCGTCTCTGTGCCAATCATAATCTGCTGCACAGCCTTCGTAATTTTTCCCTGCGGAATCCGATTCGTGACCGCAGTGGAATTTTCCTTTGAATAATAAACGGTCTCCTTCTTGTTCGCCCTAGAAAAAATCAGCGCAAGAATAAGCGCCGCTATTGCGACGGCGGAAATGAGAATCGGTTTTTTTGTTCGCATAAGATTTTCTCCCGTAATTTTCGTTTTTCAGACCGATTTTATCCACACGCAAAAATATTTTAAACGGCAAAAAACACTTTTTCTGTCGGATTAACGATTTTTTTTATTTGTGATATAATAAATACGTATGAAAAGAAAAACATTGTCGCGCGAGAAAATAAAGGATGCGTTCGTATTTCTTTTTAAGGACAAAAGCGTGGGCGAAATCAGCATCGCGGAGCTTTGCCGCACGGCCGGTGTGAACCGCTCCACCTTTTACAGCTATTATTCAAACCCGTATGAAGTTTTTAAGGACATCGCCGAAGATTATCTTGCGAAGACCGCGCTTTACGCAAAGCAGCAGGTCGCCGCGGGCGGAGATTTTACGCTCTGGCTTTCTTCCGTGCTCGGATACATAAAAGAGCATCTGGCGTTTTCAAAAATAATTTCAAGGATGAACAGGGAAGAGATACTGTATGCCGTAAAAAACGGTATACCTGATTTTAAAAATTATTTTTCCAGCGCCTTAAAGAAATCAAAGCCTGAACTTACGGACGGCCAGCGGAGCGCACTTGCGAATTTCATCATCTACGGAACCATCGGGCTGATTAGCGATTGGATTGAAGGTGACTGCTCCGCCGACACTGTTTTGACGACGCGGAGAATCGTCGGAACCATTTCCGCTTGCCTTTGAATCATTTCCTCTCGCTTTCCTGCATTCCCGAAAAGACAAAAATTCCTGCTCCGAGTATTATCGGGACAGTGCAAGCTGCGTGCCCGTTGCGTGCGGCTCATGCATAAAAATGTCAGCGCGCGCAGAACTTTCTGCGCGCGCTGCTGTTTATGTCCGTTTGGGTTCGCTTCAGAGCGGAGCTGTCACACCGCAATCTTGCGGTCTTTCTTCTCTTCGATAGAAACGACGCGGGAAATCCGGGTCTCTGCTTCCTCAATCGAGCGGACGACGCCCTCGATGATAAGCGATTCTTCGGAGGAGTTGACCTTCAGGTAGTCCTGGTCAAGCTCCTGCGCCAGCTTCTTGAGCTCCTGGATTTTCTCGTTCAGCTCGGGGATTAATGGATTCATATCGTGCCTCCTTTCGGTATTATTCGTGCGGGGCGGGAGTTCCGGCGTAGAGTCAAGGAGCGCCGTAATCCGTCCGAATTTATCATATAGCCACAGGAAGTCATAGTAGACTGCCTGATGGAGCCTCCTGAACAACTTGATTTCCTTGCCCTGATCGTATCTGCGGTTCACGACGTAGACCGGCACATTGAGCAGGACGACGAACAAGTTGAGGAAATAGAAAGCGAGCACGTATGTGAACTGCCCGTTCAGGAATTTCGCGGCGATGCCGCCGACATAGCCCGCCACAATCAGCAGCGTGAACGGGAGGCTCATGTTCTTTGCGCTGCGCGCCCTGATATTCTTCATGAGCGATAGCGGCCACGAGCAGCCGAAACAAACCAGCATAAAAGCCTCAAGCACCTGTGCAACCATAGCAACCTCCTCGTTGTGCTTGTAGTCTAGCACTTTTGTACGATAGCGTCTAATATATTGTTTTTATCAAAATCATATATTTTGTGTATGAATTTCCTGTTCCCCGCGCCTCTTGTTCCCGCCGAACCCTGTACAGCCCGGTGGCAAAACGGTAGAATAGAGCTGTTCGGGAACGGCTGGTTTCCGGAGGGGTTTTATAGAAGCATGGATATGAAGGCAGTTTTTTCGCAGGAGGGGAACCTCTATCTCAATACATCGATGACGCAGGCCGCGTTCACAAAGTCGCGTCTTGTGCAGCACCTGAACGAGCCGGGCTGCCTTGCGCGGCGGGATGATGACGGCTGGCATTTTTCCGCCTGGTCGTTTACGGGGACGGTCTTTGCCGCGCCGGAATCAGACGGCGGGCAGTCCGCGGCGGCAGTCAGGGCGGGCGGTACCGTACTGCTGGAGGGCAAGGCATTTGACGGATACACGCTCGGAGACTATCTTGACTCCGGTGACAAAGCCAGCGCCTTCTGTGCCGGGGCTGCGGTCTGCGCGGCTATTGAGAGCGCGCTTGAGCAGGGAGCCTTTGTTCCCCCGTCGGGCGGCGGCGGCATATTCCTTTCGCCGGACTTCTGCAGCATCGTGTTCCTTCCTTCCGGGCTGCTTGAGACGGCGCTGCTCTGCGCGGGCGGCGGGACGTATGGCAGGATGCAGGGCGTCTACGTGAACCGGGCGCTCAGCGGGGATGCCGCGCTCAAGTTCATTCAGGCGGCGGTGGCGTACCGGCTGCTTGCGGGCGATTTTCCTTTCCCGGCGGAGGACGAGGACGAGCGGGAGGAGGATTTGTATGACGGCAACTATATTCCTGCTGCCCGCCGGGTGTGGGCGCTGGACGGCAAGCTTGCCGCCGGGATAGACAACGCGCTGCGCCGGGCTGCGGGTCTGCGCAAGGCGGGCGGAAAATTCGGCGCGTCCGCGATTACCGAGGGGGCAAAGCCTTCGGGGCAGGCTGCGGAGGCGACGCGGCGGGCGGGCATGCAGTTCCCGCTCAAGGCGCTGTACCGGGAGCTGGGGCTTACGGAGGACGGCAGGCTGCCCGCGGACGGAAAGCTCGCGGCGGTCATCCACAAGGCGAATGTGTCGCAGGAGGCCTTTGACGCGGAGACAAGGCGCTGGCGCGAGCGCTTTGCCATGCGGCTGGGGAGGAAGCGCTTCTTCCGCCACAACCGGACAGCCATCTCGGTGGCCGCCGCCGCCAGCACGGTGGTCATATTCCTTACCGCGCTTTTTATCAGCGGGGACAGGAGCAAGCCAACCTCAAAGGGGCTTACCGCGATGCAGACCGCCGAGATGTTCTACAGCGCGGTGAACACCATGGACATCACTGCGGCCGACGCCTGCTCTTCCGGCAAGCAGGCCGGCAACATCGTGGACATGGTGGGGACATTCTACGTGACGGCAAAGACGCAGGCGTCCTACAATTCGGCGCTGCGCACGGTCTCCCCCGCGGAATGGCTCAACTGCAACGACATGAACTACCGCATGTGCGGGCTCTCGCAGCTCACCATCGGGAATTCCAAGGGCGAGCTCTACTTTCCGGCGCCCGCAAAGAGCGCCAGCGCCCCGGCAATCACGGAGGACGGGGGGACGCCGGTTTCCGACGGCAGCGCAAAGTCCCTCAAGGCGGCCTACAGCTTTGTCTTCCACGAGGGTGACGACGAGCTTACCGTCATCAGCTACGAGGACATCCTGACGCTCACCTTCCGCAGGAACCGCTGGATTATCACCGGCATCAGCCACACGAGCGAGCTGACGCAGACCTTGTCCGCCAAGGCCTTTGCCGCCGATTACCGCGCCGCCATCGGGCATCAGGCGGAGCTGCTTGCCGCCATGGAGGAGCTGCGCAGGCAGTATCCGTGGCTTCCGGCCGGCTCGGAGATTATCGCCGCCGGAAAATTCAGCTCGGAGAAGGCCGCGTTCTGAGGAGGGAAAGAGACTCGCGGAAGATAAGTTTGACATTTTTACAAATTTTGTCATATTGACTAAAGCAGGCTTTGCTGCTAAAATAAGGACGAGTGAGTTTCAGAAAGACAGGGGGCTTCATAATGGCAACACATACGTACGATTTGGAGAAGCAGCATGCGAAGGGCAAGCTGCACGCCATCGAGCGCATCGGCAAACTGTGCGACAAGGACAGTTTCTGCGAGCTGTATTCCGCGGCGCACCACCAGTGCACGGCGTTCGGCATGGACAAGAAGGAAATCCCCTATGACGGCGTCATCACTGGTTTCGGCACGATAAACGGGCGTACGGTTGCCGTCTATGCCCAGGACTTTACGGTGCAGGGTGGAAGCCTCGGCAAGGTGCACGGCCAGAAAATCGCGGAGCTCATCAGCAAGGCCATCGAGGCCCGCTGCCCGGTCATCGGCATCAACGATTCCGGCGGGGCGCGCATTCAGGAGGGCGTGGACGCGCTCTGCGGCTACGGCGACCTCTTCTACCAGAACGTGCGGGCTTCCGGCTCCGTTCCCCAGATAAGCATCATCGCGGGCCCCTGCGCGGGTGGCGCGGTGTATTCCCCCGGAATCACGGACTTTATCTTTGCCGTCGATAAAATCAGCCAGCTCTTCATCACCGGCCCCAAGGTCGTCAAGAGCGTGATGTTCATGGATATCACCGCAGAGGAGCTGGGCGGCGTCGCCATCCACTCGCAGAAGAGCGGCGTGGCGCACTACCGCTTTGACGACGAGGACAGCTGCTACGAGAGCGTCCGCCGCCTGCTTGACTACATCCCGCACAGCTATGGCGAGAAGCCGCAGGCGCGCAAGTTCAAGTTCGACGCGCACAAGAAGGCAAAGGCAATCGGCTCCATCCTGCCGGAAAAGAGCATGCAGGCATACGACATGCGCCAGGTCATCAGCTGCGTCACCGATGACGACAGCTTCTACGAGCTCATGCCGGAATTTGCGCCGATGGCGGTCGTCGGCTTTGCCACCATTGAGGGCAAGACCGTCGGCATCGTGGCGAACAACCCGGCGGGCATCGGCGGCTTCCTCAACTGCGACTCCTCCGACAAAATCGCGCGCTTTGTGCGTTACTGCGACAGCTTTGACATTCCGCTCGTCACCTTTGTGGACGTGCCCGGATTTATCCCCGGCCCGGAGGAAGAGCAGAAGGGCATCATCCGCCACGGCGCCAAAGTCATCTACGCCTACAGCGAGGCGACGGTGCCGAAAGTCACCGTCATCACGAGGAAGGCCTACGGCGGCGCCTACATCGCCATGTGCTCCAAGCATCTGGGCGCGGATTTTGTGTACGCGTGGCCCAAGGCTGAGATTGCCGTCATGGGCGCGGAGGGCGCGCTCGAAATCCTGTACGCGAAGCAGATGAAAGACCCGGCGCAGGCGCAGTTTGTGGCGGAGAAATCCGACGAGTACCGCAGGACGGTCATGACACCGCTCGTCGCGGCACAGCACAACTACGTGACGGAAATCATCGAGCCGGAGGAGACCCGCGCCCGCGTGGCACGGAGCCTCGCCTTCCTTGCGGACAAGCAGCAGTCTACTGCGCCCGCAAAAAAGCACGGCAACATCCCGCTCTGATACGCGCGCCTCATGGATATGCGCTCCCGGAAAGCAGGGGTTCCGGGAGCGTATTTTTGTTTTCAGGTTTGAGCCCCGGATAAGCATGCAGGGCTTCAGCATGAGATGTAT